>CP066204.1:311250-622500 GCA_016237705.1 Aerococcaceae bacterium zg-252
ATCACCACCATTGAAATCATTCATCGATTGAAATTCAGCCTCTGTTTTATCGACGATACTGAGTATATCAAGTGCACGTTTATATAGTATTTCACCTTCAGGTGTTAAATTGGTATTGTATTTTGAACGGACAAATAATTTCTGTCCTAATTCTTCTTCTAAGACTTTTAATTGCTTGGATAGTGTGGGCTGTGTGATATGTAGTTTATTTGCTGCTTTTGTCATGCTTTTATGGTTAGCTGTTTCAACAAAATATTTAAGTACACGAATTTCCATAGTAACCTCCTAAATGTTTCAAATTCAATTATACTTTAGATATAGACAAAAAGCATAATTAATCATTCACTATAAATATTTGCTATTTATTTTATGAGCTTACATAATAAATTTATAAATAATGTGTGAGTAAACATTTGAATCCAATCGCAAGAATAGTGCAAAGTGGATTATGATAACGTTTAAATGCACTGTAATACGAGGAGAATAAGATGAACTTAGATGAATTTTTAGCTATCATGAATAGTGGGCAAGAGGTCATTGCTGGCTCACCGACACATAAATTTATGCATACTCTGGCACAAGAGGCTATTGAGATTACGATGAATATGAATACAAAGTATCATTCAGGTGAAGAAATACGGGCTTTAATGGAAAAACTGACTGGAAGATTAATAGATGAAAGTTTTTCATTATTTCCACCATTTAATACTGATTGTGGCAAAAATATTAAAATAGGAAAAAATGTATTTATTAATTCAGGTTGTAAGTTTCAAGATCAAGGTGGAATTGAATTGGGTGACGGGACTCTGGTTGGGCATAATGTTGTTATGGCGACATTGAATCATAATTTGAGTGTAGAAAAAAGAGGGAATCTGATTCCAGCTCCAATTAAAATTGGGCGAAATGTATGGATTGGTGCCAATGCAACGATTTGTCAGGGAGTAGAAATCGGTGATGGTGCTGTAATTGCAGCTGGTGCGGTGGTAACGAAAAATGTTGAAAAAAATACTGTAGTGGGTGGTGTACCTGCGAAAATATTGCGTGTTATTGAATAAATGGGGAGACAACAATATGAAATATCATTTGCTATTGAAGTAATTCAGATACGACAATATTGAAATACATATTACTCTTACAAAAGAATCACGCTAAAATTTTGATGTAATCAATTTTTAGCGTGATTTTTTTTGATTGGAGTAATTAGTATGGGGAAGTTAAATACTATAATGTATAGATGTTGAGAAAAAGTTGGAACATATAGCTGAAATGAATATTTTTGTTGACAGTATATGTATCAAGGAATATAATAGTTCACATGCGAACTATAGTGGAGAAGAAAGGAGTTATTATGTTACATGTAGGCTTTCAAATCAGAGATGTCAGTTTAGCGTTAGATAAGTATTTAACACAACTAGCAATTAAACACGATGCTGAAAATTTAGACGGTCCGCAAGGAGCTGTGTTGTTCTTTTTACACACACATAGAGGTGTTGAAATTGTTCAAAAACACATTGAACAATTTTTATCTATCCAAAAATCGGCAGCTAGTGGACTAATCAAGCGTATGGAAAAAAATGGGTTTATTTCTGTACAATCGCATCCAACGGATAAGCGATATAAATTGATTGCGATAACCGAATTAGGCGAAAAAAAATATGAAGCAATCATTGAGTTTCTAGCCGCTTCGGAGAATTTGATTACAGACGGAATTAGTAGTCAAGATTTAACAGTTTTTAAAGAGGTTTTACAAAAAATAAAAGATAATGTTTGTTCAGTAGAATGTAAGTAATAGAGTATAATTTTGAAGGAAGGCATGATGGAATGTTAAAATTATTAAAAAAATTGAAACGACAAGAAATTATTATGATGCTCTTTAGTGTCTGTTTTGTCGTTACGCAAGTATGGCTTGATTTAAAAGTGCCAGATTATATGTCAGAAGTGACTCAAAAGTTAGTTAAAGAGGGAACAAAAGTTTCTGACTTATATCAACCAGGTGGCATGATGTTAATATTATCTTTAATAAGCTTTGCGATGAGTTTAATTGTAGGATTTTTTGCTGCTCGTATCGGCGCAGGCTTTACTCGAACATTACGTGGAAATGTCTTTGATAAAGTATTGAGTTTTTCTGCCAAAGAGGCACAACAATTTTCAGTACCAAGTTTGATTACACGTACAACAAATGATATTATTCAAATTCAATTAGTCATTACTCTTGGTTTGCAAGTAATGATTAAAGGACCGATTATGGCAGGTTGGGCAATTTATAAAATATCTGATAAAAGTGGAGAATGGATGATTGCAACAGCTGGTGCAGTATTGATTCTTTTAACTATGATTTCGATTTTAATGTTATTTGCTTTCCCAAAACAAAAAATTATTCAAGGATTAACTGATAAATTAAACGGATTAGCACGAGAAAATATTACAGGAATACGAGTGATTCGAGCATATAATGCAGAAAATTATCGTAATCATTCCTTTGATATGGCAAGTAGCGAACTAACGAATACTAACTTATTTACAATGCGTTTATTTGGATTATTCCAACCAGTAATGATGTTAGTTTCAAATGGGCTTTTATTAGCGATTTATTGGATTGGTGCGTATTTGATTGATACTGCCTCTCTTATGGAAAAGGTAACGATTTTTGGGGATATGACAGTTTTCATGTCTTATGCGATGCAAGTAGTTATGGGATTTATGATGATGACAATGATTTTCATTATTTTACCACGTGCGATTATTTCAGCTAATCGTATTAATGAAGTGTTAGATACGACACCGGATGTTCAATACCCTACATCAATGAGTGAAGTTAGTGAAATGAATGATACAGTAGTTGAGTATGAAAATGTGACTTTTGCTTATAGCGATAGTGCAGAACCAGTCATTGAAAATGTGTCCTTTAGTGCTAAAGCAGGTGATACAGTTGCTTTTATTGGTTCTACCGGTAGTGGTAAGAGTACATTAGTGAATTTATTGCCGCGTTTTTATGATGTGACGAAAGGGAGTGTACGACTGAATGGTAAGGATATTCGTGAATATACTCAAGATGAGTTAAATAAACGAGTGGGATATATTCCACAAAAAGCTGTATTATTCAGTGGAACTATAAAATCAAATATGGATTTCGGTGTAAGTCAGGCATCGCCATTAAGTGAAGCAGATATGTATGATGCATTAGCTTTAGCGCAGGCGAGTGAATTTATAGAAAGTAAAGAAAATGGTTTGCAGTCTGAAGTTGCACAAAATGGGACAAACTTTTCTGGTGGACAAAAACAACGTTTAGCCATTGCTCGGGCACTTGCACGAAAACCGGAAGTATTAATTTTTGATGATTCTTTCTCGGCACTTGACTATAAAACAGATAAATTATTGCGACAAGATTTAGCAGAAAAAACACAGTCAATGACAAAATTAATTGTGGCACAACGCATTTCTACGATTATGGACGCAGACTTAATTTTAGTATTAGATAAAGGAAAAGTAGTAGGGCAAGGTACGCATAAAGAATTACTGGCTACAAATGAAGTGTATCAAGAAATAGCCTACTCACAATTATCGAAGGAGGAATTAGCGAATGGATAAACAAAAAACAGTGTCAGAAAAAGTTGTTCAACGTGGCCTTCGTTATGGTAAAAAGTTTGGATTACCGATAATAATAGCGATTGTTTTTGCGATTGTTAGTAGTATCATTACCGTTATTGGTCCTGATAAATTAAGTGAAATGACGAATGTGATAACACAAGGTATTATGACCGGTATTGACTTGGAGAAAGTCCAAGCGATTGCAATTAGCTTAGCGATATTATATGGAATTGCAGCTTTAATGGGATATGGTCAAGGATTTATTGTGGCGACAGTATCGCAGCGTTATGTGGAACGTCTGCGTCATGCAGTTGCTGAAAAAATGGATCGATTACCATTAAAATATTTTGACAGTCGTTCAACAGGAGATATTTTATCAATTATTACAAACGACCTAGATACTGTCGGTCAATCTTTAAACCAAAGTTTAGGGACATTAGTATCGTCTGTGGTTTTATTGATTGGTGTTTTGTTCATGATGTTTAAAACAAATGCTGTAATGTCGTTAACTGCAATTTTATCCGTATTAATAGGATTTGTGGGAATGTTTTTTATTATGAGTAAATCACGTGTTCATTTTAAAAATCAACAAGCAAATTTAGCAGATGTCAACGGTTTTATTGAGGAAGCTTATTCGGGCCTATCTATTGTGAATAGTTACAATGCTGGTCAACAAATGACAGCGAACTTTGACCGATTAAATGAAAAATTATATAGCAGTGCATGGCGAAGCCAATTTTTATCAGGAATCATGATGCCATTAATGATATTCATTGGAAATTTTGGTTATGTAATGGTATGTATTGTTGGGGCCGTCTTAGTTATTAAAGGGCATATTAGTATCGGTGTGATTGTTGCATTCATGATGTATGTTCGACTATTCTCACAACCATTATCTCAAATTGCTCAAGCAGCACAAAGTTTACAATCTGCTCAAGCAGCATTGGGTCGTGTAATGGATTATTTAGATGCAGAAGAAATGGAAGCTGAAACAGATAAAACCATTCAATTGTCACAAGTTAAAGGAAATGTTGAGTTTGAAGATGTTTCATTTGGCTATGATGCAGATAAAACTATTATTCACAATTTCTCTGCTCAAGCAGCAGCTGGTCAAAAAGTAGCGATTGTTGGTCCGACAGGTGCGGGTAAAACGACTATTGTTAACCTATTGATGCGTTTTTATGAAGTCACTAAGGGACGTATATTAATTGACGGCATTGATACACGTGATATGACACGTGAAGAATTGCATGATGAATTTAGTATGGTCTTGCAAGATACATGGCTATTCGAGGGAACTATTCGAGATAATTTAGTGTTTAACCAAGTCGGTGTGTCGCAAGAAGAAGTTGAAAAAGCAGCGAAAGCAGTTGGAATTCATCATTTTATTAAGACTTTACCAAAAGGTTATGATACAGTGTTAGATGATACGGTTACGTTGTCAGTTGGACAAAAACAATTGATGACAATTGCTCGGGCGTTATTAAAAGATTCTCCGTTATTAATATTAGATGAAGCGACAAGTTCAGTTGATACGAGAACGGAAGAATTAATTCAAAAAGCAATGGATACATTAATGAAAGGGCGTACTTCGTTTGTGATTGCGCACCGTTTATCAACTATTCGAAATGCTGATTTAATTTTAGTGATGAAAGAGGGCAATATTATCGAACAAGGAAACCATGAAGCACTGATGTCAGTGAATGGTTTCTATGCTGATTTATATAATAGTCAATTTGAAAATGGTTCATTTGACGAAGATGCAATGTAAGATATAGATGTAAAACATGGATGTGAATACCGTCCATGTTTTTTTGCATAGTAGCTAAAAATGCAAATATGCTTGATAATAAAGGTTATTTTTGTCTAGTTGTATGGTTAAAAAATACGGATTTGTACATAAATAACAAGATTGTGTAATGAAATAGCAATAATATGTATTTATATTGTTATGAAAACGCATTATACTTAAATCAAGGGGAATTAGGAAATGAGGTGAAACAATATGACAATTGGAATATTATTGACAGGACATGGTGAATTTTCGATTGGTTTATCACATGCTTTAAAAATGATAGCAGGTGAACAAGCGCATTTGCAAGTGGTGCCGTTTAATGACGGAGAGAGTTTGGACGTGTATAGTGAACGACTTGAACAGGCGATACAGACATTAATATCAGAATATCAACAAGCAATTATTTTTACCGATTTATTAGGAGGTACGCCGTTTAATACAAGTAAAATGCTAACACATCAAAATAATCAAGTGGTTGTATTAACTGGAACCAATTTACCGATGTTAATTGAAGGTGCAATGCTTGCACAAGTATTAGATGATGTTACAGCTTTAGCAGAACAACTCGTTTCTGTAGGTCAACAAGGTATTCAAATACCAACATTACCAGCAGCATCCTCAAATGATGAAGAGGAGGACGGTATTTAATGGCAAATTTTTGGCAAACATTATTAATGGTTTCGATTGTACTAGTTGTTATCTTGTCGATAATGATGCTTGTGTACTATCTAATGAGTTATCGCAATATTAAACAGAGACGAGCACATTTCGAACATTTGCATCAAAATTTAAAAACAGGGCAAAAAGTAGAATTTGCGAATGGTTTAATTGGCAAAATCGTTAAAGTAGAATTGGAAACCTGTGATATTGAAATTAAATCTGGAGCAGTCGTGACAGTGTCACGCTATGCGATAACAAGTTTGATTGAAAATTAATTGGACGAAAAAGGAGGAAAATACAATGCCTAATATTTTATTAACAAGAATTGATAACCGTTTAATTCACGGTCAAGTAGCGACACAATGGTCAAGTTTTTTAGGTGCAAATTTATTATTAGTTGCTAACGATGAGGTATCACAAAATACGATGCGTCAAGGTTTAATGGATATGGCAGCACCAGCTGGGACTGCAACACGCTATTTTTCAGTGCAAAAAACGATTGATATTATTCATAAAGCAAGTGATAAACAAAAAATCTTTATCATTTGTGAAAACCCACAAGATGTTTTGAAATTAGTGGAAGGAGGAGTGCCGCTTAAAAAAGTAAACATTGGGAACATGCACATGGCAGAGGGCAAACGCCAAGTTGCAGGTTCGGTTGCAGTTGATGACAGTGATGTTGCAGCGTTTAAACGTTTGCAAGAACTCGGCGTAGAATTAGAAATTCGTCGTGTGCCACAAGAATCAACTGAGCCAGTTGCGAAGTTGTTTGCCTAGAAGTCAGTATAGAAACATAAAAGGAGAGGAGTTAGTAAAATGGGTAACTTTATTCAAATTGTTTTAATATTTATTGTCACATTTATTGCAGCAATTGATCAATTCAACTTGTTAGAATCATTGTATCAACCGATCGTTATGGGACCGGTAATTGGACTTATTTTAGGAGATGTTCAAACAGGTTTATTAGTAGGTGGTACCTATCAATTGATGACTATCGGTAACATGCCAGTAGGGGGAGCACAACCACCTAACGCAGTTATCGGGGGAATTATGGCAACTGTTTTGGCAATCTCATTAAAAGTAGAGCCAGCAGCAGCTGTAGGTTTGGCTATTCCATTCGCTTTATTAGGTCAATATGCTGTAACACTTATCTTCACAATTGCATCACCGTTAATGTCTAAAGCAGATACTTATGCAGAAAATGCTGATCCAGATGCAATTGATCGTTTGAACTATATCATGATGGCAAGTTTAGGTTTAATCTTTGCAGTTATCGTAACATTATTCTTTGTCGGAGGAACAACTTACGGAGAAAACATGGCTAATTTCTTCAAAGCACACGACTGGGTGATGAAAGGTTTATCAGCTGCCGGAGGTATGATGCGTTTTGTCGGATTTGGTATCTTACTTAAAGTAATGGTATCACGCGAATTATGGGGCTTTTACTTCATTGGTTTTGCCTTAGCATTAATTGTAAATGCAGTAGGTAGCCTAGGTAGTTCAGCTTTACTAATCTTAGCGTTTATCGGATTTGCACTTGCATATTGGGATTATCAAATTCAAACACGTGTTAAACGTGCTGGAGCAATGACTGACTTTGGAGGTGACGAAGATGGCATTTAATATTCCAACAAATTATTCAAATACAACGCCAGCTGAAAAATTAGATCGTGCAACCTTGAATAAAATGGTTTGGCGTTCACTAAACTTACAAGGTTCATTTAACTATGAACGTATGCAAGCGAATGGCTGGTTACATAGTATTTTACCAGGATTGAAAAAAATCCATACTGATAAAAATGACTTATCAGCTTCAATGGCACACAACTTAGAGTTCTTTAATACGCATCCATTCTTAGTTACCTTTGTAATGGGGATTGTATTATCACTAGAACAAAATAAATTAGATATTCCAACTATTCGTGCCGTACGTGTTGCTGCAATGGGACCATTGGGTGGTATCGGAGATGCGATTTTCTGGTTCACTTTAGTACCAATTACAGCAGGTATCACTTCTCAAATGGCATTAAACGGTAGTGTTTTTGGCCCAATTTTATTCCTATTAATCTTTAACGCAGTACAATTTGCGATTCGTTATTGGTTAATGTACTGGTCATATGACTTAGGTACAAATGCGATTGGTGTCTTAACTGCTAATGCGAAAGAATTTACACGTGCTGCTTCTATGTTAGGGGTATTCGTTGTAGGTGCGTTAACATGTCTATATGGTGGTACAAACTTGGGTGGTTTAGTTATTAATAACGGTACTACTCAAACTCCAACAGAAATTGTTGAAGTGGTTAATGAGGCTGATTTACCAACTTATCAATCAATCATCTATAGTGATGTAGCTGCTGAAGAAAAAGCACTTGGTCAAGGAGATGCTTCTATTACAGCATTACCAAGTGGACGTTACCAAGTGAAATACTTCGAGTATTCTGAAACACCAGTACAAATCAAAATTCAAGAAGTATTAGACGGTATCTTACCAAAATTAGTACCATTAGTGATTACTTTAGGATTGTACTACTTATTAGCGTTTAAAAAATGGACGCCAATTCAATGTATCGCATTGTTATTAGTACTAGGTTTATTAGGTGCTGGACCATTCGGTTGGTGGCCAAGCATTTGGGGATAATTGAACCTCAAACAATAAATTAATTCGTGGTATGAGCACAATTACTCTACCATGAAACCTAAATAGCCTCTAGATTAATTTCTAGAGGTATTTTTATAAAAAGGCAGGCATGATGAAGTAGTGTTCATCGTGCCTGTTTTTCTATACTCTAAAATCTCTATTCCTCAATTTAGGCCCATTTTTTCTAAAAAATCAGGGTCTTGATGATAGTGACTACGGAATACTTTTGGTGTAATACCGTAACGTTCCTTAAATTTTTTAGAAAAATAATGGTTTGAGTAGAAACCAACGGTTTGAGCAATTTGTATAATGGAATAATTGGTTGATTTTATTAATTCAATTGCATGGTGAAAACGTACTTCCATTAAATAATTAATTGGCGACATTCCTACTTCTTCTTTGAATAAATGAGAAAGATGATATTTGGAAATATGTGACCGTTGCTCTAGCGTTTCTAATGTTATCTGTTTTGAATAATTATTATCGATATAATTTTTAGCTAAACTAACACTAGGTGATAATAATTTTGACCGATTAGTTGAAGAAAACAGCGAGTTAGCATGGTTGCTTAATGTTAATAGCAAAGCATTGGTTAAATGGTCAATGATTTGGCTCGTATAATCTTGTCTTATAGTGATTTCGTCTAAAATTAAATTGATTAAGTGATAGTAGGTTAAGTTAGTATCATCAAATAAAAATAAGTCATTGGCAAGTATTTTTTCAGGAAAAATCAGCTCGGGACCACGAGTTCCAATGACCACATATTTCAAAGGATTATGTATGGAACTGTGTTCAGTATGCTCGACATATGGATTGACGATAATTAAGGAGTGTTTCTTAATCGGTTGCATTCCAAAATGCGTCTGCATATGACCTTCTCCGTCTAAACAATAAAATATTTCAGTGAAATCATGATAGTGCATCATACTATGCCAATTAGCGTCATAAGTCGATTGATTGACTGAAATAACGTCAAAATGAGTTGATGCTAAATCTTCAAAGGTGTGATGTAATGCAAAATTCTGGTACAAAATGCTCCCCCTCTCTCAAATAGGCACAAAAGCAAAATATCAGCTAGTGTATTTATTTCGTACATTGTAAGCGTACAACAAATAGCAAAAAAATGCAACCTTTAAGCAAGATAATACATTTTTTAATATAAATGAATACGCTATACTTAAATTGTCGGAAAGAAAGTAACAAAAATTTAGAGAGGATGTTTTGTATGAAAAAAGTTTTATTATCAGCAGCAGCAACATTGATGGCAGCATCTGTTTTTGTTGGATTGCCATTAGTGTCAGCAGAAGAAATGGTAAAATTAGATTTTGCAGCCGTTGAGTCAGCATATGGTACAGATTTATGGAAAGAAATTATTGAGGCGTATAAAGAAATTAATCCAAATGTTGAAATTAGTTTAACGCAAGAAAAAGAACTAGAAGATGCATTGACACCACGTTTTCAATCTGGCGATTATCCTGATGTAGTAATGTTAGGATTAAGTCGTAAAAAAGCCTTACCTGAAACATTAATTAAAGACCATGCATTAGCAGATTTAACAGATGTAAAAGATTTAATGATTCCAGGTGAGGAAGGAACAGTTGCAGATAAATTATTACCTGGATTTACTGATTCAACTTCTACAAATCCATATAATGACGGTAAAACTTATTTAATGCCGATGTTCTACGGGCCAACAGGATTATTCTATAATAAAGGTTTGTTTAAAGAAAAAGGCTGGGAAGTGCCAAAAACTTGGGACGAAATGTGGGCATTAGCTGATAAGGCTAAAGAAGAAGGCATTGCTTTATTCACTTATCCAACAGCTAGCTACTTAGATACATTCTTTGCATCTGTTATCTTAAATAATGGTGGATTAGATTTTTATAATTCAGCAATGAACTATGATCCAGAAGTTTGGAAAGGTGAAGATTTATCGAATGTTTTTGAAATTTTAGGTAAATTAGCTGAAAATACTGAAGCAACAACAGTTGCGAATGCTAATAATGATAGCTACACACGCAACCAACAATTGATTTTAGATAATCAAGCATTATTTATGCCAAATGGTACATGGGTAGCGGGTGAAATGGCAGAAGCACCACGTGCAGACGGCTTTGAATGGGGAATGACGCCAGTTCCAACAGTTAAAGAAGGTATGGATCGTTATGCTTTTACATTTATAGAGCACATTTGGGTTCCGGAAGGAGCAGAACAAAAAGAAGCTGCTAAAGAATTTATTGCATTCTTGTATTCAGATAAAGCAGCAGAAATCTTTGCTACTCATAATGCTATTCAACCAATTAAAGGTATTGATGCAAAATTATCAGAAGAACAAAAAGTACTTTACAATGTTTACACTGACGGTGTTTTACCAGGTATGGGTGGATTTGTTGCAACAGAAGCAATTGAAGGTGTTAACTTAGGTGAAACATTATATGAATCATTTAACTCTGTTGTATCAGGCGATTTAGCGGTAAAAGATTGGCAAGCAAATGTTGTTGATATGATGGGTAAATTCCATGAAAAAGTGACAGCTCAATAATAACAATCCTTTGGAATGCCCACGAATAGCATTGGCTGTTGCGTGGGCATTGCTTTTGGGGAAAGATTGAGTAAATAAAAGAAGGGGGATAACTATGAATGGAAAAAAATCCCGAACACGTTTTGCATTACTTTGTGTTTTTCCAGCTACGATATTATTCTTTATTTTTATGATTTATCCAACCTTTCAAGTGTTTAAAATGTCATTATATAAATGGGGTGGCTACTCCCCCAAAAAAACATTTGTTGGGCTGAATAATTTTAAAATTTTAATGGAAGATATGAAGTTTGTAAAAAGTTTTCAAGATACTATTTTAGCCATTGTGGTGGTAACGATTGTGACGCTAACCTTAGCGATTATCTTTGCAGCCATTTTGTCACGTGAAAAAATTAAAGGACAAAACTTTTTTAGAATTATTTTCTATATACCAAATATACTATCTATTGTTGTTATCGCAGGGATTTTCTCTGCTATTTACAATCCAAAACAAGGTTTATTAAATTCAATTTTATCTTTATTTAATGGTGGAGGTCAGCCGATTCTTTGGTTAGGGGATAAACATTTAGTCAATTATGCGATTATCGGTGCACTTATTTGGCAGGCGATAGGGTACTATATGGTAATGTATATGGCGAGTATGGCCAATATTCCGGATAGTTTTTATGAAGCAGCTGATTTGGACGGTGCTGGTA
Organism: Aerococcaceae bacterium zg-252; assembly: GCA_016237705.1. Taxonomy (NCBI): domain Bacteria; kingdom Bacillati; phylum Bacillota; class Bacilli; order Lactobacillales; family Aerococcaceae; genus Tuanshanicoccus; species Tuanshanicoccus yangjingiae. The sequence continues at coordinate 323,166 of CP066204.1, forward strand.
AGTTCAAACAATTTTTTGCTGTAACATTACCATTGGTTTGGAATAATATTCGGACAACACTGACATTCTTTATTATTAGTACGATTAATTTGAGTTTTTTACTGGTGCAAACGATGACGAGTGGTGGGCCGAATGGGGCAAGTGAAGTTGTACTGTCCTATATGTATAAACAAGCCTACTCAAACTCAAGTTATGGCTATGCCATGGCGATTGGTGTTATCGTCTTTACATTTTCATTTGTATTATCTGCAATTGTTAGCTTTGTAACGAAACGTGATATTTTAGAATATTAGAAAGGGGGATTCGTCATATGAAACAATCTGGAACAAAATTATATAAAGTATTTATTTATTTAGTACTTTGTTTATTAGCGATTTCCATTATTATTCCGGTAGGATGGGTCTTTCTAGCGTCTATTAAAGAAAATTCTGAGTTTTATCGTTCGCCATGGGCAATGCCAGCTGGTATTTATTTTCAAAACTTTGTTGATGCTTGGAATCGTGCCAGTATGGGAGCATATGTTTTAAATTCAATTGTGGTTACGGCAATGGCATTGAGCTTATTATTGGTTACGGCATTGCCAGCATCTTATGTATTAGCACGATTTGATTTTCCTGGAAAACGGCTGTTGCGTCAATTATTTAAAGGCGGCTTATTTATCAATGTTAACTACATTGTAGTGCCAATCTTCTTAATGTTTGTAGATGCACAAAAATTTTTAACGAGTGCTCATATTGAGTTTATGCCAATGCTATTAAATAACCGTTTTATGTTAGCAGTGGTCTATGCGTCAACAGCTTTACCTTTTACCATTCATTTACTCTCTAGCTACTTCATCACCTTACCGAGTACATTTGAAGAAGCAGCAGCAATTGATGGGGCTGGGTATTTTACAACGATGTTAAAAATTATGATACCGATGGCGAAACCAAGTATTATTACGGTCATTCTATTTAATTTCTTGAGTTTTTGGAATGAGTACATTATTTCGTTTACCTTTATGACGAAACAAGAATTACGTACTTTACCCGTAGGGTTGATGAATTTAATGGCAGCACAAAATGCGGCACAACAATATGGACAGTTATATGCAGGAATGGTTATGGTTATGTTACCAACATTAATTTTATACATTTTTGTTCAAAAACAATTAACTGAAGGTATGACAGCCGGTGGTTCAAAAGAATAGTAGAAAATATAGGGAGAACGCTCTGAAATGAACGACTGGTGCAAAGGACATAGAAGTGCTATGCAAAGTGGGCGTCATTTCAGCTCGATGAAGCCAGAAAAGGATGTGAAACAAGTGGCAAAAACTAAAGGTAGAGTCACTTTACCGAGTGAAACGAATTTTTTAGCAGAAACAAAAGAATTAATGGAACGTTGGGGTGCTGATGCTATTCGGGACTCTGACGGTACAAAATTAAGCGATGATGTTAAAGATTTAGATGCGAAAATTTACACAACGTATTTTGTGGCAAGAAATCATAACGATTTCATCAAAGACCATATGGAAGAATGTCAGCAACTCTATTTAATGTCGCAATTTAATTTAGCAACAACGGATACATTAGAAATTGATTTTATGAAAGGTTATTATCGTGAACAATTAACTCCTAATTATGATGCCAATCCAAAAGAGTGGTGGGAAGTTATCGACCGTACGACTGGTGAAGTGGTTCCGGTGACGCAGTGGGATGTTGATAGTGAAGCAGATACCGTTATATTGCATTCTGTTGAAGCTTTTCATGAATATACGGTTTCGTTTTTAGCGTACAAAATATGGGATCCGACCCAAATGTATAATCATACCACTAACAATTGGGGAGATAGTGTCCCGCATGATATTCCTTTCAATGTAACAGGGCAATACTCAAATCAATTTATGTCAGATTATCTCGAACAATGGTGTCAAGATAATCCTAAAACAGATGTGGTTCGTTTTACAACCTTTTTTTACCACTTTACTTTGGTGTTTAATGATTTAGCCAAAGAAAAATTTGTAGATTGGTTTGGTTATGGTGCATCAATTTCAATCGAAGCATTGGAACTATTTGCACAAGAAAGAGGGTATCGCCTGCGACCTGAGCATATCGTTGATCAAGGGTATTATAATTCAACGCATCGGACACCGACAAAAGAATATTTGGACTATATTGATTTTATGAGCCATTATGTAGCACAGCAAGCTAAAAAATTAGTGGATATCGTTCATCGTCATGGCAAGGAAGCAATGATGTTTTTAGGTGATAATTGGATTGGGACGGAACCTTATGGTAAGTATTTCAAGGAAATTGGGTTAGATGCTGTTGTAGGGTCAGTCGGTGGTGGCGCAACTTTACGTATGATTTCGGACATTCCGCATGTTAACTATACGGAAGGACGTTTTTTACCATATTTCTTCCCAGATGTCTTCAAAGTGGGCAATGACCCGACGATTGAGGCGAATAAAAATTGGTTAACTGCTCGCCGAGCGATGATGCGTAATCCTGTTGACCGTATTGGTTATGGTGGCTATTTAAGTTTAGCGTATAAATTTCCACGCTTTGTTGAATATATTGAGCATGTTACTGATGAATTTCGAGAAATCTATGAGGTTGTAAAAGGGACAAAACCATATACGGCATTGAAAGTGGTGATTTTGAATGCATGGGGTAGTCTTCGTACTTGGCAAGCACATATGGTTGCCCATGAATTACCGTATAAACAAATTTATTCTTATCTTGGTATTATGGAATCCTTGAGTGGAGCAGCGGTTGATGTGGTATTTATTAGTTTTGATGATATTATCCAACATGGCGTACCAGAAGATGTCGATGTATTGATTAATGCTGGAGATGCTGGTACGGCCTTTAGTGGTGGTGAGGTATGGAAAAATACAGACCTTGTAACTGCGATTCGACGATTTGTCCACGAGGGTGGTGGTTTTATTGGTGTCGGCGAGCCGAGTGCGTGTCATCATCAAGGTCGTTACTTCCAATTGGGTGATATTTTGGGTGTTGAGCGTGAAATGGGATATAGCCTATCGACCGATAAATATTTCACGAAGCAATTACCTACCCATTTTATAACAGCTGATGTAAAAGATGTTCATGCAATTGATTTTGGTGAAAGTATGAAAAATGTGTATGGTCTTTATGAGAGTACGCAAGTGATTGAGTTTAGTCATCCTAAAACGTCTGCAGAATCAGACGGTGTGGTGATGCCAGCGAATGCTGAAGGTAAAGAATTTGGTGAAATTCATTTAGCAGCTAATCAATATGGCAAAGGACGAGGAGTTTACATTGCTGGTTTGCCGTACAGTGTGGAAAATGCACGATTATTATTAAGAGCACTTTATTTTGCTGCCAATAAGGAAGATATGTTTGAAAAATGGAATTGTGATAATAGTTTTGTGGAAGTTCATGTCTACCCTGAAAGAAAAAAATATGCAATTGTGAATAATACTAATGATATACAAAAAACAATCGTGTATAATGGAAATGGAGAAGGTGTGGAAGTGACTTTAGCACCAAGCGAAATTCGATGGGAGGTAATATAAATGGAACAAAAAACAAGAGTAATTATCCGTTGGATTGTTTTTATTATTTGTTTAGTTGCGATTATTTATTTCCAACGTATGACTGGTGTAAAAGAACTAGGACTGATGCTGGTAGCATTGTTAGGCATGCTAGGGGTACTTTACGATTATAATCGTGATTACACACATCCTAAACGTGACTAATATGGGGGTCATCGTATGAAAAAAGCATTAGGTGTCGATATTGAGGACACAAAAATTGTGGCTGCGATTATCTATGAGGACGGCACATTTAAACACCGGATTGATGAAAAAACGACTGCCGAAAATGCTGAAGTTATGTATGAAACGTTGCTTTCAGTGATTCACCATGTGTTGATATTATCTGGAGAATCGTGGAATACTTTAGTAGGTATAGGGTTAGGCGTTCCTGGAAAAGTGAATGTGAAAGAGGGTGTAGCAGTCTATCAAAATAATATTCCATGGTCAAATTTTCCCCTTGTTGCTCGATTAAAACAAGATTTTCCTGGAGTGGTAGTGAAAATTGATAATGATGTTAAGGTAGCAGCCTATGCAGAATATCGTTTATTGGCACTGGATTCAGAGGATATGTTTGGGTATGTGACCGTTTCAACTGGGATTGCTTGTGCGAATATTTGGAATAATCAAATGATACGTGGTAGTGGTTTTTCAGGTGAAATTGGGTTTGTACCTGTTCCGTCCAGTACTGGCTTACGAGCTGTGGAAAAGGTTGCGGCTGGGCCTGCAATCGAACAAGCTGCAAGGGAAATGTATCAAAATCCAACTCTTACCACTGCTGAAGTGTTTGATAAATGGCAGCAATGTGAGTGGCAAGCAGCACAAATTATTGAACAAAGTGCGTTAGGTGTTGCATTAAGTATTTATTCAATGATTTGTTTATTAGATCCTAAAGTGATTATTCTAGGTGGTAATATACCGGTTCGAAATCCTAAATATGTTGATTTAATTAAAATTGAATTGAAGAAAATAATACATGAAGAACAGTTACACATATTAGAGCAGATACAGATTTCGAAATTAGAGAGTAATAATGGAATTGTGGGAGCAGGCTTTTTGGTAATGTAAGTAGGTTGGAAAAAGTGGGTGCCATTATTCGAATGATAGCCCCCAGTAATTCAAATAAAGAAAACAAACAAATTATAGGAGGTTCGAAATGTTTAAAGAATCAGTAGAAAAATTAGAGCAATTAGGTGCTGAAATCACAACTAGAGAAATCAGACAACAACCAGAGCTTTGGAGTGAAACATTACAAACATATAAAGAACGTGAATCTGAAATTCAACAATTTTTAGCGGCAATTATTTCAGAACATCAGCGTATTCGTGTAATTTTCACTGGTGCAGGAACATCGCAATATGTTGGGGATTCTATTACACCTTATTTAAAACAAGTGAATGATGAACGTGTATGGGATTTCCGTTCAGTAGGGACAACGGACTTAGTGTCTAATCCACGAGCATATTTTCAAGCAGATATTCCAACTTTATTAGTTTCTTTTGCACGCAGTGGGAATTCACCAGAAAGTGTGGCTGCCGTTGAATTAGCTAAGACGATAGTCGACGAATTATATCAATTAACGATTACTTGTGCACCAGACGGAGCTTTAGCACAAAATGCACAAGGTGATGAACGAAACTTAGTATTATTACAGCCAGAGCGTTCGAATGACGCTGGTTTTGCGATGACTGGTAGCTATTCATGCATGCTATTAACAGCTCTCTTAACGTTTGACCCAAGTGATTTGAACGCTAAAAGTACTTGGACACGTCTTGCGATTGACATGGGACAAAATGTGATTAATCGTGAAGAAGAGATTGCTGCACATTTAAGTGGCGATTTTGACCGTGTAATTTATTTAGGTAGTGGTGGTTTTGCTGGTTTAGCTCGTGAAACACAATTGAAAATTTTAGAATTAACAGCAGGGAAAATTGCGACTGCCTTTGATTCTTCATTAGGATTCCGTCATGGACCTAAATCATTTGTGAACGAAACTTCTTTAGCGTTTGTTTATGTATCGAATGATGAATACACTCGTGCATATGATTTAGATATGTTAAATGAGTTAGCGAGTGATCAAATTGCACAAAAAGTGGTAGCTATTCGTGTAGAAGATAATGATTCATTGAAATCAGAATCATTTGATTTCACTTCAGACTATAAAGGAGTACCGGACGCATATCTAACATTACCTTATGTTGTATTTGGTCAAACAGTTTCACTATTAGCTGCTATTAAAGTAGGTAATACTCCGGATACACCGTCAGCAACAGGTACGGTAAACCGTGTAGTAAAAGGTGTAATTATACATCCATTTTCAAAATAACCCTGTACGTTTTATGCGAAAAGGTTTATAATAAAACTACAAATAATTTATTTAAATGGAAGACAAAAGTTTGGACGAATTAAGAATAAATCCATTGCTGAATGTCTAATATTTAATTAAAGCAGGGAGGCCAATTATGAACTATTATATTAAAGCAAAAGGTATCGTGTTAGATGATACAGTCGCTGAAAATCAATATTTAGAAGTAGTTAATGGCAAATTTGGTTCAATTGTCAAAAGCGTTCCAGACGGTAGTAAGGTTGTTGATTATTCAGAATCGTTAATTGCACCGGGGCTTGTGGATACTCATATTCATGGATATAAGTCATATGATGTAATGGACAATGATTTTGAAGGTATTAAAGTAATATCGAATGGTTTATTAGAGTGTGGGGTGACTTCATGGTTGCCGACTACTTTAACGTCATCAATTGAATTATTAGATGCAGTGTGCCAAACGATTGGTGAACACTACCAAGAAGTAACTGGTGCAAAAATTCGAGGTATTTTCCTAGAGGGGCCATTTTTTACTGAAAAGTATAAAGGTGCTCAAAATCCAAAATATATGGGGGACCCGTCGATTCCAGTGTTAGATAAATGGCATCAATTATCAAATCAATTAGTGAATAAAATTGCGATAGCACCTGAACGTAAAGGAGTTAAAGAATTTATTGAATTTGCGTCAAGCAAAGGAATTTATACGGCATTAGCCCATAGTGATGCAACGTATGAAGAAGCACATGCAGCAGTGGAAGCAGGAGCAAATATTTTTATTCATACATATAATGGAATGAGTGGACTACATCATCGCAATCCTGGTATGGTTGGGGCAGCGTTGTCGTGTGATAATGTATTTGCTGAATTGATTTGTGACGGACACCATGTGCATCCAGCAGCAGCCAAAGTCGTGGTTAAAGCTCGAGGTCCAGAAGAGACGGTTTTAATTACGGACTGTATGCGTGCTGGCGGTATGGGTGACGGAGAGTCCATGTTAGGTGAATTTGAAGTAATCGTCAAAGAGGGTACTGCACGTCTAAAAGATAATGGTAGCCTAGCTGGTTCGATTTTAGAGTTAAAACAAGGTGTTAAAAATGTCTATGACTGGGGCTTGGTAGAAGCAGCAGATGCTTTAAGAATGGCGTCACTATCACCAGCTAAATCAGTCGGTATTGAAAATGTTTGTGGACGAATTGCACCAGGATATGATGCAGATTTTATTGTAGTATCGCCACAGTTAGAATTAGAAGCAACTTATTTAGACGGTACACTACGTTACGAAGCAAAATAATAAGAAAAGAGGATTTGAAATGCGTAAAATCTCACAAGAAAAATATGATAAATTAGTTAACTTGTCAACTGAAAATCACATCATCTCTGCACTAGCGATTGACCAACGTGGGTCATTGAGAAAAATGATTGAAGCTGGTGGTGGTGTTGATGATGTTCAATCAGCCGTTGAAGCATTTAAAATTGCGATTTCAGAAGAATTAACACCATTTGCATCATCTATTTTATTAGATCCAGAGTATGGTATTCCAGCTTCAAAACAACGTGTAGCAGGTGCTGGTCTTTTAATGGCTTATGAAGAAACAGGATATGATGCGACAGAACCAGGACGTTTACCAGATTTATTACCTGAATGGTCTGCAAAACGTATTAAAGAATTAGGGGCAGATTCTGTTAAATTTTTATTATATTATGATGTTGATGAAGATGAGAAAATCAATGATTGGAAACATAGCTTTACAGAACGTATTGGTTCAGAGTGTGAAGCTGAGGGTATCCCATTCTTCTTAGAAATTTTAACATATGATGCGACAGATGAAGATAATAAGAGTGCGAAATTTGCGAAAGTAAAACCACATAAAGTGATTGCAGCGATGAAAGAATTTTCTAAAGAACGCTATAATGTCGATGTGTTAAAAGTGGAAGTACCGGTTAACATGAATTATGTTGAAGGATTCGCTAAAGATGAAGTGGTTTATACGAAAGAAGAAGCACAAGCGATTTTCCGTGAACAAGAAGATGCTACGCATTTACCATATATTTATTTAAGTGCCGGTGTGTCAGCTAAGTTGTTCCAAGATACACTTGAGTTTGCACATGAAGCTGGTGCAAAATTCAATGGGGTATTATGTGGACGTGCAACTTGGAAAGATGCTGTGCCAGAATTTGCATCAAATGGTGAAGCAGCAACTCGTGAGTGGTTACGTACGATTGGTAAACAAAATATTGAAGAATTAAATGCAGTGTTAGAACGTACGGCTACACCTTGGACAGATTTAATTGAAGTAAAATAATCGATTGCCCTACCACACTTCATAATATGTGTGGTAGGGATTTTGTAATTATTGTCGGACTATGCTTTCAATGCTTTTTCAATATCTTTGGCGATAGATTTGGGTGAAGTGGTAGGAGCATAGCGTTTGATAACTTGCCCTTTACGATTGATTAAAAATTTAGTGAAATTCCACTTAATATCTTCTGATAATAATCCCCGACATTCTGATTTTAACCATTGGAAAATCGGTGCAGTTTGCTCACCATTTACTTGGACGGTTTGATGTAAAGGAAAGGTCGTGCCGAATGTTAATTGGCAGGTGCTGACCATTTCGTCATCAGATACTTTTTCTTGTTTGAATTGATTGCTAGGGAAACCGAGAACGGAGAACTTTTGCTCTTTATAGGTTTGATACAAGGTTTCAAGCTCGTTCATCTGTGGGGCTAGTCCGCAACCGGTCGCTGTATTAACAACTAAAAGTACATGGCTACAATAATCATGTAAGGGATAAGTTTCGCCATTGCTACGAGTTAGTAAAATGTTTGGAAGTGCCATACTTGAAATGCTCCTTTCTTTATCTGAAGATAAACGGAAACCCTCGTCAAGTCATTTAGTCTAACTTGACGAGAGTTTTTAATTTTATAAATCAACGTTATGGTAGACACGTTGAACATCGTCATCATCTTCGAGTGCATCAATTAATTTTTCAAATTTAACTAAATCATCGCCCTCTAAAGTTACTTCGTTTTGAGGCAATAAATCAATTTCTGCTACTTCAAATTCAGTGATACCCATATTTTCTAATGCAGTACGAATTGTAGCGAAGTCTTGAGTTTCACCATATACAATGACTTGATTTTCTTCAGCAAATACTTCACGCACATCAACATCTGCTTCTAATAATCCCATCATCACTTCATCAGCATCTTGATTGCTCATGACAAAAACAGCTGTTGGGTCAAATAAGTAGTTAACAGAACCACTAACACCCATGTTTCCACCGTTTTTACCGTAAGCGGCACGAACATTACTTGCAGTACGATTGACATTGTTTGTTAAGGCATCGACAATAATTAATGAACCATTTGGCCCAAATCCCTCATAACGTAATTCTTGGAAGTTTTCATCGTCGCCACCTTTTGCTTTATCGATTGCTTTATCAATAACGTGGCGTGGCACATTATATGTTTTGGCACGTTCTATAACAAAACGTAATTTTTGGTTTAACTCCGGATCTGGTTCACCTTGTTTTGCTGCTGCATAAATCTCAATTCCAAATTTTGCATAAATTTTGGAGGTGTTTTGATCTTTATTCGCTTTCTTTTCTTTGATGTTCATCCATTTACGACCCATATTTTCACTTCTCTTTCAATAATTTGTGTTTATATTATACCGTATTTTTAGCTGCGTGGATAGTAAAAATCCAAGAGTGTGTTAGAGTAATTTTGACAATCTGATGACAGAGTAAGAATTAAGAAAAGGTTAACATTACGAAGTGATGACATTTGAGTGTATCGGTGGAGTGACTAGGCAAAAAATGATATAATTTAAACGTAAATTAGAAATATCTATGCTATGCCAGTAGGCATGAGCAGTATAAAATAAATGAAGAACGTAGAATAATTGGAGGAAAAACGAATGAAACTTTATAAGAAAATAATGTCATTATCTATGGTGGCGTTAGCTTCAGCTAGCATTTTGTCACAGTCTGTAATGGCTCAAACGATGATTGGAACACATACTGTTCAAGTTGGGGAATATTTATTTGATATTGCATTGAAATATGGTGTGACAGTTGACCAAATGAAAGCATGGAATGGCTTGACTAGTGATTGGATTAATGTTGGTGATGTGTTAGCGATTTATGATAGTTCATCTACTTACACACCTTATACATCAACTGTAGCAACAAGCACGACAGGATATCATACCGTTGCACCTGGAGATACATTATCTGGTATTGCAGCCGTATATGGTGTATCAGAATATGATTTATGGGCATGGAATGGTTTATCAAGTGATTGGTTAAATGTTGGGGACGTATTATCAGTATCAGGTTATGCAACTGCACCCGTTAGCTCGTCTTATGCAGCACCGGCAGTGGCGGCTGCAACACCGATAACTACTGGGGAAACGACAACTTATACCGTTAAAGCAGGTGATAGCTTATGGGCAATTGCAGAAGCACACGGTATGACATATGATGAATTATTGGCATTAAATGGCTATGCAAGTACATTTTTACAAGTTGGTGATGTGTTAACAGTAAAAGCTTCATCAGCGAATAGTTCAGCGAGTGATGATAATAGTCAATCAATTGCTCCATTGTCTCAAGCAGATAAGGAAGATGGCATTAAGGCACGTCATAAGGTAGTTGCAGGTGATAATTTATGGCGAATCGCTAATAAATATGGTGTGACAGTCCATAATGTAAAAGTATGGAATAATTTAACAGATGATTCTGTCATCAATGAGGGTGACGAATTGGTGATTAAGAATTCTGTTTATGAAGCGAAAAAACATAAAGTGACGGCTGAAGATACATTAGAGTCAATCGCAGAACAGTATAAAACAACGACTGAAAAATTAACAGAATGGAATAGTTTAACTGGAACAGAATTGGAAGTCGATAAAGAATTATTAGTTAGCGACCCTAATACTAAAATTCATGAAGTGAAAACAGGCGAAACATTAGATAAAATCGCTGAACAATATCATGTAACGGTTGAAGAATTACGTGAGTGGAATGAATTACCTGAGGCGACAGTTGTAGTTAATGGGTCATTAATCGTATCAGACCCAACTGGTATGAAAGAAACAGTTAATACGATAGAAGCGACAGAAGCAGTTGAAACAACTGAAGCTATGGAAACTACGACAGTAGCTGAATAATAGATAAAATAAAAGTGTGCAGGTTTGTCTTGCACACTTTTTACGTTATGGGGCAGAGAGCGAGAATTTTTCTGAAATGGGCTGACCAATATTATTATTGTTTGCTCGGTTTCTAAAATAAAAAAAGAGTCGAAACGACTCTTATATAATCAATTATTTAACTAATTTTGCTAAACGTGACTTATCACGAGCAGCTTTGTTTTTATGGATTAAACCTTTTGTAGCTGCGCTATCTAATTCTTTTGCTGCTAATTTGTATAATTCTTGTAAATCACCTTCACCTGATTCTACAGCTGAACGGAATTTTTTAACTGCTGTACGCATTGCAGAAACGTGAGCACGGTTACGGTCAGTTTTTGTAGCAGTTTGACGAATACGTTTGATTGCTGATGGGTTATTTGCCATGTCGGTCACCTCTTTCTTATCTTAATGGTGTGTAAGTCGAATAGACTTAGTCAACAAACATCATTATACATGAAAAATAGTCTTTCGTGCAACTAAAAATAAGAAAATTCATAGAATTTGCGGTAATTTATTGAAAAAGGTACAATTAAAGAGTACAAAGGTAAGTGTATAGGGAGTGATTTGAATGGATAATCAACAATTTAATATAAAATCCCAGTACCAACCCAGCGGTGATCAACCGACTGCTATTCAGGAATTGGTAACTGGTTTAAATAATCAAACGAAAGAACAAGTATTATTAGGGGCGACCGGTACAGGTAAAACATTTACTATCGCAAATGTAATTCAATCAGTGAATAAGCCGACCTTGGTTTTAGCACATAATAAAACATTGGCAGGTCAATTATATAGTGAGTTATTAGAATTTTTCCCTGAAAATTCGGTTGAATATTTTGTTTCATACTATGATTACTATCAGCCGGAAGCGTATGTCCCTGCATCAGATACATATATTGAAAAAGAATCGAGTGTCAATGATGAGATTGATAAATTACGTCATTCTGCATCATCAGCCTTATTAGAGCGTCGTGATGTGATTGTAGTAGCATCGGTGTCATGTATTTATGGTTTGGTTGACCCTGAAAATTATCGTGAGCATGTGCTGTCATTGCGTAAAGGGCAAGAAGTTAGTCGCAATGCCGTTCTCAATCGATTGGTTGAAATGCAGTTTGTTCGTAACGATATTGATTTTCAACGTGGGACGTTTCGTGTTCGTGGTGATGTTATAGAAATTTTTATGGCATCACGTGATTCAGAAGTTATTCGAGTTGAGTTTTTTGGAGATGAAATTGACCGTATTCGTGAAGTAGATGTATTAACAGGGGAAATTCGACGAGATATGGATCATTATCCGATATATCCGGCAACACATTTTGTGGCGAATGAAGACCAAGTAACTCGTGCAGTTGAAAGTATTCGTCAAGAATTAGAAGAACGTTTGGAAGAGTTGCGACGTGAAAATAAATTATTAGAGGCACAACGTTTGGAACAACGGACCAATTATGATATTGAAATGTTATTAGAAATGGGCTATTGCAGTGGGATTGAAAATTATTCACGTCATATGGATGGTCGTTTGCCAGGAGAAGCACCATATACACTATTAGACTTCTTTCCAGATGACTATTTAATTGTAGTTGATGAATCACATATTACGATGTCGCAATTACGAGGAATGTATAATGGAGACCGTGCTCGTAAACAAATGTTAGTTGACTACGGTTTTCGTTTACCAAGTGCGATTGATAATCGCCCACTACGTTTGGAAGAGTTTGAAGAACGTGTCAATCAAATCATTTATGTATCAGCAACACCAGGACCTTATGAATTGGAACATACGAATAATCAATATGTTGAACAAATTATTCGTCCAACTGGTCTATTAGACCCAATCGTTGAAGTGCGTCCAATTAAAGGGCAAATTGATGATTTAGTCAAAGAAATTAATATCCGAGTTGAGCGTGGGGAACGTGTATTCGTTACGACCTTAACGAAAAAAATGTCGGAAGATTTGACAGATTATTTAAAAGAGCTGGATATCAAAGTGAAATACTTGCATAGTGACATTAAAACATTGGAGCGAACTGAGATTATTCGTGATTTACGATTAGGGATTTTTGATGTGCTAGTGGGGATTAACTTATTGCGTGAGGGACTAGATGTACCAGAAGTGTCCTTAGTGGTTATTTTAGATGCCGACAAGGAAGGATTTTTGCGTAGTGAGCGTTCATTAGTTCAAACGATTGGTCGTGCAGCACGTAATGAGAATGGTCGTGTTATCATGTATGCCGATAATATTACGCACTCAATGCAACGTGCCATTGAAGAAACGGAACGTCGTCGTCAAGTCCAAATGGCATATAACAAAGAGCATGGTATTACACCGAAGACGGTCAAGAAAGAAGTGCGTGATTTAATTCGAATTACACATGATGTGGAAAGCGAAGAGCGTCAAGAAAATCTACTGGTGACATTTAAAGCATTGTCACGTTTACAACGTGAAGAAGAGTTAGAACGTTTAACGCTTGAAATGAAACAGCATGCTAAAAATATGAATTTTGAGGCAGCAGCTGAATTGCGTGATATTATTTTAGAATTAAAAGCGACTTATGGTGGCAAATAATTGCATGGACAGGATACGGAATGGGTTCGTATCCTACCTTGTAAAGATAGCTGCGAAATTAGCTGATTGTCACCTTTAATAATAGTAGATAATATCGTATAATATGGATAGAATTTTAAAGGATTCTTCATAGGAATGGGTGAAAGGTTTGAGTAAACAAAAGCGAATTAATAGTTATGACGGATTAAAAGGATTTTCGATTTTAGCAGTTGTTTTATATCATATGTATCAAAAGCAAGTTCCCGGTGGTTTTCTAACAGTTAATACATTTTTTGCTATTGCTGGGTATTTCTTTGCACGCAAAATTGAACAAGTAACTTTTAATCGTCAGCAACAGGACTGGCGTGCATTAGGCAAATATGTTCGTTCAACGGTTGAACGTTTATTTTTCCCAATGTTTTGGATGTTAGGTAGTATTATCTTTGTGCTCTTTATTTTTAATCGTGAGGCATTGCATCATTTGCGTAGCGATTTATTTTCAGGTATGTTTTTTTACAATAATTTTTATCAAATTGCAACCGATAAATCATATTTTGCTAAAATGACAGAGGCATCACCCTTTACACATTTGTGGTATGGAAGTTTATATTTACAAATGTTTCTGATAGGGATTATCGGTTCGTGTCTATTAAAATGGTTGAAATTGCCAGGGACGGCAAAAGCAATCCTTTGGGGCTTAATCGCTTTTATAAGCCACAGTACATTAATGTTTTTATACGAACCGAATGCTGACCCCTCACATGTTTATTATGGTTTAGCGACACGTTTTTCGTCCTTTGCCTTAGGTATGATGACAGCGTATATGATTCCAGCTATTTTAAATGCAACGTACAATGTTAAAAATAAAAAGGCATTGTACACATTAATGGGGCTAACAGCAGGGGTACTATTTATCTATTTACCTTTTGTTGTACAAGATCAAGCACCGATTACTTATTATATTGGCTTACCTTTTTATTCTGTATTGAGTATGTTTGTTTTATTTGCGATTGCGACAGGTGTTCCTGTTATTCGTAAGCCACTATCCTTTAAACCTTTTGTTATGCTAGGTCAACGTTCTTATTCTTACTATTTATGGTATTATCCAGTCATTGTATTTTGGTTACAATATCGACGTTTTATGGCAGATAATCAAGTTTACTTATTAAATATCGCCATTCTAATTACTTTAATTATTTTGAGTGAATTAACGTATCAATTGATTGAACGCAGAGTATATCCTATTCCATTTGGTCAACATTTTAACTGGAGCATGGATATAGAGCGATTAAAACAAAGCAATGCGATGAGAGGAGTAGCAGCTGCCTTTTTAGCCATGGTAGCAGTTGTAGCGTGTGGTTTAGCTATTTCACGAAACGATCAAACATTGGCACAGTTTAATTTAGAATATCAATTGCAAAAAAGTTTGCCGAGTTTGCATGAAATTGCGAATCCGACAGAGCGTTATCTTCACCAAACGATGACACAAGTGCAGTCTTATGATAAGGAGTTATCGAGCTATTTTGTTGAATCGTTGCCGGAGCAAGATTATATAGCAGAGTATCAAAAAGCGAAAGAATATGTGGCATTATTAGCCGATGAAGTATCAGAATTAGCTGCTGAACAGCAAGCCGTATTGGATCGAATTGCTGATAATAATCCTGATTTGGCAGCTTTAATTCCAGCAAAAGAGCAATTATTTGCTGCTGAGTTACCTGTTACATTTTTTGGAGATTCGTTAATTTTATTATCTGCACCAGTTGCAATGGACGTCTTTTTAAATGGAAATCAATGGGGTATTAAAAGTCTGCAAATTTGGGACGCAGTTGGCAAATTCCAAGATTGGATTAATGAGGGCGAAGTCAAGCAGAATGTTGTGTTCAATTTAGGAACTAATGCTGGGCTTGACGACGAGGGAATGGAAGATTTGATTGCTGTTTCAGGGGATAGAGAATTATTCTTTGTTAATTCGAATTCAGATGTTGCACACAAAATGGAAGTGAACGAAATTATTCATAAATTTGCACAACGGTATCCGAATGTCCATGAAATTGATTGGTACAGTTATGCTGTTGACCACCCTGAATATTATTGGGAGGGCGAGGGTGTTCACCATACGCCAGAGGGGGCACTTCATTTTGCAGCGTATGTGACCCATGTTTTATATGAAACATTAGCAGAAGGAAGATAAAAGTATTAATGTAGCGTTTGGAGAACTCTCTCTGAACGTGTTTTTTTGCAAAGTCAAGTATTAGGAGGGATGCAAATGGATTTTAGAGTGATAACTAACACGCACCGTTATGGTGTAAGAGTGACGGCATTAATTATGAAAGAGAATAAATTACTGTGTTATAAAGTAGCAGACCAATATCATTTAGTCGGTGGTGCGATAAATGTTGGAGAAGCGAGCTATGACGCTGTTATTAGAGAAGTCAGAGAAGAATTAGGTTTGGATTGTTCGGTTCAAGACTTAATGTTTGTTGTTGAAAATCGCTTTGATTATGAGGGCGAATTGCATCACATGATAGAGTTTCATTACAAAGTTGCTATTTTTGGAGAAACTCCGAGTCATATATTAGACGGTGAACCTTATGAATGTGAGTGGGTATCGCTAGAAAAACTATCCAATATTGATTTGCGACCAAAATTTCTAAAAGAAGAACTGCCAAAGTGGAATGGTGGAGTGCGTCATATTGAAACGGATTAGGAAAATACAGGCGCTTTGGAACAGTAGAAATGGAGTATGTTGAGCGATGATTGAAAAAGTTGAGTTTACCAATATGTGTATGATACAGTCTGGTAGCAAAGTACTTGTAATTGATAGAAAAGCGAAGGATTGGCCAGGTATTACATTTCCAGGCGGCCATGTTGAATACGGAGAATCATTTAGCGAATCAGTTGTGAGGGAGATAAAAGAAGAAACAGGACTAACAATAAAATGTCCACAATTATGTGGGATAAAAGATTGGTTAGAAGATAATATTCGATATGTTGTGCTGTTTTATAAAACTGCGTATTTTGAAGGCGAGCTTCAATCGTCAGATGAGGGAGCGGTTTGGTGGGAGGAACTGGAGAATCTGCCAAATCTTAATCTATCACTTGATATGCTGGATATGATTCGTGTATTTACAGAAGAGAATTTAAGTGAATTTTATTATCGTTTAGACAGAGATAATTGGGTGTATGATTTGAAGTAAGAGGTAATAGAGTTTTGGCTGAGTGATATGAATGCAGCTGAAACTCTATTTTTTGATTTAGGAACTGGTGAAAATGCTAGTGTACAAAAAGTTGAGTTTCTGGGTAGAGTTCTGTAAAATGAAATATAAATAAGAAATACAAAGGAGCAATACATAGTGGCAACTTATGATAAATCATACACTTTAAGGACTTATGATGCAGTTTTTTCGGAAGCAAAAAAGGTGTTTCAACAAAATGATTTGAATGTAGCGAGTGCATTTAATCTTTTTCTCAAAAATGTTGCAGTCACAGGTAAAGTAGATTTACTGAGTGAGGAGGAGTTGGAGAAAGAAAAAGCGTTTAAAGAGCTTCAAGCTGTTGTTCAAGAAAGAATTAGTGATTACAAATCAGGCATAAATTTTGTGACAGATGAAGAATTGAGGGAGCGATTTGGAATATAAGTTAATCTACCATGATTCGGTATTGAGAACATTGGAGGAAATTTATTATTATATTTTAAATAACTTTCAGTCAGAACAATCAGCAAAAAATAAAATCGCTGATTTGTATTCGAATCTAGAAGTGTTAAAGACTTTTCCAGAAGCTGGTTTTTGTGCAGATGAGAAGTTTGGAAAAGTCATTGATAAACGTTATATTACTCGCGGGATAGCATTAGGAAGAGAGTATATTGCCTTGTATTTCATTGATAAGGAGAACATGACCGTTGTGATTACGCATTTATTACCGACTCGAACTGATTATCTTCAGATTTTTAGGTAATAGTGACTTGTACACTCAAGAATGATTTATTTAGACTAAAACAGGAGAGATAATAACAAATGAAAGTAATATTCATACATGGATTAGGGCAGAAAAAAGAAAGCTGGAATAGTGTTTGTGATAATCTTGCGCTGGAAGATGTTGAGCTTGTTGATTTGATTCAAGTACAAAATAGGGGGCAGGTTGATTATAAAAATCTGTATGCAGAAGTAAAGGCAATTTGCCAAAACACCGATGAAAAAGTAAATATTGTTGGAATCTCACTGGGAGGATTATTGGCATTAAATTATGCAATTGATTTTTCTGATAAGGTTAATTCATTAGTGTTAATTAATTCTCAGTTTAAAATGCCAAAAATATTATTATCAATTCAAAATATAATCTTTAGGTTTATTCCAAAACGAAAATTTGAGACTATGGGGTTTGCTAAAGAGAATTTCATCAATATAGCGAACTCAATCAAAGAGTTAGATTTTACAGATAGATTAAAGGATATTCAGTGCAAAGTATTGGTAATTAATGGTGATAAAGACACTGTGAACAGAAAGGCATCGAGAGAATTAAGTCGCTTGATTCCCAATTCAGAGTTAGTGATACTGAATCAGTCTGGGCATGAAGCGAATATTGATAACCCAGTTGAATTAGCGAAAATTATCAACAATTTCTATCATGAATTGTTATAAGTAAGGCTCGTTCTATTACTAAATTCGAGAAGTCGATTGCGTAATATTTTTTCAAGTATTTCGTGATAATCCCTTGAAAAATCGTGTTATTTCGTGTACATTATTAGTTAGTGGTCGTTTGTTGCTGTGTAATACCGACATTTGGCTTAATTTTTTGACCGCTGCTCAGTTTAACGAATCACCAACGTTTTACTTAGTAGACGGCATATTTTCGATAGAAAGGTGGAAAGCAAGATGGCATTATCAAAAGAGCGTAAAAATGAAATCATCAAAGAATATGCGACTCATGAAGGCGATACTGGTTCTCCAGAAGTACAAATCGCAGTTTTAACTGAGGATATTAACTTATTAAACGAGCATATCCGTACGCATAAAAAAGATTTTCATTCATACCGTGGACTTATGAAAAAAATCGGTCACCGTCGTAACTTATTAGCTTACTTACGTGACAAAGATGTTCAACGTTACCGTGAACTTATCAAACGCTTAGGTCTACGTCGTTAATTCATCTAAGTGATTTAGGGGCTGGATATTGTTCAGCTCCTAATTTTTTTAGTTGCTAGCAAAAGGGACTCCTGATGTTTTCATACTATGCAAATATGAGTTTAGTCAAAAAGAGTAAATTGATATTTGTTTAGTAATGCAAACAATTTGAGAGTTATCCTTTTGTAAAAATAGAAAAGGAGAAAAACATTATGGCAGAAAAACATATTTTTAGTACGACATTAGGTGGTCGTCCATTATCAGTTGAAATTGGCGAATTAGCTAAGCAAGCTAATGGTGCAGTGTTAGTTCGTTATGGTGATACAGTTGTCTTATCAGCTGCCGTAGCATCAAAGAAACCAACGACAGGAGATTTTTTCCCGTTGACAGTGCATTATGTTGAAAAAATGTACGCAGTCGGAAAAGTACCTGGAGGCTTTATTAAGCGTGAAGGCCGTCCGTCTGAAACGGCAACTTTAACGAGCCGTTTAATCGACCGACCATTACGACCAATGTTCCCAGAAGGTGTGCGTAATGAAATTCAAGTAACGAATACCGTTTTATCTGTTGAACAAGATTGCACACCAGAAATGGCAGCGATGTTAGGTTCATCATTAGCATTAGCAGTATCGGATATCCCATTTGACGGTCCAATTGCAGGGGTCAATGTAGGGCGTGTTAATGGCGAATTAATCATTAATCCGACGGTTGAACAAGCTGAAGCATCAGATATTGAATTAACAGTAGCAGGTACAGCAACAGCGATTAACATGGTAGAAAGTAGTGCTAAAGAAGTTAGCGAAGCTGACATGTTAAAGGCATTATTATTTGGTCATGAAGCCATTAAAGAATTAGTTGCTTTCCAAAATGAAGTAATTGCAGCAATCGGCAAGCCAAAATTTGAATTGACATTAGCAATGTTAGACCCAGAAGTGGAACAACAAGTTAAAACATTATATAAAGACAAAATGGTTGCAGCGATTCAAACAGAAGAGAAAAAAGCTCGTGAAGCTGCAATGGAAGCTGTTATTGAAGAAGCATTAATTCACTTTAATGATGTGTTAGGTGACCACCCAGAGAAAGAACAATTATTAAAAGATGTAAATGCTGCTTTACATGATTTAGAAAAAGATGAAGTGCGTCGTTTAATTACAAAAGAACGTGTTCGACCTGACGGACGTAAAATTGATGAAATTCGTCCATTAAGCTCATCTGTTGCTTTATTACCACGTGTTCATGGTTCTGGTTTATTTACTCGTGGACAAACGCAAGCATTGACAGCAGCAACTTTAGCTCCATTAGGCGAACATCAAATTATTGACGGTTTAGGTGCTGAAGAGATGAAACGCTTTATTCACCACTACAATTTCCCTAATTTCTCAGTAGGTGAAACAGGTCGTGTTGGTAGCCCAGGACGTCGTGAAATTGGACATGGTGCTTTAGGTGAACGTGCCTTAAAACAAGTAATTCCGTCGGTAGAAGATTTCCCATATATGATTCGTTTGGTTTCAGAAGTATTAGAATCAAATGGTTCATCATCTCAAGCAAGTATTTGTGCTGGAACATTAGCTTTAATGGACGCTGGTGTGCCGATTAAAGCGCCAGTAGCTGGTATTGCAATGGGATTAGTAATGGAAGGCGAAGATTATACTGTCTTAACGGATATTCAAGGTTTAGAAGATCACTTAGGTGATATGGACTTTAAAGTAGCGGGAACAAAGGACGGTATTACTGCCTTACAAATGGATATTAAAATTCAAGGTATTACAGAAGCTATCTTAGTTGAAGCATTGGAACAAGCACAAAAAGCACGTATTGAGATTTTAGCAGAATTAACAAGTACAATTGCTGAACCACGTGCAGAATTGAGTCCGTATGCGCCGAAGATTGAATTAATTACGATTGACCCAGAAAAAATTAAAGTAGTTATCGGTCGTGGTGGTGAAACGATTAATTCAATTATTGATGCAACAGGTGTTAAAATTGATATTGACCAATCTGGTGCTGTTAGTGTGGCGTCTTCAGATGCAGATATGATTAAGAAAGCAATCGAAATGATTGAATTATTAGTTAAAGAAGTTGAAGTAGGTGAATCATACGAAGGTACGGTTAAACGTATTGAAAAATTCGGTGCCTTTGTAGAGGTATTACCTGGAAAAGAAGGATTAGTTCACATTTCAGAATTAGAGCACCGTCGTGTGAATAATGTTGAAGATGTGATTAAATTAGGAGATAAAGTAACCGTTAAAGTCATTGAAATTGACGATAAAGGTAGAATTAACTTATCTCGCAAAGCACTATTACCACGAGACTAAAACATAGTGCGACAATGAGCGTTCTGAAATGAATCACTGGAGCAGAAAGTGTAGAAGTGCGTTATAGCACTTCAAGTGCTCTGCGAAGTGGACGTCATTTCAGCTCATTGGAGCCGGAATAACATAGTACGCGAGTAAAAAACAGCCCATTATACTCATTTATCGAGTACAATGGGCTGTTTGTGTCTATAGTTTATCATAAAAATAAAGAATAAATCAGCAATAAATGAAGAATGAATCGGACACAATGGTGACTATAATTAATTTTATTACCACTTTGTTTTCTATCATTGAAAAAGCTAATTGAAATGGCGACTAACAGAATAGATATTACTAATCTCAAAAAACTATTTATATAAATTAAATTTAACAGTGATGTAATAAATAGCAATGCACTTATTATTAACGACATAATAGATATTCCAAAGTCTTTTTTATAACCAAAATAAGTTGAACTTATTAAAACAATAGAATATGCGAAAACAAAATAATTCATTAGTTTTCTCCTTAAATACTTATCTAGTATCCTACACCGATTGCTTTTTCCATACGAGCTAGAGTTGCATTAGCTCTAACGCTTGCTTTTTGTGCACCGGCAGCTAAGATATCATGTAAATCGTCGCTGACTAATAATTTTTCGTAGCGTGCTTGGATTGGAGCTAATGTATCGGTAACGAGTTCAGCTAAATCTGTTTTGAAACGTCCATATCCAGTGCTACCATAGTCATTAACTAAATCATCAATTGAACGGCCACTTAAACTTGAGAAAATATGAAGTAAGTTTGCTACACCCGGTTGATTTTCCACATCGTATTGCACAACGCCGAGTGAGTCAGTGACAGCACCTTTAATTTTTTTCGTAATCACTTTAGGGTCATCTAATAGTAAAATATAGCTTTTCTCGTTTGTATCTGATTTACTCATTTTTGAAAGCGGGTCTTGTAGGCTCTTCACTCGTCCACCAGCTTTAGGGAAAATAGCCTCAGGTTTTACCAGTAAGTTTTCACCATATCGAGCGTTAAAACGGTCCACAAAGTTACGAGTTAACTCAATATGTTGTCTTTGGTCGTCGCCGACAGGGACAAATTGTGTATCATGTAGTACGATGTCTGCTACCATTAATGGTGGATAGCAGAGTAGACCAGCACCGACACTTTCTTGTTTGGCAGCTTTATCTTTGAATTGTGTCATACGCTCTAATTCGCCCAGACCCGTTTGGCATAGAATTAACCAAGCTGCTTGTGCATGAGCTGGAATATCCGATTGTACGAAAATGGTTGCGACATTTGGGTCGATACCTAATGCTAAATATAGGGCTGCCATTTGTAGTGTTTGTTCTTTTAAACGGACAGGATCTTTTGGTACGGTTAATGCATGTTGATTAACCACACAATAAGTAGCGTCATAATCATATTGTAATTCGACGAAGCCTTTCATTGCGCCGATAAAATTACCAAGAGTTGGAGTTCCAGTAGGTTGAACGCCAGAAAAAATAGTAGGTTTCATAAGGTTCCTCACTTTATATTTATAAAAATTGTCTATACTAAATGAAAAAATACACAAATTAATTCGTGTAGTATAGCGTTAGCCCCATTTGCATTAAATCCATGCTGTATAAGGATTAACATGTAATTTAATCTTAACGATATTTTTTTGAATAGTCAAGCAGCAGGTGAAATCTAATCTTCACTTGGATTTTTTTGTCAAAAAATTGATGCAACAAAATAACAAAAACGACATAATATCGCAAATTTGTATTGAAAAACAAGTCAAAAAATGGTATACTGTCAATAATCATTGTCGTAATCATGAAGACAAGTGATTGATTCTTATTAAAAAATTGAAAAATTATAAAGAATTTGTTTTTGTTTCTACCGCCACAGATCGAAAGGATGATCAAATAAATGGTAACTTTATACATTACACCAAGCTGTACATCTTGTCGTAAAGCAAGAGCGTGGTTAGAAGAACATAACATTCCCTATGTAGAGCGTAATATATTTACTGAACCTTTATCATTAACTGAAATTAAAGAGATTTTACGTATGACAGAAGAGGGTACGGAAGATATTGTATCGACTCGTTCAAAAGCATACAGTGAGTTAAATATGGACATTAGTGAAATGCCTTTAAATGACTTTTTTGAAATTGTTCAACAAAAACCAGGATTATTGCGACGTCCAATTTTAATTGATGAAAAAAGATTACAAATTGGATTCAACGAAGATGAAATTCGTCGATTTTTACCACGTGAAGTGCGTGCATTAGAATTAGCACGTGCTCAGGCTTTAGTCAATGAATAGTATACAAGCAACGCTGAGTATTATTGCTCAGCGTTGTTTGTTTTAATTGAGTGGTTCAGCAAAGTTGCGTTGATAAAAGCAGTATAGTATAATTAACCATGAACTTTTAAGGGGGTGACGTAGATGGAAATGGAACGTATCAATGAAAATTTAATTAAGGTCATCATTGATGTAGAAGACTTAGAAGAACGTGGTATTAATTTTTTAGATTTGATTAGTGACCAAGCGAGTGTAGAGAAGTTTTTCTATTCAATTCTAACGGAAGTAGGCGTTGAGCAACAATTTTATGATTCTGAAACGATTACTTTCCAAGTAATTCCAAGCAATAATGGTATTGAGTTATACATTAGCCGTGCGAGTTTTGATGAAATGGAAAACTTTTGGGATACGGAGATATTTAAGCGTCTACGTGAACGTAAAGCAGAAAACTCTTCTGCCTCAATGACGCCACGTGAACGCATTGAGCAAATTAGAAAAAGTATGTTAGAAAACGGAAATGACTCAGATAGTGAAACTGATGAATTAGATGAGGATGCCTTTTATAGTTATCCAGTTGTGTGTTTTGAAACATTAGATGATTTTATTCAATTCGCACGTTTGGCTAAGGATTATGGTTTAGAAGGTGACTTATATGAAATGAATGGTCGCTATTTCTTCCATATTTATCATTTTGAAGATTTGGTTCCAGGCACTGAACCGTACTTTAGTGTCTTAAAAATGCTGGATTATGGAGAAGCACACCCAGCTACGCTTGCTATCTTGGAAGAATACGGTGATTTAATTCGCTCGGTAGACAGTATTTATTATTTTGGAACGCATTTTTAATAGAGTAATTTGCTCCTTACTTGTGTATTTACTCAAGTAGGGGGTTTTTAGTATGTATGCAGCATTAGATGAGGAAAATAATTTAATTTATGCACAGCAATTACAGTCACCATCAGGACGCTATGTTTGTCCGAAATGTCAACAGCCAGTAATCGTTAAAATGAGTAAAAAGCAGAAGTATTATTTTGCTCATCTTGAAGCTTGTCAATTGGCTGGACGAGCAATGAAACGACAAGGTGAGAGTCAACAACATCAAGCTGTAAAAACATTATTAGCTCAAGGATATGGCGGTGCACAGATTGAATATTGGCTTGATACGATTCAACAACAAGTTGATGTATGGTATGCAACAGAGCCGCCGATGATATTGGAGTTTCAAAAGTCAAAAATAAACGAAGAGATATTACAGAAGCGACATCAAGCGTATCGAACGGTAACACCGTATGTCTATTGGTTTGGTGATAATGCTGAGTGGCAAAGGTCGAAATTATCAAAGTGGCAAAAGCAATTGCTTTACTATCATCACTCATACGGCTATCATGGCTATGCTGTGGATATTTCAATGCAGGAAATTATTATTTATACCCATTTACCGATAATTTACTGTGCAGAATCTTGGCACTGTTGTCAGACTGTCATTTCGGAGATGAAACAATTACCGTCTGTTTTAACTAGTTCACCTTTACCGAATGCCACGAAACTTCATTATCGTACAAAACGAGATGTTCAGCCAAATCGTTTAAGACAAAGTTTGATGCAGGCAGAACTATATTTTCCTTTTCTCAATGGGTTACGAAAGCAGGGGGTTACTTTATATGATTTACCAGAATGGGTATTTGCTCACACATGGGAATGCTTGTTAATTGCTACACCAACTTGGCAATTATTCGGACTGGTTTGGCTCTATTTATATCGTCAAGCACCTAATGATTGTATTACATTTGAAGAGCTTAAAGAGCAGTTGAATGTATTAGTGGAGCAGCAACAGATTCAACTCTTGTCTATGCCGCTGGTTAATAAGGATAAGATAGATGATTTAACGCAGGCACTTATTCAATGTTTTGCTTATTTTGGGCATTTGGAAAGAAAAGAAAAAAATGTTTGGTTTGTCAAACATGATTAGCTATGTTAAACTTTGATTATAAATTAATTAGTGAGTTTGAGGATAAGTAAAGACAGTTGACAGTGACGATGATTTTGTCGGTGGGCTGGTTTTACTTTGAATCTCGAATTATCATAGTATGGAGGAATGACAGTGAGTACTTTAAAAACTCGTGAAGAAATGGACGTACAATACACTTGGGATTTATCAAGTATGTTTGAGTCAGACGCTGAACAAGAGGCTGAATTAGAAACGATTAAAGCCTTATTACCAGAAGTAGCAGCATTGTCTGGTACATTATCTCAAAGCAGTGAGCATTTAGCAGATGCGATTGATGCTTATTTGGCATTATCACGCAAAATATCAAAAGCCTATGTGTATGCACATTTAAAAAATGACCAAGATACAGCCAATGCAACTTACCAAGAATTAAATGCTCGTACTTTACAATTATATAGTCAAGTTGAAGAAGCAACAGCCTTTTTCTCACCTGAAATTAATAGTATCGAAGAAGAAACATTAAAAGCATTTATCGAGGGTAATGAACGTTTACAAGCTTATGCTCAATTTTTAGATAACATCACTCGTAAACGTGCACATGTGTTATCAAAAGAAGCTGAAACATTATTAGCACAAGCTGGAGAAATTTTCCAAGGTGCAAGTAGTACATTCAGTTTGTTAAATAATGCTGATTTAGTATTCCCTGAAATTGAAGATGAAAATGGCAATAAAGTTCAATTATCACATAGCTTATATGGAAAATTGTTAGAAAGCTCAAATCGTCGTGTGCGTAAAGATACTTTTGAACAATTTTACTCTGTCTACAATCAATTTAAAAACACAATGGCATCAGTATTATCTAATAATATTAAAGTCAATAATTTTAATGCGAAAGTTCGTGGCTTTAATTCTGCACGCCATGCAGCTTTGTTTAATAATAATGTACCAGAATCTGTTTACGATACATTATTAGATACAGTTGGGAAACGTTTGAACTTATTACATCGCTATACAGCGTTACGTCAACAATTATTAGGTATTGATGACTTACAAATGTATGATATGTATACTCCATTATTAGGCGAAGCACCAATTGAAATGACATATGATGAAGCAAAAGAAATCACTATGAAGGCATTGGCGCCATTAGGTGAAGAGTATTTAGCGATTATGGAAGAAGCATTTAATGAGCGTTGGATTGATTTATATGAAAACAAAGGTAAACGCAGTGGTGCTTACTCATCTGGTATGTATGATACAAAACCATATATTTTAATGAATTGGCAAGATAATGTTAATTGGTTATATACATTAGTGCATGAATTAGGTCATAGTGCCCATAGCTATTTAACACATAAATATCAACCGTATGTATATGGTAATTACTCAATTTTCTTAGCTGAAATTGCGTCAACTACGAATGAGAACTTGTTGACAGCCTATTTATTAGATAAATACGAAGATCCAGCAGTACGTTTATATATTTTAAACCATTTCTTAGATGGATTAAAAGGAACTATCTTCCGTCAAACACAATTTGCAGAGTTTGAACACTTTATGTATACATCAGATGCAGCTGGACAACCATTGACACAGCAATTCTTATCGGATAATTATCGTGAATTGAATAAGAAATATTATGGTGACGCTGTAAATTCAGATTCTGAAATTGCATTAGAATGGTCAAGAATCCCACATTTCTACTATAATTACTATGTATTCCAATATGCGACTGGATTCTCAGCAGCTACTGCATTCTCTAAGGCAATTTTAGAGGGTGAAGCAGGTGCATTAGAACGTTACTTAGGTTTCTTGAAATCTGGTAGCAGCCAGTATCCGATTGATACGATTAAAACTGCTGGTTTAGATATGACACAAAGTGATTATATTGATGCAGCATTAGATGTATTTGAAACACGCTTAAATGAATTTGAAGCCTTATTAAAAGAACAATAATTGTAAGCAAATATATAGGACTGTAATCAAAACATGGTTGCAGTTCTATTTTTATGTTTATCGTCATAACATGGTGAAATAAGTCAAAAATTTTAGTTATGCAATGTCTTTTTATTTTTATTGTGTGCTATAATTAATATTGTTGTAATCGTTTTATTTTGATTGAAATCACAAAATGGAGGCTGGACTGAATGAAGTATTTATTAATATTGTTATGTGTCATGCCATTGGTTAATATTGTTAACCAAACAAAGCGGGATATAGCTTTTTTTAGCGAACGCTTTTTATTAGATACAGAAACATTGTATCCTGAACCGTTTAATGACCGATTTTTGCTAAGTGAGGAAGAAATTGTTGAGCCTTATTATCAAAGTCTAGATTAAATAAGAATGTAGTTAAATTTAAAATAGATAATGATGTATCGTGTTATAAAAAAGATGCTAATTTGATTGATTAGTATCTTTTTTAGTATGTAAAAATGAGTTTAATAGTATAAATTCTGAATTTCCTTATCTCATTATAAAGCTGAAATTCAAAATGTATTGAGTTGTGCAAATTTAACGTAGTAATCTAATATATTTAACATGAAATTGTGGTATAATAATTCTTAACGAAAAGAGAAAGCTGCAAGTAGCATAACTCTTTTAAAAACAGTGGAAAAATAATTTAGAGGTGTAAAATGAGCAAAATACAAATCATCCCACTTGGTGGGGTGCGTGAATCAGGAAAAAATTTATATGCAGTTGAGGTGAACCAATCGATTTTTGTTCTTGACTGTGGATTAGTATATCCAGAGGGAGAAATGTTAGGGATTGATTATGTAATTCCAGATTTTTCTTATTTGGAAGAGAATAAAGAACGTATTGTTGGTATTTTCTTAACACATGGGCATGCTGATGCAGTGGGCGCATTACCGTATTTATTAGAAGTGGTAGATGCACCTGTTTTTGGGACAGAATTTACGATTGCGATTGCGTCCATTACAGCTAAGGCAAAAGGATTAGGTGACCGTTTAGAAAATTTCTTTAAAATTGATGAAAAAATGGAAATCGAATTTGAAGACGCACAGGTTACATTTTTTAAAACGACGCACTCGATTCCAGATTCAGTAGGGATTGTCATTCATACAGATGAGGGACAAATTGTTTATACGGGTGATTTTCGTTTTGATGCTGGTGCGACACCATTGTATCAAACCGAATTTGGTAGACTAACCGATATTGGTGAAGCAGGGGTATTAGCATTATTAAGCGACTCTGCTAATGCGGAAAGCAGTTTTGAAAATGTGAGTGATTTACGAGTATTGGATGAAATTGTTGAAACATTTTCGAATGCTGACGGCCGTGTCATCGTTGCTTGTATCGGAAGTAATATTTCACGTATCCAACAAGTAATGGATGCAGCTTACCATACGAATCGTAAAATCTTTTTCTCTGGTACTGAGTTATATGATATTGTTGATACAGCTTTAAAAATGGATAAAATCAAAATTCCTAGTCGCCGTATTTTAGGGCAAATTAAGCAGTTGAATACGACACCTGATGAAGAAGTTGTTATTTTAGAAACAGGTGATGTAGGCGAACCACTGAAAGCTGTTGAAGCAATGTGCCGTGGTCAACATCGTCAGGTAAAGATTAAAGAGGGCGATTTAGTCTATATCGCATCAACTCCGTCATTGGCATTTGAAACGACAATGGCACGCATTAAAGACCAAGTGTATCGTTGTGGTGCAACGGTTCAAGAGATTACAGACCATATTAGTACGAGTGGGCATGCTAGCCAAACGGATTTGAAATTAATGTTGAATTTCTTAAAACCAAAATATTTAATTCCAGTAAATGGTGAATATCGCATGCAAAATGCTCATGCAGTGTTGGCACGACAATTAGGTTATAAAGATGAACAATTATTGCTGCCGGCATTAGGTGATGTAATTGAATTGCATCAAGGTGTATTGCAAATTACAAAACAAGTTGAAGCCGGAGATGTGTTAGTTGACGGTATTGGTGTGGGTGATATTGGTAGTGTCGTTTTACGTGACCGCCGTATTTTGAGTGAAGAGGGAATCTTTATTGTAGTGGCAACAATTTCCCGACGCTTAGGAAGAGTTTTAGTAGGTCCACAAATTACTTCACGTGGTTTCATTTACGTTAAAGAAAATATTGAAATTTTACAAACATGTTCGACGATGACATTGGACACATTGGATAAACATTTAGCGAGCGATAATTTTGATTGGAATGAATTAAAGCAAGACATTCGTGATCAAATTGGACGCTACTTGTATCAAGAAACAAAACGTCGTCCAGTTGTATTGCCGATTATTATGGAAGCATCAAGCTATCAGATGCCAAATGAATAAATAGAATGTGAGTGTGGGTGTATGGGCTTGATGTCTACCTAAGCGAGCATAAATAAGGAGAATATATATGAACAAACGAATCGTTCGTTTATTAATGGACGGACTTATTGCGTTGGGATTAGTCGTTTTATGGCGTTTTCTCAATGTAGAACAAGGATTACGCTTGAATTATTCACTGCCTTTAATGTTAGGAATAATTCCATTGATTTGGTTAGCTCTCCGTCATGGAGGGGCATTTGCTATTCTAGTGGCAGCCGTTACTGGCTTAGTGAACGCTTTAATAACTTTTGATTCTGAATTGCCGGTGTTATCACGTTTA
The DNA here is from genome assembly GCA_016237705.1 of Aerococcaceae bacterium zg-252. Lineage (NCBI taxonomy): Bacteria > Bacillati > Bacillota > Bacilli > Lactobacillales > Aerococcaceae > Tuanshanicoccus > Tuanshanicoccus yangjingiae. Next base: position 353,092 of record CP066204.1, read on the forward strand.
TTACTAGAAATGACACCATTATTAGCAGTTGGATGTGCAGGATTCTTTGCAAAATACACGCAAAAAACACTGAATAACCGCCGTCTTTCATCAACACGGCTTAATATTGCAACAGCTAATTTAATTGTAGCGATATTAGCTTTTATGATTCGCTATATTGCATTGCCAATCATTTTAGTACTTCCACTACAAGGTGTTTTATGGAATGACTTAATTGCTTGGGGAGGGGCATTATTAACTGCTATCCTTTCATTTGTCGTGTTATCTGTCATAGCACAAATTAAACCAGATTGGATTATTCCTAAACGTAGTAAGTATTTATCACGCAAAGAGACGTCTCGCTTATTAAATGATTAAAACTTTATCAAAACAGCTTAGTTGACCAGTAGGGTATAACTAGGCTGTTTTTGTGATAGAGTGAAATAAGAATTTTTTATGATAATTGAATTAAAAGTTATTATTACTATTTACAATCGGTGCAATCATTGGTAAGATAAAAGTGTTCTTTATTAAATTGTAAATAATACGTTTTATGATTTGGTGTATAGAAAATAGAAATAATTGATTATGAGGAGAATTAAAATGAAAATAAAACGTTCAATATTAATTAGTGCATCGGCAATTTTATTAGCAAGTTATACTTCGCAGGCAGTTTTTGCAACAGCGAATATGAGAACGGTTGATGATATTAAACAAGAATTAGTGCATTTTGAAGATAAAGAAGATGTTCTTATTTATCAAATTAAAAAAGGTGATGAGCTTGAACAAATTGCAAAAGTTTTGAACATTGATGCAGATGTATTAAAAGCCATTAATACACGAGTAGAGGATCGAATTACTTTACTAGGAACATTTATTACGCTTGTTGAGGAGCGTTATGTTATTGTTGCTGATGCCTTTTTCCATGATGCAGTTGTTTTTGATTTAAATACGCCAGATGAAGAAACACATGAATCTTTTTCAAAAATTAAGCCAACAGAAGAATTGAAAAACTTAATTGATGAATTACATGAACATTATCATTCACATGGACATCACGAGCATGACCACGGACATGAAGGACATCATCACGACCATGACCACTCGCACGAGGGACACAGTCATGACCACGGACATGAAGGACATCATCACGACCATGACCACTCGCACGAGGGACACAGTCATGACCACGGACATGAAGGACATCATCACGACCATGACCACTCGCACGAGGGACACAGTCATGACCATGGACATGAGGGACATAATCATTCACATGACCATGCAGATGAGGAGCATAGTCACGATCATGAACATTCACATGACGGTCATGAAGATAGTGGGCACGAGCACCATGAAGGTCATAATCATGATGATTTAAAAGTTGGAATGGAAGCATTAGAAAAAATGGGTATAGATCATGAAATAGTGCATGCTTTAGTACATGCTGATTCAACAATACCATTTCCTGCAAATGAAACGGACCCTGTAAAATTAAAAGAGTATTTAGCAAGTGTTAAATCGATTAATATTGGTGAAATTGCTAATCCACTAACACGCAAAGGTTTAGAGCTTATTCCAAATATTGAAGTGTTAGGAATTGGATTTACAAAAATTGATGATGTAACGCCTGTATTACAATTCAAAAATCTTAAACAGTTATGGATGACAGCGACGGGTATTAAAAATTATGATTTCTTGCATCAATTTAAGTATTTAGAGGGCGTTGATATTTCGCAAAATGATTTAGAGTCTATTGAATTTTTACGTGATTTCCCTGATTTAAAAGTAGTGGCTGCAGCTGGAAATAAATTAACAAATGATAAGGTTGAGGTATTAAAATCTTTACTAAAACTTGAGGGGCTAAATTTAGATTATAATGAATTAACTTCATTAGATTTCTTGAAAGAACATCAAAATTTACGTCTTCTTTCTGTTGAGCACAATCATTTGACTTCATTAGAGGGTGTAAATAGTGCACAATTAGAAGGTGTTTATGCGAGTCATAATCATATTTCTGATTTAGCACCACTTGCAAATAAAGAAAAATTAGAATCTGTGGTAGCTTCGGATAATGAAATAGCATCACTTGCAACTTTAACGAATGTACCGAATTTAGGCCAGTTAAACGTTGATAATAATAAACTAACTTCTGATTCTGATATTAAACGCTTAGAAGCCGAAAATGTGAATGTTTCAGCTGAAAATAATCCAGTGTTAGAAGTAGCAAACGAAACAACTGCGTCTGAATTAAGTACTGAAATGACTCCAACTGAGACTAGTGAATTTGAAAAAGTTGTTGAGGAAGAAGTCACAACACCAGTAGTAGAGAACGAATAAGTCTTCTACAAAAATAAAAATGCCAGTAAGCGAGTATACTTACTGGTATTTTTTGTGTAGTTACAGTTGTTATGGTAGGATTGCAATCTTACCGTAATTGCGTATAATGAAATTATAGTTTGGTTCATTAGCTCAGTTGGGAGAGCACCAGCTCGACAAGCTGGGGGTCGCTGGTTCGAACCCGGCATGGACCATAGATGTGTGTGGAGATTATGCGATGTTGTTGCGTAATCTCCATGTTTTTGTGTTAGGGTAAATAAAAAATTTATCGCTCTGTAAGTAACGAGTAATCTTACTTACAGAGCGATATTTTTCATTCTCCAAAATATGCCTCAAGTCGATAAATTCTCTGACCACGACTTGAAAATTTCTCCTCATATTCCGTCATAATATTACCGTCAAAATTAGACTGATGTAAATCTAACCAAACTTGCTTCAATTTGACACCGTATTGCGAGAAAGCAAAGAGTGAATATTCGAATAAGCCTTGGTTATCGGTTTTGAAATGAATTTCGCCGTTCTCTGTTAAGATAGTTTGATACTGACTTAAAAAGCTTGGAGAAGTTAAGCGTCGTTTTTCATGACGTTTTTTAGGCCATGGGTCTGAAAAGTTTAAGTAAACACGACTGACTTCTCCGGGTGCAAAATATTGGTCAAGATTACGACCGTCAGCATGCAAAATTTGTAAATTAGGTAATTGAGCTTCTAATTGTAAGTCAAGTACGCTGACAATGACGCTTGTTTGAATTTCAATACTAATATAGTTCACATCTGGATGAGCTTTTGCCATTTCAGTAATGAAACGACCTTTACCAGATCCAACTTCGATATGGATTGGTTGGACTTTACTAAAGCGAGTTTGCCATTTTCCTCGTAAAGATTCAGCTTGTTGTGGTACATATTCTGGATGAGCATCGAGTTTGTCTTGTGCCCAAGGTTTATTTCTCAGTCGCATGCGTTTCCTCCTTTGATAAATCTTCTGCATCGTAGATTTTTTTTAATAATAATATATAGTGGTTCATTTGTTGTGGTCTATTTTCAATGGAGAATTGCTTAATCAATAATAAACAATTCATTAGGCTATACCATTTAACACGCTTATAAAATGTCTCATCAATTTCAAAGTCATATAATTCAAACCAATTCATCCATTCACTCGGCTGATAATATTGAAGTAAGAGCCAAGTAATATCACTAATTGGGTCAGCGATTTTAACTTCTTCCCAGTCAACTAAAAAGATTTCTCGTGAGTCATCAATCATAAAATTATTATGATTTAAATCTCCATGACACACAGCGTAACGGCAATGATAAAAATCATCATCTACCATATCTTCTAATGAACGAATTACCTGATTAAAAAATTGATGTGAATATAATGAAGGGGGTAGATTGTCAAAATAACGGTCGATAAAATCAATGGGAATAAAGGCTTCATTTTGAACTCGGCGTAACAACATTAGTAAATGATCCGATTGATGTATGTGTCGAATTAATTGAATAACTCGCTCATCATTCATATGTTGCTTGGTTAATTGTGTTGCATTTTTCCATTCTTGTGCTGTTAATAAATCACCAGAATAAGTGCGTTGTGTCCACATTAATTTTGGTGCTAAACCTTCAGCTGATAAGGAAGGAATAAATGGTGATGAATTGCGTTTGAAAAAGACTTTTTCATTATTACGAACGCCCATAAATGCTTCGCCAGATCCACCACTTAATGGATACATTTGCCATTCATTTCGGCCGTCAAATGCCATTCTATTATCCTCCTTATCAATTAAAATAAATAACACGCAACTTTCATTGTATCAAAGTATGCGTGTTGGTCAAGTGTAAATTATGCTTGGTATTCAAAAATATCTAAAATTTCGCCGGTGTAAGCATCACATGCAAATTGATAGGTCACAATTTTATCATCTTCTTTACGAGAGATGCCACCAAAATAAACAAGTGGTTTACTTTCAAATATTTCATACTCAACGGCGTCATAGTCAATCCATGAGCCGGTAATCGTTCCTTGTTCTTTAAATTGCTGTTTGACATCTTCTAATATTAAGGCTGGATTTTTTAATTTGATTTCTTTATAAAACAGTGCACCTGCTGCCCCGATGACTAAACCAGTTGCTAATAAAACTAGTCCTGCTAAGGTATTATTTTTATGTTTTGACATCTCATGAACCTCCGTTATTAAAAAACTGTTTGCTTATAGTAGTATACCATAATTTTAGCGTTTTGGCAGAGAAATGCCAGTCGTGAAAAGAAGGGATGAAGAACGGAATATTTATATTGAGATATCCCCTTCTTCATTTAAATAACTGTTAATTTTGCGACAGATTCTCTTGTTTTTAAGTGAGGTGGGTATAGTTTTGTGTGTAATGCTTTATGTTTTTCTAAAGAATCAATAATGTTTTGTGCTGCTTCGATGCCTAAATCTTTTTGAGGGTGAATAATGCTTGTTAAACGAAATACTTTAGCTAAATATGAATTGTCATGACTGATAATGGAAATATCTTTTGGTACATGTAGGTTACTTTTTTCAAGTTGCTGAATTAAATAACTAGCTACTTCATCGTTATAACAAACAATTGCAGAAGGGCGATTTTTTTGAATAACCAATTGGTGAGCAAATTGCTTAATTTTTTCTTTTTGGTTATGGGTATTAAATTGGATGATATTTTCCATTGTAAAAGTCAGATTATTTTTTTCATGAGCCCTAATGAAACCCTTCATCCTTAATTTTCCTTGAATGTCATCTGATTTTGTTAAGAGTGTTATATTGGTATGACCATATGTGATTAAATGTTGAGTAGTCATTTCTCCAGCGCTTGAGTCATCGATACTAATATAGGGCATATCCAATAAGTCGTAGTAAGCATTAAAAAATAAAATAGGGATATTTTTTTCTTTTAACTTCGAATAATAAGCAATATTAGGATTGAAAAGATTACTTGAAGTAGGTTCAATTAATAAGCCTTCAACACCTTGCTTAAGCATGGATTGAATGCAAATTTCTTCCTGTACAGGGTCATTGTTTGTGGCACCTACGAGCATTGAGTAGCCTTGAGCACGTAATGTTTCTTCGATGCCCTCAATAATTTTAGGGAAAATATAATCAGATAAATAGGTAGTGATCACACCAATTGTTTTTGTATTTTGAGCGCTGTCTAATTGAGGTTCCAGTACAAAAGTACCAATTCCTTTTTCAGCACGTAAATACCCTTTTTCTACTAATAAACTGATGGCTTGTCGTATCGTATGGCGACTAACTTGATATATTTCTTGCAGTTTACTTTCGGGAGGAATCATAGTGCCAACTTCAAATTCTTGATGAATGATTTTTTTTTGTATATCTTCTGCGATACGGCGATATTTTACAGTCATAATGAACCTCTTTCTATCATATACGTACATCTTATTCTATCCAATATTGAAGATGTATGCAATATTCATTCTAAGGCATTATTAGATGACACTGTAAAAATGTAGAAATAGTGCAAATTATAGCCATTAATTCACTTCTAGATGTTCGAACATTTTATTGAAACAGTTTTACATATACGTACATCTGTGTTAAAATTTTAATTACTAGAAAACGTTTTAGGAGGTATTATCATGGGTCAAGTCACACAAGCGATTCAAGAGGGGAACACAGCCTTAGGAATTGAATTAGGCTCAACACGGATAAAAGCGATATTAATTGATGACGAGCAAAATGTTATTGCGTCCGGTAATTATGAATGGGAAAACCAATTGAAAGACGGTATTTGGACATATGATTTAGAAGAAGTATGGAATGGTATTCAGTCGGCATATTCTGAACTTGCTGCAAAGGTTCAAAAACAATATGGTGTTGCGTTAACGACGATAGGTAGTATTGGCATTAGTGCGATGATGCATGGTTATTTAGCATTTGACCAAGAGAATCAATTATTAGTGCCATTTCGCACTTGGCGTAATACGATAACACATCAAGCTGCCAGTCTGTTGAGTGAAATATTTGAATTTAATATTCCAGAACGTTGGAGTATTGCCCATTTGTATCAAGCAATGTTGAATAAAGAACCTCATGTTGAGAATGTTGCCTATCTGACAACCTTATCTGGCTATGTTCATTGGTGTTTAACTGGTGAAAAAGTGTTGGGTGTAGGAGATGCTTCAGGTATGTTTCCGATTGATGCCAAGACAGCAGATTATCGCCAAGCATTTCTCGAACAATTTGATAGGCTAGTTTCTGAACAGGTGCCATGGCAATTGGTAACACGATTACCGAAAGTATTATCTGCTGGACAGGTTGCAGGAATCTTGACGCAAGAGGGAGCAAAACGTCTAGACCCAACAGGAGTATTAGAGGCAGGTATTCCATTATGTCCACCAGAAGGGGATGCAGGAACGGGTATGGTCGCAACGAATAGTATCGCACCTAAGACGGGAAATGTTTCAGCTGGTACTTCTATTTTCTCAATGGTTGTATTAGAACAAGATTTAAATTCTCAATACCCTGAAATTGATATCGTGACAACTCCGGTAGGGGATAATGTTGCGATGGTACATGCTAATAACTGCAGTTCGGATATTAATGCATGGGTCAAACTCTTTCATGAATACAGTCAATTCTTAAATCCACAACAAACATTAAGTGATACGTATGCACTTTTATTTAATCAAGCACTTGAAGGCGATAAAGATTGTGGCGATGTGATGAGTATTGGATATTTTTCAGGGGAGAGTATTACGAATGTTCAAGAAGGACGACCGCTTGTGATACGCACACCAGAGAGTCGTTTAACAGTAGGGAATTTAATGCGAAGTCATATTCTATCAGCTTTTACGACATTGGCGATTGGAATGGAGATATTGACTGAGAAAGAACAGATAAAGATAGAACAAATCTTAGGTCATGGGGGTATTTTTAAAACACCACGAGTGGCACAGACATTATTAGCAGCAAGTATTAATACACCGGTGTCGGTAATGGAAACGGCAGGAGAAGGTGGAGCGTGGGGGATTGCCTTATTAGCAGATTATCTTAAATATAGTGAGATGAGTTTGGCTCAATATTTAGATGAGATAGTGTTTAAAAACACAGTGATTGAAACGATTGAACCGAATGAAGCAGATGTGGAGGGATTTAAACGATTTAAGCAGCAATTCAAGTCAGCGATACAAGTAGAGAAAATAGCAGGAGAAGCGTGGTGAGTTTGAATAATTCAAGCTTACTTAGTACAAAGAGGTAGGTAGTAAAATGTTAGAAAAGTTAAAAGAAGAAGTGTTTCAGGCGAATTTAGAGCTGCCTCAACGGGGGTTAATAAAATATACTTGGGGAAATGTGAGTGCAGTTGATAGAGAATTGCAAGTATTTGTAATTAAGCCATCTGGTGTTGATTATGAACGAATGACTGCAGAAGATATGGTAGTATGTGATTTTGACGGTAATGTTGTAGAAGGAAAATTACGTCCTTCATCTGATATGCCAACACATGCTGTTTTATATAAAAATTTTGATTCGATTGGTGGTATTGTTCATACACATTCACCATGGGCAACAAGTTGGGCGCAATCTGGACAAGATGTACCTGCAATGGGAACAACACATGCAGATACGTTTTATGGAAGTGTTCCTTGTGCTCGTTTCTTAACGGCAGCTGAATTAGCAGCTGGATATGAACGTGAAACAGGTAATTTAATTGTAGAGACCTTTAAACAACGAGCAATTGATCCTGTTGCGATTCCTGCTATTTTATTGCAAGGGCATGGACCTTTTACATGGGGGGAAAATGCGAATGATGCGGTAATGCATGCTGTTGTTTTGGAAGAAATTTGTAGAATGAATTACTATACACGAATGTTAAATCCATTTGCGCCAGAATTGCCGCAGGAAATATTAGATAAGCATTATTTACGTAAACATGGTAAAAATGCGTATTATGGACAGAAATAAGTTTAATATAAGTAAAAATATTACGGAGGTATAATTTTATGGAAAATAAAGTATTTTGGTTTATTGTAGGAGCACAACACTTGTATGGACCGGAGGCATTAGAAGAAGTTCGTGAGCATGCGAGAGAAATGGCAGAAGTATTTAATCAGTCTGGTAAATTACCTTATCCAGTTGTGTTTCAAGAGGAATTAGCAGTTTCAGCTAAAGTGATTACTAAATTGATGAAAGAAATCAACTATCGTGATGAAGTAGCAGGTGTTATTACTTGGATGCATACTTTTTCACCTGCAAAAATGTGGATTCGTGGAACTTCTTTATTACAAAAACCTTTGTTGCATTTAGCGACTCAATATAATGAATCGATTCCTTGGGCATCAATTGACATGGATTTTATGAATTTAAATCAATCAGCTCATGGAGATCGTGAGTATGGCTTCATTAATGCGCGTTTGAAAAAGAATAATAAAGTGATTGCTGGCTATTGGCGTAATGAGTCGGTTCAAAGAGAAATTGGTGAATGGATGGATGTAGCAGTAGCCTATAATGAAGGATTCTCAATTAAAGTAGCACGATTTGGTGACAATATGCGTGATGTTGCTGTGACAGACGGTGATAAAATTGAAGCTCAAATAAAATTTGGCTGGACTGTTGATTATTTTGCTATTGGGGATTTAGTTGAAGTTGTCAATGCTGTGACGGAAGAAGAAGTTGATGCATTATTTGAATCTTATCGTGATTTATATGACTTTGATTACGCTGATTATGATATAGAAACATGGGAGCATCATGTTAAAGTGCAAGCGAGATATGAAATTGCATTAAAACGTTTCTTAGAAGAAGGAGGTTATACGGCATTTTCTAGTAATTTCCAAGATTTATATGGCTTAGAGCAATTGCCTGGATTGGCAGTGCAAAGATTAATGGCAGAGGGTTATGGCTTTGCTGGAGAGGGAGATTGGAAAACAGCAGCGCTTGACCGCTTTATGAAGATAATGTCACATAATCAAAATACAGGATTTATGGAAGATTATACGTATGAATTAAGTCAAGGGCATGAAGCAATTTTACAATCACATATGTTAGAGGTGGATCCAAGTTTAGCAAATAACAAACCGAAGATTTTAGTGTCTCCTCTAGGTATTGGTGATAAAGCAGATCCTGCACGTTTGGTTTTTGATGGTAAATCAGGTGCTGGAGTGGTGGTTTCAATGGCTGATTTTGGAACAGAGTTCAAATTATTGATTAATGAAGTTTCTGCCTTTGAGCCAACAGTAGATGCGCCTAAATTGCCGGTAGCTCGTGTACTTTGGACAGTAAAACCGAATTTCCAAGAAGGTGTCAAAGCATGGATTGAAGCAGGCGGTGGGCATCATACGGTTCTATCATTAAATGTAACCAGTGACCAAATTATTACATGGGCGAAAATGGTTGATGTTCCTTATGTATTGATAAAGTAGTAATTTAAGTGGAAAGTACCTGAGTGTAACAACTTGGGTATTTTTTAATATCTTATACATTGTATCCCTCACCAAAATTAAGTGTCAAATTTTGATGAGGGATAAATTATTGATTTTTATTTCTAGAAGATATGAATATCATATGTTTTTACAAGAATAAATAACACTTCATTGTATTCATTATTCTTCTATAGTTTCTCTCATCGCTTTCGTCACAACTGCCTTAGCATCACCTAATACATAAATCCCTTGCATATCACCAGTATTTAATGCTGCAATCGCCTCGTTTGAAAAATGCATCGCATGAACAGAGTACTCAACTGCTTCACTTTGATTACTTACATTGAATACTTTAGCGTCAACAGTATTGGTTAAGCTAAAAGTTGTTGGTTTTTGTCCCAATGTACCAATTTTTTCGTTGATTTCTAAATCTAAGATAGTAACTGCTTTATACACATCGTAACTACCCATTTCGTTTTCGGAAACTAAAATAGCAGCATGATGTGTATTATTAATCATACAAGCAATACCAATTGAACCATTTTGACAAGTGCTGTTCTCAGAAATCTCGATGTGGAAGACTTCTTGATGTTCAGTTTGTCGGATAGCTAAAAAACTTGGTGTCGCAATATCGGATAAGGTAAATGGACTACCTAATAAAGTTAGTTGATTCTTACTTAATGCCAAACGTTCACCTAAAGGCTGTCTTAAAGTAATCCACTCAGGATTTAATTGTTCATGCTCAAAGTTATCGATAAAGGCATTGATTTGTTGCTCGCCTAACACTTTTGCATGTTCACTAAAATCTTTTAGCGAAACCATTTCTTCGGGCACACCATTATAGATAACTGGCCATTCATCTGACCAATCGACAGGGTAGAGTAAAGTTTCACGACCGATATTGGTATAGTTAACAAATCCAACGGTAGCAGGGCGAGTACCTAAACAGGTTAGCCACCAATTTTGATGTTGGTCTTGGAATAAATCAGCATGGCCGATATTTTGTAATGGTTGACTTGCTCGGTCTCGGTTAGTGAAAAGTGGATTAGTTGGAGCACTTTCGAAAGGCCCCCATAATGATTTACTTCTAAACATAGTAATCATGTGTCCAATACCTGTTCCACCTTCAGCAGCGAGTAAATAATAATAACCTTTTTGGTTGAGAATGTGTGGGCCTTCTACATCACGTCCACCTGTTCCAAAACTGATAACTTCTGGGCCACGTAGAATTTCTCCGGTTGTTAATTCGATTTCTACTTGTTGAATCGCTTTAGTGCCTTTGTCATCAATATATCCAGTAAATTGAACATATGTACGGCCGTCTTCAAAATATAAATCAGGGTCAATACCCATAATGTTTAATTCAGTACGTTTAGATTCCCAAATAATGCTTTGTCCGTCTGCTGCTAATTTTCCTGCGATAATAAAGTTTTTAAATTCTGCAAAGTTTGTGGTAATAACATAAAATGTTTCATTAATGTAGCGAATACAAACGGCAAAAATACCTTCATTCGATTGAGCTTTTTCTAAATCAGCTTGACTTTTTTCTTGAATAATACTTGGTAATTTTGTCCAATTTAATAAATCTGTTGATTTAGATAAGGCGATTCCTGGAAAATATTCGAATGTTGAGTTTACCATATAATAGGTATTATCCACTCTGACAATGCTAGGGTCTGGGTACATTCCACGTAATATAGGATTGGTATAGTGTGTGACTGTCATCTTCTAAAATCCTTTCTGTTGTTATTAGTAAACTTGCTTTGACAACTTTAAACTACGCAAAAATAGTACTTTTTGCGTAGTAATTCAATATTATTTTCTTTGTGCTAATATCGGAGTGCTTTCTAGTAGTACATTAATTTTTTCTAAGTTCTCATCGGTAATATTGATGAATGGTAAGATTGAATTTACTTTTGTTAAGGACATTTTTCCGAGACCACCGTTCAATGCGTCGGCATCATTTTTAAAGAAATTTAAGACTGGGTCGATTTCATCGATTTGTTGTACAAGTTCGCTATCGGCAAAGATTTCAACTACCGATGTGTGACGTGAATAACGTTCAATATAGTTTTCCTGTGGAATGTACTCAATCTCATAATGTCCTGCATTTAACAGAATTTTTTCTTCAGAATGAAGTTGTTGATTAATATGAATATCAGAGCCTTTAGAACGTGGTAAGACAACATTTGCTTGACTTCCAAATGGCACATCAATAGAAAGTTTAATCAAGTGGTCTTTATTTGTTTCGATTTGGTAGGCAACGTTAATTTTTCCGTATGGGGAATCAAAGTAACCTGACACTTGGCTCAAGCGATAATCAAATTCTGGTGCAATATCAAAGGTTTGATAGCCATTTTGTGGGTTGCGAATACCTAAAACGTATTGATAACCCCAGTCCATAATCGCTCCGATAGAATAATGGTTTAATGAATTCATACCCTCTGGGTTCATACTGCCGTCAGCCTCAACTGAATTCCAACGTTCCCAAACAGTAGTTGCACCTAAATTAACGGCATACAACCATGATGGATAATCTTCGTGTAAGAAGATTTTAGTTGCTAATTTATGTTGACCGAATTTTGATAACATTTTGTTTAAGTATGGTGTTCCGACAAATCCAGTTTTTAGATGGTCATCGTCTTTATGCAATCGTGTCATTAAATCATTGACTACACGTAAATTTTGTTCTTCAGGTAATAATTCAAATTGTAAGGCTAGGGCATAGGCTGTCTGCGTATCAATGGTTAGACGGCCATTTTTTGAAATATATTCATCTTGTATTGCAGCTTTAATTGCAGCTGATAATGTAGTGTAATGGTCAGCCTCTGCTGCTAAATCTAACATTTTAGCTGTTTCTGCCACAATATGTGCTGAATAGTGATAGTAAATCGATGCGATAAAGTCTTCGTCTGTTTTACCAGTTGGCATGGCTGGGTTTTCACCGTCTAATGCTAACCAATCGCCGAATTGGAAACAGCCAGTCCACAGATTTTTTGTTTTAGTATTACGAGTAATCCAATCCACCCAGTGTTTCATTGAGTCGTAATATTCGATTAATAGACTGTTGTCACCGGTTGCTAGGTAAGTATTCCAAGGGATAAAGGTAACGGCATCTCCCCAAATTGCACCACCACCGTCCGGATTACCAAATGACGGTGCATACATTGGAGCACGTCCGTCATTTAGCTCTTGTTCAATCGCAATATCTTTTAAATATTTACGGTAAAAAGCAAAGGCATCCATATTGTGTAAGGCTGTAGTTGAAAAGACGTTTGCATCACCAGTCCAGCCAAGACGTTCATCACGTTGTGGGCAGTCGGTTGGCACATCGAAGAAATTACTCTTTTGTCCCCAAATAACATTTTCAAATAAGCGATTTACTTTTTCATTTTGTGTACGAATTTGTCCGGTACTTTCCATATCGGAATAAATAACTTTGGCTTTAAAATCATCTGGATTAAGCGATTGTGTTAGCCCCTCGACTTTGATATAGCGATAACCATAATAAGTAAAACGAGGGGTAACCCATTTTTCAATACCGTCTGAAATATACTCAAAGGCAGCTCGAGCTTCTCTTAAATTGTCACGATAAAAATTGCCGTCTTGTAAAATTTCTGAAACTTGTAAAGTAATCTTAGTACCTTTTGGCTCACGATTATAGAAAGTAAAGATACCAGCATGGTTTTGCCCAAAGTCTAAAATAGTTTCACCTTTTGGTGATTGAATCACTTCTTTAACTGATAAAATTTCTTTTTCTACTAATGGTAGGCTTAGACGGTCAGTTAATTGCTCGTATGATGCGTCGAGAATTTGTACAGGTTCCCAATTGGAAACAATAATGGTATCATCTAAATCTTCACCATAATAGATAGCTGATTTTGTTACTTTACCAGAAGTTGTCAACCAACTGTCATCGGTTTGGATGATTTCAGTACTGCCGTCGACATATTCGATATGATATTCAGCTAGGGCACGATGTTGGTCACCGTAGATACAATCTTTTCCTGCGATAAATCCATAGGCACCTTTATACCAACCGTCAGCAGTTGAAATAAGTAATTCGTGCTGACCTAATGTTAATTGATTCGTTACATCATAGCTTTGCACTTGCACCCATTCATCATAAGCTGTTTGTCCAGGTGCTAAGTATTCATTTCCAACTTTTTGTTCGTCAATGTAAGTTTCATAGACTCCTAGAGCTGTCATATAGAGTCGAGCTTTTGCGATAGGTTTGTCAATTGTTACTTCTTTTTTGAATAAAGTATTTTGAATTTCTTTATCTTGATTTGCAATCCATTTTGCAGTAAATGGTTCATTCATTTTCCCTGTTTCAAAGAAAGTATCTTGATGCACGTGAGAGCCGTCAGCTAATGTTAAATTAATGGTAACGTTATAGCGTGTACGAGGCTTTAGAGCAAAATCAGCAATAAAATAATTGTTATCAAAAGGTAAATGTTCTGTTTGGTAAACAATTTGCTCAGCATCTTTAATAATTAATTGTTTTTGAATTTGCTCAAATTTGTCAGATTCTACTTTAAAATCAATGCGAATACCGTTGAGGTCAAAACCAAGTGGTTCGATTAAATGGTTAATTTTAATACTTGAAATGTTCATGTTATGTTCTCCTCATTATTACTAAATTATAGTTTTGCGATAAAATCGCCACAGAAAGGGTCGACTGGATTGATTCCTTCAAATGTTTCTTTACCAGTTATTTTTCGTAAAACAGCTTGAATGCTTGGGATATTACCACTATATGCATTGATATAAGTAGAAATATATGGCACATCAAACAAATGATATGGATTGGCAGTCGAGATAAATAGTGTTGGAATACTTTGACAGAACCATGGACTATTGGCAGCCATTAATTGAATCCAATTAATACGAGTCGTTGTTTGGTTGCTGGCAGTTTCCACATTGGCAACATAAATTGCTAAATCAAATTTTGCTTGTAAGTCAGTTGGGCCTTCTTCAAATATTTCGTGGAAGTCCATATGGAACATCGATACTTCAAATCCTAATTGTGCTAAACCTTCTTTAAAGTGGTCAGTTACTTTACCACCTTCTTTAAAGCCGCCTTCATCGCTATCTCCTAATACTACTAAACGAACACGTGGTGTTTTTTCAGGTGAAATTGGTAATAATTTATCACGGTCTTTGACTAAAGTGATTGATTGTGTAGCGATTTTGTGAGCAATTTCAAGATGTTGTTCCGTTTCTAATTCTAATTCAGCAGGAATAGTATTGATGAATTTGCCGTCAGTATCCATTAAACCATGAGAGAGTTTAGTTGCTAAAATTCGTGTAACAGCTTCATCTAATCTTTCGCTCGAAATAATACCATTGTTAACAGCGTCTGTAATAATGGCATAGTCTTCATCAATATTTTTATTAAAGAGAATCATATCAATTCCGGCATTAATCGTTGTCGGTAATAAATCTTTACGTGGCATAATGACATTGTATCCTACCATTGGAGTAGCGTCAGTTATAGCTAAACCATTGAAACCTAACTTATTACGCAGAACTTGATTAATTAATTTTTCTGAAGCAGAAGCAGGTAAATGGTCTGCTAATGTCATTTGTGGGTCAATCAATTTTTCCATAGCTGGTTGGTAAATATGTCCAATCATCACACAAGGTACACCGTCTTCGATTAGGCTTTGATAGATATTACCATAAGTATTCAACCATTCATCAGCTGATAATGAATTGATACTTGATAATAGATGTTGGTCACGTTCATCAACGCCGTCACCTGGAAAATGTTTGATAGTAGGGATAATGTGATTCTTATTAAAACCAGATATTTGTGCTTTTGACATTTCTAGCACTCGTTGAGGGTCTGAACCGAAAGTACGAGTGTTCGTAATCGGATTTTTAAAATTATAGTCAATATCGACAATTGGTGAAAAAGCCATATTGCAGCCAACTTGTGCTGCTTCAAAACCAGCAACATTACCGAGTTGATAAGCATTGTTAAGGTCGTCAGTAGCAGCAATTTGTAATGGATTACCAATCCATGTTCCTTCACTAATAATTCCATTACCACCAGCTTCTAAATTCGCTGCAAAAAACAAAGGAATTGAACTTGCTGCTTGCATTGTCAAGATTTGACGTTTAATACTTTCAGCAGGACCAGGGCGAAACATTAGTCCACCGGGTTGATATTTATTGATATATTCTGCGAGATTCACATGTTGTTCATCCGGTGCAATACCAAAAAATAATTGACCAATTTTTTCTTGTTGAGACATGTTTGCTAATTTATTTTGGATAATGTTAATTTCCTTTTCAGAAAGGTTGTAAGGTTTTTCAGCTAAATTTATCATATCTATTCCACCGTTCTTTTTTGTATTTTAGTTAATTTTAGTATAGTAACCGTTTTATAACAATTGCGGAAGATTAGAATGCGTATGTTCTTTTCATAGATTTATTTTCTTTTGTGGTATAATAATATTCAAAAGGAGGTTTATCAGTATGCATGAAGCAGTATTCAATTTACTGAAAGAAAAGAATGTTCCAAGAGATTGGGATATGCTAAAAGAAATATGGAATCCTCAACCGTTTACTTATCACAATGGTGAACCGGTTTATCAGTTTTTTGAAACCTTTGATGATTCATTAGATATGAGCTTACAACCTATTTCATTATCTGTGAATCCGATAGAGTCCTTTGTTCCGTATCATATGCATAATTATGTCGAAATTATTGTACCGCTCAAGGGCTCTGTTCGCATTTTAACTGAAACGGAAGATTTATTAATTAGTGAAAATGATATTTTTATCGTAGGGCCTAATACGATGCATCAAAATTTACCGATTACGAAAGATGACTTAATTTTAAACATTGCGATTAAACAGACGGCTTTCTCGCAGTCCGATTTGGAGTTTTTACGTCGAGGGGGTAATTCAGATGTGTTATCAGACATGTTATTTTTCCAAAATCATGCTGATTCGCATTTAAAAGAAATCTATACGATTTTTACTTCAAAGGACGAAAATGGGTTAAAGCACACACTAGCGAATATGGTGTTTGAATATTATCGTGCCTCCGATTTGTACTCTAGTCGGATTATTCGGTATGAATTATTAGTTTTCTTAACGAAATTAATGCGTCTTAATCCGAGAATTAGTAAAGATTTGAAAAATTCCAAAAACACCGAATCAACGTTATTCTCTATCTTGATGTACATTGAAAAGTATTATGCTGATTTGTCATTGGAATCGTTAGGGGAGGAGTTTGGCTTTAATGCTAATTATTTATCGACTTATTTGAAACAAAATACAGGACACTCCTTTATTAAATTAGTACATATGCAACGAGTGAAAGTAGCATGTGAGTATTTAACTTATACACAATCGCCAATTGAACAAATAGCGATGAAAGTAGGCTACGAAAATCCATCGTATTTCTATAAAATTTTCAAAAAAATATTAGGAATGTCACCGGCTGAATATCGTATTCAAAATAGTAAAGAACGTTATCAGGCGAGATAAGTTTATCAGAATTTGAGTTGAGTCTAACGGCATTTAGTGCTACTCTAATATAAAGTGAATTATGACAAATATTTACTTAGGAGCATTGAGATGAAAAGAGAAGCAGTTAATATTCGAGACCCTTATGTTGTTGTACATAATCAGATGTATTATTTATATGGGACACGTAGTGAAACAACGTGGAGTGACGCTAATGGATTCGATTGTTATACGTCGAGTGATTTAGAAAATTGGGACGGTCCGATTGAAATATTTAAACGAAGTGATGAATTTTTTGCTACACAAAATTATTGGGCACCGGAAGTGTATTATCATATGGGTGAATTTTATTTTGTTACGACCTTTGGAGCTAAAGGAATTAATAAAGGAATTTATATGATGAAGTCAGCGAAACCGACTGGGCCATTTGAATTAATTAGTGGACGTTTGACTCCAGCAGATTGGTCTGCCATTGACGGTACGCTATATTTTGAAGACGGGAAAAATTATTTAATTTTCTCGCATTCATTTGAAACGTCACCAGACGGCGATATGTGTGTGGTTGAATTATCAAAAGATTTAACACAGACAGTTACGCAGCCTCAAAAATTATTTTCTGCTGCTGAAGCTGTTTGGGCACAGCCGATTCCTTTTGCTAAAGCAGAATTCGGATTAGACGGCGATGTTTATTTTACCGACGGACCTTCTCTTTTTAAAGATGAGGACGGAGAACTTTATATGTTATGGTCTAGCTGGGGAACGGAAGGGTATGCGGTAGGCTTGGCAGTATCAGAGTCAGGGAAAATATCAGGTCCATGGAAGCAAATTTCTGAACCAATTTTTAATAAGAATGGTGGGCATGCTATGATTTTTGAAGATTTAAGAGGGAAAAAGCGTTTCACCTATCACTCACCTAATGACATGCTTCATGAACGATTACAGTTTGCTGATTTAGTAAAAGAGAACGGCACCTATGTATTAAAAAATCGAACAGATAATCAATAATATAATTTTTTTAGTGGTAATTGACCACTACATGATATTAAACAGCACTAATTGCAGGTGAAGAAACTTTGTAATTAGTGCTGTTTTTATTGCAAGTATATAGCAGAAATATTCGGTACATAAACTTTGAAATGGATAGTTTCATATTGTCTAAATGTTTTAAAGAAAATTACATCACATAAGTAACTTATATTAATAAGGATTTTAAGGAAGATTTAATCTATATTGTTATGAATAAAATAATATCATCTACGAAAAGAACATACTGCTTCTGAAAATACAGTATAGAGTAATCGGTTTCTTGTGGATATACTGAGAGTGTCATAATTCATTAAATTAAGAAAAGGAGACATTATTATGAACAGTAATCAACCACAAGAGAAAATGGATTGGAAATTTGCTTGGTCACATGCTACATCAGTAAGTGGAGCTGCGATGATGATTGCAGCGACAATCGCTAGTTTCTTCGGTTTGTATATGACTGATAATATTGGTTTGTCAGCCGGTGCAGCAGCTAGTATTATGTTTATTGCAACTTTATGGGATGCTATCAATGACCCGATGATGGGTGTTCTTGCTGACCGTACTAAGTCACGTTGGGGACGTTATCGCCCATACTTTATTCCGGCACCATTATTATTAACATTTTTTGCAACAATGATTTGGGTGATTCCTAATTTTTCAACAACTGGAAAATACTGGTGGGTATTAGTAATGTACATTGGCTATGGTATGACAAGCACAATGTATACCATGCCTCAAATGGCAATATTACCGGCTCATGTGAAAGAAGATAGTCAACGTAACTTAATTATTGCAATGGGTGCTGCTTCAACAGCGATTGCTTTCACACTAGGTTCTTCTTTCGGTTTAGACATCAAAAACTTCTTTGAAACACAATTTGGTTTCTCAAATGGGTATATTCCTTATATGATTATGTTAGGAGCATTATCTTGCGTTTCATTTTGGAGTTTATTTGCAACGTCTAAAGAAAAATATATTGAACCACTTCCTGAGCGTCCATTGACAGATGATTTAAAACGTATTTTAAAACATAAAGAGTTATCACCATTCTTATTAGTTTGGGTATTAGCATCTTTAGGATATGGATTAGGTTTTGCTTCTTCTGTATATTATGTGATGTACTACTGGGCACGTCCAGATTTAATCGGTCTTTATATGGCAGCAACAGGGCCAGCAGGAATTTTATCAATGGCTGTCGTAATGCCTTTAGCGCTTAAATATTTGAAGAGTGCTCAAAAAGCATTAGCTTTCTCAGTTATTGCATCTGGTGTTTTCTTTGTAGGCTTATTCTTCTTTGGAAAAACAAACTTTACATTATTAATTGTATTAAGTTTCTTAGCATCAATGTTTTCAACAATGCAAAATGCATTAGTTAACGTTTTAGTTAATGATGCGATTGACTATATTCAATTTACAGAAGGAATTTCAGCGAACGGTATTATTTCAGCAATTAAAGGATTTGCACAAAAATGCGGTAATACATTAACCAATTCAGGACTTTTATTTGTTTTAGGTTTAGTAGGTTATGTGCCAAATGCTATTGGACAACAAAATGACGCTACGATGTTTGCGATTAACTTCTTACGTTTTGGTGCTCCAGTTGTTTTAGGGTTAATTATGTTATTCGCTTTACGCTTTAACCCAGTTGACAAACATCGTGAAGATATTGCATTAATGAAATCAATGATTCGTGACCATTCGAATGATAATCAATAATATAAATCTTTTAGTATAGAAAATCGTGACAACAATTGCTGTTGATAATAGCAGTTGTTGTCCTTTTTAATAGAGTGTAGGTATTGCACTGGAGATTTTTGACGTAGAAGACAATCTAAATGTGTTATAGGAGTGATAAAAATGAAGAAAAAACAGTTTAATGATAATTGGTTGTTTTGGAATAGTGGCGATTCATTTGCATTAGTATGGAATGTGCCAGAGCACGCACGAAAAGTGAATTTACCACATGATGCGATGTTGGAAGAGCAACCTTATGCTGAAAGTAAAAATGGTGGTAACACAGGGTTTAGAGATGGGCACAATTATGTGTATTTAAAACATATTGATTGTACGCAAGAAGATTTAGCCACAGTCAAAATTTTAAAATTTGAAGGTTCTTATATGAACACCTTTGTTTATGTCAATGGACAATTAGCAGGAAAACACCATAATGGTTATACAGTATTTTATGTACCGATTCATGAGTACTTACATATCGGACAAAATGAAATTCGTGTTGAAGTACGTAATGCAGCGATGAATAACAGTCGCTGGTATTCAGGTAGTGGTTTGTACCGAGATGTGTATTTATTAGAAAGTGATACCTTATACATTAAAGAAACTGGAACAAGGGTAACGACGCTTTCAGTTGAAAAAGATTTTGCTGAAATTGAAGTAGCTGTTCCAGTTGTAAATGCTAATTTTGGCTCAAAAGCATTTTCTGTCAAATTAGAGGTGTTCAATGCACAAAATGAAGTGGTACAAAGTGAATTGAGACCGTATTATATTAAATCACACGAACAATCTGATATTAAGCTGTGCTTAGGAATTGAAAATCCAGCCTTATGGTTTGCTGAAACACCGAATTTATACCAAGTGAAAGTACAATTGTTTGTCAATGAAGTAATTGTAGATGAAGATAGTCAAACATTTGGTATTCGCACGATTCAAGTAGATAGTCGACATGGGCTACGTATTAATGGTGAAGTCACTAATTTAAGAGGTGCGTGTATTCACCATGACAGTGGTTTATTGGGTGCAGCAACCTATGAAGCAGCGCATCGACGTCAAATTAATATTTTAAAAAATGCTGGTTTTAATGCGATAAGAATGTCTCATCATCCAGCTGCTTCAGCTTTATTAAAGGTATGTGATGAGCTAGGTATGTATGTGATGGACGAAACTTTTGATATGTGGACTCGCTTTAAGGGAGATTTCGATTATAGTTTAGTATTTGAAGATTATTGGCGTAAAGATGTTTTGTCAATGGTGCAAAACGATTATAATCACCCAAGTGTGATTTTATATTCGATTGGTAATGAAATTCCTGAAATTGCGACATTGGAAGGTAGTTTACTGGCGAAAAATATTCATGATTTTATCAAACAATATGATAAGACACGTCCAACTTTAGCTGGTATTAATGGGGTCTTTGCATCGGGAAATCAAATTCCGCAAATAACAAGAGATGTTGTGGAGCAAAATAAAGCTGAGGGTCAAGAAATTGTTGGTAATGTGAATGACTTTATGTCAATTATGGAGTCTAGTATGGACAAAATCGTTGTGCATCCTGCTATTACCAAAAATCTTGAATGGGCGACTGCTGCAACGGATATTGCTGGATATAATTATATGTCAGCACGTTATGAATTAGATGCTCAACAGTATCCGAATCGTGTAATGGTTGGTAGTGAAACTTATCCACCTGAAATTGCACGCAATTGGAAACTTGTTAAACAACTTCCTAGTGTCATTGGTGACTTTACATGGACTGGTTGGGATTATATTGGTGAAGCTGGTGTTGGTGTGCCGGCATATCAATTTGGCGAAGGTGGTTTTGGTGCACAATTCCCATGTCAGCTAGCTTATAGTGGTGATATTGATATTACTGGAACACGTCGTCCATTATCATACTATCGTGAAATTGTTTTTGGTCTAAGAAACGAACCGTATATTGCTGTTCAAAAACCAGAACATTACGGCAAAAAATTGATTAAGACACCTTGGGTATTGTCAGATGCGATTAGTTCATGGAACTGGAATGGTTTTGAAGCAAAACCGATTATTGTTGAAGTGTACGCACCAGGTGATGAAGTGGAATTGTATCTCAATGACCAACTGATTGCTAAAAAAGCTATTGGTGAGGCACTAGACTATCGAACATTGTTTGAATTAACTTATCAACCGGGTGAATTAAAAGCTGTCAATTATGCTAATGGAGAAAAAATAGCTGAAACTATTTTACAAACTGCTGATAGTGATAATCTTTCGATTGCAACTAAGGTGGAACAATTCGATGATTTGTCCTATGTGGAAATTGAATTGCATGATGCTAAAGGCAATCTGATTACGAATAGTGACCAAAATCTTACAGTAGAATTGAATGGTGCAGAGTTGCTTGGTTTTGGAACAGGTAATCCTAAGCCGGTAGAACATTATTTAAGTAATCGTACGACAACATTCTTCGGTAAGGCATTATTAATTGTGCGTAAACAGAATGCTCGTGCAGAAGTAAAAATTATGAGCGATATGTTACATAAGGAAATTGTATTTTAGTAAGTGCTAAATTTGGGATTTTATCTCACTTGAAAGACTATGCAGTTAATACTGTGTAGTCTTTTTTTAGTCTATATATTTGAATGGAAACATATAAATTATTCTCGACGAGTATGCGAGTGTGAGGAATAAATTCTTCAACTCCATTATTTGATTTTATACGCATTTTATGCGAAACTGTATAAGATAGAAATAATGAATGGAGACGATTCTAAGTGAATAATCAAACATTTCAATTAATTAAACAATTAACCGAAGTACAAGGGATTTCAGGTAATGAAAGACGTGTGCGTGAAGTCATTCGTGAGAAGATGACACCTTTAGTTGATGAAGTTCACCAATCGCCATTAGGAAATTTATTTGGGGTTAAACATAGCCAAATAGCAGATGCCCCACGTTTAATGGTAGCTGCGCACATGGACGAAGTTGGATTCATGATTAGTCGTATTACGGATAATGGGCTATTTGCTGTTATTCCAGTAGGTGGGTGGAATCCATATAGTATTTCAGCACAACGTTATACTTTGCAGACAAAAAAAGGGGATTATGTCTGCATTTCATCATCTGTTGCCCCTCATTTATTGCGTGGTAAATCAGAAGGACAAAGTGTGAAAGCAGAGGATATTCTCTTTGATGCTGGATTTACAAGTAAAGAGGAAGCTCTTGAGTATGGTGTGCGTCCAGGTGATTCAATTGTGCCACAAACGGAAACAGTCAAAACTGCGAATGGAAAAAATATTATTAGCAAGGCTTGGGATAACCGTTATGGTTGTGCCGTTATGTTAGAGACATTAGCATCTGTAAAAGATTTAGTTTTGCCGAACCATTTAATCGCTGGAGCTTCTGTACAAGAAGAAGTTGGTTTGCGTGGGATTAAAGGGGCAGTACATCAATTCCAACCAGATTTATTTTTAGCTGTTGACTGTTCTCCAGCTGGTGATGCGGAAGGTAAGAAAGATGAATTTGGTCAATTAGGACAAGGATTTTTATTACGTATGCAAGACCCAGGTCATATTACTCATAAAGGATTAAGAGATTATTTATTGGATATAGCTGAAAGTAATCATATTCCGTATCAATATTTCTTTTCTAAAGGTGGAACGGACGCTGGGGCTGCACATGTGATGAATAATGGAGTGCCAAGTGGTGTCATCGGTGTTCCAGGACGTTATATTCACGGACATCAGACATTATTTAGTATTTCAGACTATGAAGCAGCACGTGAAATGCTGTTGAAAATTGTGACAACATTTGATAGAACAACATTAAATTCAATTTTAAAACAAGGGTAGAGGTGTGACTATGTGGTTAGCATTTTATAATCAAGAGGGTATCGGTGATGTTTTATTATTAACAAGTGGAACGGTTGCTGATGAACATATCGAAACGAAGTCGAATGACAATGTTACAGTTATTTATGATGAAATAACAAAACAGCCAGTGTCGATTAATATTTTTGGTGTTGCTGAGACATTGGGTTTAACTGGTAATGGTGCGATTGAATTGCATGATGAGCAAGTTAAATCTGTAAATCAGTTGATTCAGAAAGCGGGATTCGATATTGAAATTTCGGTTGATAATTCGCCTAAATTTGTGGTTGGACATGTGGAAACATGTGTGCCACATGAAGATAGCGACCATTTGAGTGTCACAACCATTCGAGTGGCAGCAGACGAAGTATTACAAATTGTGTGTGGTGCTCGTAATATTGCCAAAGGATTAAAGGTATTGGTTGCCTTACCTGGTGCCGTAATGCCGAGTGGGTTAATTATTTGGCCAGGAGAATTGCGTGGTGTGGTAAGTAATGGTATGGTTTGCTCGACACGTGAATTAGAGTTAACACATATTGAAGATTATCCAGGCATTTGGGAATTGAAATCAGATTTGCCAATAGGTATGCCATTATCTGAAGTAGTTGCGCAATATGCGTAAATATGTAGAGCCAGTCGATATTAGAAAGTAGGTCGGATAGATGAATTATGATGGTCCTGTTTATAAAAAGGCAAACGAACAGAAAAAAAGACGATTTCAGTCACACTCTGTAAAGCAAAAACGTCAATTTGAATTGAAACAACCATCATTGCTTGATGATACTGCTCGTTCTACTACACGCTATACCTTGCCTGAGAGTGCAAAAGGATTACGTCAGTACCAAAATTTAACGCCACCAGTTAATGCTAAAACGCTTAATCATCGGATTGAACAAGCGAATTTAACTGATTCGGAAGCAATGGTGCCAGAGAGTGAGTACCAAGTCCCTTTTTTAAATAAAACAAAAAAGACGGCAGTGTGGAAGACAGCTGTCGCACAAGAAAGCGATGAGAAAGTAAGTGCTCCAAATAATAAACGCACACTTTCACATCACTATCAGCCGGCATTAAAATCTATTTTTAGTGAAGTTCCAAAAGTTACAGAAAGTGTAGTTGAAGCATCACCTGTAAAGTCGATTGATACGAAAAATATTCGGACTATTTCGACACGATTAATTAAAGATAAGAGTAGTTACTTATTGTTTGTTGAAGTAAGTAATTAGCATTGTAAAGGAGCAAATTATGTTATCACATGATACCCTATATCATTTTGTTGGAATAAAAGGTTCTGGAATGAGTGCATTGGCATTGATTATTCATGACAGTGGCTACAAAGTACAAGGTAGTGATATTCCAAAATATTTTTTCACACAACAAGAGTTAGAAAATAAAAAAATTACATTATTGGAGTTTGATGCAGCTAATATTCAAGCAGGGCAGACGATTATTGCAGGAAATGCGTTTACAGATGAGCATCCAGAATTGGTTCGTGCACGTGAATTAGGTTTGCCGATTTATCGTTACCATGAATTTTTAGGTAAATTAATTTCAGGTTATACTAGTGTTGCGATTACTGGTTCACATGGAAAAACATCAACAACTGGTTTGATGTCGCATACATTAAGTCACTTAGCTCCAATTAATTATTTAATTGGTGACGGAACAGGATTTGGTCAACTAAATGCAACCTATTTTGCGTTGGAAGCATGTGAATATCGTCGTCATTTTTTAGCTTATCAACCTGATTATGCTGTGATGACGAATGTTGATTTTGACCACCCTGATTACTATCAATCGATTGATGATGTTTTTTCAGCGTTTCAATCTTTTGCGAAACAAGCTAAAAAAGCTATTGTTGCTTGTGGAGAAGATGCGTATTTAAGAAAATTAGAAGCTGATGTTCCAGTTTACTACTATGGTTTCTCAAATGAATCTGATTTTTATGCTAAAAATATTGTGCGTACCGTTGACGGCTCGACCTTTGATGTGTATCGTGGTGAGCAATTATTGGGTCATTTTTCAATTCCAACTTATGGCGAACATAATATATTAAATGCGTTGTCAGTTATTGCGGTGTTGACACTTGAAGGATTTGCTCCAGCAGACATTAAAACTCATTTGGCGACATTTGGTGGTGTAAAACGTCGTTTTTCAGTTAAACAAGTGTATGATTTAACAGTGATTGACGATTATGCACATCATCCGTCTGAAATCCGCGCAACCATTGATGCTGCTAAGCAAAAATATCCGAATCGTAAAGTTGTTGCGATTTTCCAACCACATACATTTAGTCGAACAGTTGCCTTATTAGAAGAATTTAGTGAAGCATTGAATTTAGCTGATGAAGTTCATTTAGTAGATATTTTTAACTCTGCTAGAGAAAGTAAAGGCGCTGTGACGATTCATGATTTAGCAGCAAAAGTTAAAGGTGATGTTGAAATCATTTCTTCAGAACATTTATCACCACTGATGAATACTCAAGATGCCGTATTATTATTTATGGGTGCTGGAGATATTGATAACTTGGCACGTCAATTCGAAACGGCTTATGGGCAATTAAAAGGTAATAAATTATAGTAAACGAATGAGTTAGATTGGAGGAAGATGATGCGAATTCAACAATTGCAATATTTAGAAAAAATTGCTGAAACAGGGTCAATGAATGAGGCGGCAAAACAATTATTTGTTTCTCAACCCAGTCTAACTCAAGCAATTAAAGAGCTAGAAAAAGAGTACCAAATCCAATTGTTTTATCGCAGTAAGACAGGAATGACTTTGACGAATGAAGGGCGTGAGTTTATTAATTATACTCGAGCGATTCTTGACCAAGTGAATTTATTGGATACTAAGTATAAGTCTGGTACGATTCGTAAACAAATTTTTAGTGTATCGGCTCAGCATTATGCCTTTGTGGTACATGCTTTTGTTGAATTAGTAAAATTGGTCGGTGGCGATGAATATGATTTTACATTGCGAGAAACCATGACGCAGCATACGCTCGATGATGTGCAATCGTTTAAGAGTGAAATTGGTGTTATCTATTTAAGTCATTTTAATGAATCAGTATTGAAAAACTTAATTAATGAGAAAGAATTAGAATTTATTCCACTGTTCGAAGCATTTCCACATGTGTTTGTGGGACGAGATAATCCTTTAACGCAAAAAGAACGAGTGACATTAGAAGATTTAGAAGAGTATCCATATCTTTCATACGAACAAGGTGATACCAATTCGTACTATTTTTCAGAAGAAATTTTAAGTACATTGTATCGCAAAAAACATATTCAAATTAGTGACCGTGCGACGATTTTTAATTTAATGGTTGGATTGAATGGTTACACAATTAGTTCAGGAATCATTAGTAGTGCACTCAATGATGAAAAAATCGTAGCAATTCCTCTAGATGTTGATGAATCAATGACATTGGGCTATATTAAGCACAAAAAGATTAGTTTAAGTGCAATGGGTCAACAATATATTGAGTTATTGAAGCAAAATATTAGTGACTATGGATTTAATTTGTTATAAAGATAATACAAATTTTGGCTAGCTTGAACTATTGGGTTAAAAGGTTACGGATATATTAGGTGTAATGGGTAAGATGAAAAAAGGGACTGTGCAGAATGTCCAAAAATTTTAACAAATGAAATTAAAGATGCTGATTTAACAACATTCTTTTTCTTTAGATTGTTGAAATTTCTGACTTTTTGCCCAGTCCTGTTTGTGTTTTGAAAATTTTTTCATTGACATCGAATGTAAGCGATGTTATGATAGGGCTATCAAAAAGGAAGGAGCCACATTTATGTTATTCAATAAATTTACAAATGTATATCGTTGGCAAGCTTGGCATAGATAGGTTGTAGACTTGGAGAAACATAATCCATGGATACAGCCCAGTTTTGACTGCAGTTGTATCTATGTGGCGATTTTATCAGTTTACCACGTAGATGTTTTTGATACATACTATGTGGTTTTTTTGCTTAGCAATTTGTATCCATGTAGTATGAATACAAATTGTTAAGCGTTTTTTATATTTTAATATTAGGAGGAAATAAATATGTCAAATCAAGTGCAAAAAGGTTATTTTGGTGAATTTGGTGGAAGTTTTGTACCGCCACAAATTCAAACATTATTAGATGAGCTAGAGTCAGCATTTAATCAATATAAGGATGACGCAGCATTTTTAGAAGAATTTAGATCAAATTTACACGATTATTCAGGTCGTGAAACACCACTTTACTTTGCAGAGAGTTTAACAAAGCATTTAGGTGGAGCCAAGATATATTTAAAACGAGAGGATTTAAATCACTTAGGTTCGCATAAGCTAAATAATGTTTTAGGTCAAATTTTATTAGCTAAACGCATGGGAAAAACTAAAGTAATTGCAGAAACAGGTGCTGGGCAGCATGGTGTTGCGACAGCAGCAGCGGCAGCTAAATTCGGAATGGAATGTGATGTCTACATGGGTGCGGAAGATGTTGAACGTCAACGATTAAATGTCTTTCGAATGGAGATGATGGGGGCAAGAGTTCATTCAGTTGAAACAGGAACTAAAACACTAAAAGATGCTGTGGATGCGGCTTTTGGCGCATGGATGGCAGACCTAGATGCTTTTTATGTATTAGGTTCAGCTGTTGGACCACATCCATATCCAACAATTGTACATGAATTTCAAAAAGTAATTAGTTTAGAATCCAAACGACAAATTTTAGAAAAAGAAGGTAGATTGCCAGATGTTGTGATTGCATGTGTGGGTGGTGGTTCAAATGCTATTGGTGCTTTTTCGCAATATATCAATGAATCGAATGTACGCTTAATTGGTGTTGAAGCAGCAGGAAAAGGGGTTAATACTAACTTACATGCAGCGACTATGACGAAAGGTGTAATAGGGATTGTCGATGGCATGAATACAATTGTCCTTAAAGATGAAAATGGCGAGGTTGCACCTGTTTATTCAATTTCTGCGGGGTTGGATTACCCAGGAGTTGGTCCAGAACATGCGTATTTGAAAACTTCTGGGCGTGTAGAGTACCTTGCTGCTACAGATGATGAAGCGGTGGATGCTTTATTATTACTTTCTAAAACAGAGGGAATTATTCCAGCGATTGAAAGTTCGCATGCAATTGCTAAAGCTATTCAATTGGCACCGGCAATGTCCAAGGATGAAATTGTGATTATCAATGTATCTGGTCGTGGAGATAAAGACGTTGCTTCAATTGCGAAATATTTAGAAACACGACAATAATAATTCAAAATAGGGACTAGGCAAAAATTTTTATATTACACTAATGTAAAATGTATTTTCAGTTTGTTTTATTGTAATTAGCAATTTTTTGTCTAGTCTTTATATTTTAAAATAGATTCCTAGTACAATATTTTAAAGCTTCATTTTGTAATTTTTACGATTAAAACGATTGCAATAAACGGCATTTTGTTGTATGATTTAATCAAACAAAAGCAACTATGCTTTATAACACAATATGTGAAAATGGTCACATGGAAAGAAGGAAATTATGAAAGTTTTTGCAAGTCCATCACGTTATATTCAAGGTAAAGATGTTTTATTTACAAGTTTAGAACATATTAAAGCATTGGGTACAAAGCCACTCGTACTTTGTGATGATGTTGTATATGATATTGTCGGCGAAAAATATTTAGCTGCTTTAACAGAAAATGGCTTTAATGCGACTCGAGTAGCTTTTAATGGTGAAGCATCCGATAATGAAATCAATCGTGTTGTGACAGTTGGAAAACAAGAAGGTAATGATGTGGTAATTGGTCTTGGTGGAGGTAAGACATTAGATAGTGCCAAAGCAATAGCTGATTTAATGGTTGTACCAGTAGTGATTGCACCAACAATTGCTTCAACTGATGCTCCATGTTCTGCTTTATCTGTTATTTATACTGATGAAGGTGCATTTGATAAATATATTTTCTATTCGAAAAACCCAGAATTGGTTGTTGTGGATACACAGGTTATTAGCCAAGCGCCAACACGTTTGTTAGCATCAGGTATCGCAGATGGTTTAGCAACATGGGTAGAGGCACGTGCTGTCTTACAGAAAAATGGTGAAACAATGGCAGGTGGCTATCAAACACTTGCAGGAATTGCAATTGCTCAAACATGTGAACGGACATTATTTGCTAAAGGTTTAGAGGCAATGGCAAGTAATAAAGCAAAAGTGGTAACAAAAGCTTTAGAAGAAGTGGTTGAGGCTAATACTTTGTTAAGTGGTCTTGGTTTTGAAAGTGCTGGTCTTGCAGCGGCACATGCTATCCACAATGGATTTACAGCCTTAACAGGTGATATTCATCATTTAACTCACGGTGAGAAAGTTGCGTACGGAACATTAACACAACTTGTATTAGAAAATGCACCGAAAGAAGAATTGGATAAATATATTCATTTCTATCAAGCACTTGGTTTACCAACAACATTAAAAGAATTACATCTTGAAAATGCAACGTATGAAGATTTATTAAAAGTAGGTCAACAGGCTACAATTGAAGGAGAAACGATTCATCAAATGCCATTCAAAGTGACAGCAGAAGATGTAACAGCAGCAATTTTAGCAGTAGATGCTTATGTAACTAATTTAGCAAAATAATTTTATCTCTTTTTATTGAAAAATAATAGTAACATCAAACAAGGTTTGAATCCTATTAGTGATGATAACCTTGTTTTTATATGTACTTTTAATGGTGCCCACCACAACCATTTGTGTTTACTTTATTTTTATAAAACGTTACAATAATATCAATATTTTAAACAGATTCTTGACAATTATTTTGTTTTTATGTGGGTTATTGTCAGATTATGATATTAAAAATAAGTAGGAGTGATTTGCATGGTTTTTAAATTAATCGAAGAACGATTATTAGAAGATATTCAATCGTATGGTAAGTTATATGAACATGAAGAAACAGGGGCACAAGTGCTACGTTTAGAAAATGATGACCCTAATAAAGCATTCATGATTGCGTTCAAAACACCACCATATAATGATAATGGGATTGCCCATATTTTAGAACATTCAGTGTTGAATGGTTCTAAAAAATATCCGACTAAGGAGCCATTTGTAGAGTTAGTAAAAGGTTCGTTAAATACTTTTGTCAATGCGATGACATATCCAGATAAAACTTTATACCCAGTTGCATCAACGAATCAACAAGACTTCCAAAATTTAATGGCTGTATATTTAGATGCAGTTTTTCAGCCTAAATTATACGAAGATGCTCAAATTTTACAACAAGAGGGTTGGCATTATCATTTAGAACAACTAGAAGATGAATTGATTTATAAAGGGGTTGTGTATAATGAAATGAAAGGAGCATTGGCTGCACCTGAGCAACAACTATTTCATGATGTGATGCGTCATTTATATCCAGACACATTATATAGCTTTGAATCTGGTGGAGTTCCTAAAGCAATTCCGTCATTGACGCAAGAAGAGTTTGCTGCCTTTCATAAACGTTACTATCATCCAAGCCAATCATTGACTGTATTATATGGTGATTTAGATGATGCAGCTGCGTTTGAATCATTAGAAGAGTATTTTACAGGTGCAGGAAAAGGTGCTGAAAAAGTGAATTTAGCCATTGATGTGCCTTTCGTCGAAGATCATCATATTGAAGAATTATATTCGATTGCTGAAGGTGATGACGCTACGGATAAAGATTTCTTAGCATTAGCATGGCATACGAATGTAGCAGATGATATTTTAGAAGGCTTTGGTTTAGGTGTAATGATGGATGTTCTATTTGGGAACAACCAAGCCCCTGTGAAAAAAGCTCTTTTAGATGCTGGTTTTGCAGGAGATATTGTAGCCTATCATGAGTCAATTGGGTACTTTAGTATGATTAATATTATTGCAAAGTACACGCAAACAGAACATTTAGATAGATTTAAGCAAATTGTTGAAGATACTCTAAAACAAGTTGTGGCTGAAGGTATTGACCAAGAACTTGTGATGGCATCATTAAATGCATTTACGTTTAAGCAAAAAGAAATGGTAATTTCTGAAAGTAATCCACGTGGGGTGCTTTATGCGATAACAGCAATGCAAACATGGCTATATGATTTGAATCCCTTTGATAGTCTAGGTTTTACATCGTATTTTGATGAATTACGTACTCGTTTTGAATCAGGATATTTTGAAGAATTAGTGACTAATTACTTATTAGAAAATCCACACCGTATTTCCGTTGCGTTAAAAGCCACTCCGGGCTTAAATGACCGTTTAGAAGCTGAGCAACATGAAGCATTACAAGCATATAAAGCAAGTTTATCTCAAGAAGAAATTCAAACAATTGTTGATACAACACAAGCATTGATTAAACGTCAAACAACACCAGACCGTGAAGAAGATTTAGCGAAAATTCCAATGTTAACACGTGATGATTTGACGACCGAAGTAGAAGATTATCCACTTGAA
Source organism: Aerococcaceae bacterium zg-252 (assembly GCA_016237705.1). Lineage (NCBI taxonomy): Bacteria > Bacillati > Bacillota > Bacilli > Lactobacillales > Aerococcaceae > Tuanshanicoccus > Tuanshanicoccus yangjingiae. Next base: position 385,340 of record CP066204.1, read on the forward strand.
GTATCCCAATTTTTAGGTGAGCAAGTCTTCTATCATGCACCACAATTTACAGCTGGAATTGATTATGTAGAATTATTATATCGTATTGATGATTTTTCAGCTGATGAGTTGAAATGGTTGAGTTTATTGTCACAAATTATCAATAAGTTAGCGACTAAGCATTACTCAAGCAAGGAATTACAAACAAAAATTGATTTGTATACAGGTGGTATCGATGCAGCTGTACAAGCATTCGAAAAAGAGGGAGGTCTTTCAATTTACTTTACAATTCGTGGTAAAGCATTGGAAGAAATGGATAGCCACTTACTCGATTTAATGCATGAAATTGCTGTAAATGTTAATTTAAATGATGTTGAAGAGATTACGAATATTGTGCAACGTGCGATTTCAGTATTTGAGCAACGAATGAATTATCGTGCTGACTTATTAGCAAGTCAACGAGCGCTTAGTCAAGTGAGTGTTGCGTCAAAATTAACGGAGTTATTGAGTGGTTTAGATCAATATTATTTCTTAAAAGAAGTATTGAAACAATTAAAATCAGAACAAGCTGCAGAAGTGATTGAGGAGGTACAAAACTTATACAGTCGCTTAGCAAATAAAGCACGATTGAATGCTTTCTACATCGGAAGTCAAGAACGTAAAGAGAAATTAGTGCCGATGATTGAAGAGCGATTTGATGATTTAGCAATTGCAACAATTGGCGAAAAAGTAATTCATCAAACCGGAGAAAAGCAAAAAGAAGCCTTTATTGCAGCTCAAGATGTCAACTATGTGGCGACAGCTAATGCTGTTAAGCCGTTTGAATACAAAGGTTCGAATCAAGTGATGATGAAAATCTTAAACTATGACTATTTATGGAATACGATACGTGTTCAAGGTGGCGCTTATGGTGCAGGGCATGCATTGCGTCGTAATGGAAATGTGACCTTTGCAAGTTATCGTGATCCTAATTTAGTTAATACATTAAATGTTTACCAAGGTGTGCCACAATATATTCAAGAATTTACAGCTAATGAAGAAGCATTATTGAAATATATTATCGGAACGCTTAGTGACATTGACCAGCCATTATCGGCAGCTGATAAGGGACATCAAGCGTTTGTGATGTATCATATTGGTTTGACAACAGACGAACGTCGTCGCTTTAAAGAACAAGTATTGAATACAACTTTAGAGGACTTGCAGCAAATGGCAGTCATTTATGAACAAGTTTTGACTAATCCAGCTATTGCAGTTATTGGTAATAAGACACAAATTGAAGCAGTAAAAGACCAATTTGATGTTATCCGTGAATTATATTAATTTGATGCTATTATGAAGTAGTATGAAAAGTACTGGAGTGCATTAGCACTCCCAGCTTTTTTGAAATATACGGTATTTTAGCTCACATAGAAACTGGAATAGGAGGGATATTGATGGCATACAATCGAAAGCAAGTGATTGGATTAGGTGTGTTTTTAGTCATCTGTTTTATTATTGTCCGTTATTGGAGTATTGCTGAGTCATTATTAGTTACTATTTTTAATGCGTCGAAACCATTTTTTGCTGGGGCAATGATTGCTTATATTGTTAATATTTTATTAGTAGGCTATGAGTCGTTATTTGAACGTTTTATTAAGATGCCTAAACTGTTAAAATTTAAGCGTGGATTGAGTTTATTATTGGCATACAGTACTTTTATAGTGGTTATTGCGATATTACTGGGTATTGTCATTCCAGAGTTGATTGGTGCGATACAGTCATTACTATCCATTGACCCAAGTAAGTTTCAAGAATTATTTGCTAAAGTTGAAAAAAATGAAACAATTCAGCAAGTATTGAAACTACTGCAAAGTGAGAATGGTGGTAGAATGGATATTGCGTCGACCGTAACGAATTATATCCAACAAATGTTATCGACATTAGGAAATCTATTACTTAATATTTTGACGTCGGCAACGGGTATTTTTTCAGCTGTGTTTAATGTGTTTATGAGCATTGTCTTTTCGATTTATTTATTAACAGGTAAAGAAAAAATTGCAGCTGAAAGTGAACGTTTAATTCTTGCTTATATTCCAAAATTATATCGATTAATTGTAGGTATCTTATCAGTGTTTGACAACTCATTTAGAGGATTTTTTGTTAGTCAATCATTAGAAGCAGTGATTTTAGGGTGTATGTGCATGCTTGGTATGTGGTTATTACGTTTACCGTATGCGACAACTGTCGGAATATTAGTTGGTAGCTCAGCTTTTATTCCAGTCATTGGGGCGTATATTGGTGCGGGTTTAGGGACTTTTTTAATCTTTACGCAATCTCCGTCGCAAGCCTTAATCTTTTTGATTTATATTATTGTTTTACAACAATTTGAAGGAAATGTGATTTTCCCACGTGTCGTAGGTGGAAAAGTTGGTTTACCAGCGATGTGGGTTTTAGTTTCGATTACGATTGGTGGTGCATTATTAGGTCTAGTAGGGATGTTAGTTGCTGTACCAATCGCAGCGGCGTTATATCGCTTATTAAAGGCAAATATTAATCATCGTTTGAACGTTAATTCTTATGCGGAAAATGCGACGAAATTTTAAGTTCATTTTAAATAGATGTAACATAATGAAAAAGGTCATCGGGCAGTTGTCATAGAACTCTCTCTCCCCCAATCATAACCATTGGCGACAATTGATTTGATGATAATGTTGAAAGAGGTTATTTAAAGCCTTATTCAAATAGTAAAACGGGCGTTAATGACATCATTTGATGAATTTAACGCTCGTTTTATTTTAAGATAGGCATAGTAGCAATTGTGGAGGTATTGAATGAAAAATCATACAATAATGCAATATTTTGAATGGTATTTACCAAGTGACGGAAAGCATTGGCGTCGCTTAGAAGAAGATAGTGAACATCTAGCAGCATTGGGAATTACAAAAGTGTGGATGCCACCTGCATTTAAAGGAACGAATGAACATGATGTGGGTTATGGTGTTTATGATTTATTTGATTTAGGTGAGTTTAATCAAAAAGGAACAGTTCGGACAAAATATGGGCTAAAAGATGAATATTTAGCTGCTATTAATGCACTAAAGGCTAATGGCATAGCACCGATTGCTGATGTGGTATTAAATCATAAGGCAAATGGTGACCATTTGGAGCGATTCCAAGTATTGAAAATGAATCCAACGAATCGTCAAGAAGCTATTAGTGAGCCGTATGAGATTGAAGCATGGACAAATTTTGAATTTGAAGGAAGAAACAATCAATATAGTGATTTTAAGTGGCATTGGTATCATTTTTCAGGAACTGATTATGATGCACTCAATCAAGAAACAGGTATTTTTATGGTCTGCGGTGAGAATAAGGGCTGGGCAGATGATGATAAGGTTGACAGTGAAAATGGTAATTATGATTATTTGATGTTTACAGATATCGATTATCGTCACCCTGATGTAGTTCAGCATATTGAAGATTGGATGTATTGGTTTGTGGATACGACTGGGGTTGAGGGATTTCGTTTAGATGCGATTAAGCATATTGACCACCAGTTTATTCAGCAATTAATGGCGAAGGCTCAAGAACGTTATGGTGAAAGTTTTTATATTTTCGGTGAATATTGGCATGCCGATACTGAAATTAAAAGTGCATATTTAGCTGATACGCAATATACGTTTGATATTTTTGATGTTGGTTTGCATATGAATTTCTATAATGCAAGTCAATCGGGTGCTGAATATGATTTAACACAATTATTTGATAATGCATTAGTGCAGGAATTGCCAATGTCTGCCGTTACCTTTGTTGAAAATCATGATACGCAAAGAGGGCAAGCACTAGAATCAACGGTAGAAGACTGGTTCAAACCAATGGCATATGCGGCGATTCTATTACGTGAAGCAGGGTTGCCATGTGTATTTTATGGTGATTACTATGGTGTGCAAGGTGAGTTTGGACAACCAAGTTTCAAAGAAGATTTAGATAGTCTAATGCATTTACGACGTCATCACGCATATGGTGAACAAGTGGATTATTTAGATGACCCTAATTGTATTGGTTGGACACGATTAGGGACGGACGAATATCCAGACGGCATGGCTGTTGTGATGAGTAATGGGGACGATAATGAAAAACGTATGTTTGTCGGTGAGTTAAATGCTGGTAAACAATTCGTTGACTACTTAGGAAATCATGACGGCTCAATTATTATTGATGAAGAGGGTTGGGGTGTTTTTCCGGTAAATGGGGGTTCATTATCAGTATGGACAAATCAAGATATATTGGGTTAGTGGCGACTGATAGGAGCAAGTAGAGATTGAACTGGAATAATCAGTCTGATTTAAATAATGCATGAAATATGGTAAGATAGTTACTAAGTAGAAGTAGTTTATCTAAATGAGAAGAGGGATTAGATGAAAAGTTATGTCGAACACTACGTGGCATTTGACGAGATACTACTGCCAGAACCATATCGTGTAGTTGAAATTCCATCATGGGAAGCAGTAATTGAACCAGTCGTCAATGGTGTGCTAAAAGTTTATAATGAAGAATTTAATCAAACTGCTACTAAGTTAACTGATGAAATGGTAGCAGCATTACAAAATCCGGATTTGACGACAGTTCATGAATTGAAGCAATTTGCAATGGATGCGTATCAAGAGCGTGAACGAGAATTGAAGTTTCAACACCATATTTTTCCGTATTTATTGGTGTTTTTTGCGAATACTACACAAACGATTATTAATAGTGAAGAATCAGATGCTTACTACCAAGCGATGATTGAGAATTTTCGTGAAGAGGCTGAGAAATTAGGCTGGACACTTGATGATTTTATTCGTGATAGTTTTCAACTAGAGCCAAATCAACAAGAGGAATTGAAGGAGCGGATTCATGAATATTTTGTGTTTAAGTTAATTGCGTATGCACGTTTTGGTGAAAATCATGGTGATTTAGATGAAGCTAGTTATGATGCGTTCATTCAGCAACAAGTGGTTCATCAAATGGTAGATGAGATTGATTTGCGTGAACGTCTGCCGTATGTAGTGTATAAAGATATTTTCCCAGAAATTTTATTGACGGAAGAATTAAAAGATTACTTTAAATCTCAGATTACCTTTCAAATTAAAGCACAATAATGATGTTTGGTAATTAGCACTTGTAACCTTGTTTGGCTACAGGTGTTTTTTTGCAATGAAGTCATGTCAATTATTGACTGGCTGAAAGGTGTATATGATATAATAATCTATGTAGAAAAGTGAAGACGGTGGCTCCTGAAACCGAAAGAGAGGTGATGCCTATGGGCAGTTCATCAAAATCTACCGGAAAGGAGGGAGCATATTTTGACTGCATTTGAAGTTGTACAAACGATACTTAGCTTTAGTAGTTTTATTATTGCTTTGATTAGTTTGTGCTATAAAATCTTCAAAGACAATAAAAAATAATCCGTCCCCACTTTTGACACAGTAGGACGGATTAAATTCATCTGATGGTGTCGCCGTCTTTTTAACGGTTCTACGCTGGAGCTGGAGTGCAATCCAGCTCTTTTGTATTTTTATTATATAGCATAAAAAGAGTAAATTCAAGTGAGTGGAGAGATTAGTTAGTAATCAAATTCACAAAAATCTATAAACATGATGATTTTAAATAGGGAACTTTTATGATAAAATATTCTATGTAGAAAAGTGAAGACGGTGGCTCCTAACACCGAAAGAGAGGTGATGCCTATGGGCACTTCATCAAAATCTAACGGAAAGGAGGGAGCATATTTTGACTGCATTTGAAGTTGTGCAAACAATTCTTAGCTTTAGTAGTTTTATTATCGCTTTGATTAGTTTGTGCTATAAAATCTTCAAAGACAATAAAAAATAATCCGTCCCCCACTTTGGCAAAGTAGGACGGATTAAATCATCTTACGGAGCCACCGTCTTTTAACGGTTCTACGCTAGAGCTGGATTGCCGTCCAGCTCTTTTGTATTTTTATTATATAGCATAAAAAGAGTAAATTCAAGTGAGTGGAGAGATTAGTTAGTAATCAAATTTACAAAAATCTATAAACATGATGATTTTAAATAGGGAACTTTTATGATAAAATATTCTATGTAGAAAAGTGAAGACGGTGGCTCCTAACACCGAAAGAGAGGTGATGCCTATGGGCATTTCATCAAAATCTACCGGAAAGGAGGGAGCCTATTTTGACTGCATTTGAAGTTGTGCAAACGATTCTTAGCTTTAGTAGTTTTATTATCGCTTTGATTAGTTTGTGCTATAAAATCTTCAAAGAGAACAAAAAATAATCCGTCCCCCACTTTGGTCAAGTAGGACGGATTAAATTCGTAATACGAGCCACCGTCTTTTTAACGGTTCTACGCTGGAGCTGGATTGTCGTCCAGCTCTTTTTCTATATTCATTATAACATACAAAAATTGAATTTCAAGGAATTACAAGCTATCTGTTAAGCATTTGATTAGATTAACATCCAATCAAGTTATACATAACTATACCCGAAAATAGAAGTATACATCTTCATTAAAATTTAGCAAAGTTCTACTCTGTAAGTGCTAATTTTGTTATAATGGTAACATTAGTATAGAAAGAAGGCGTCAATTATGGACATTAGAGAAAAAATCTTAAAATTGATTGAGCATGATAGTCGTTTAACGCATAAAGAAATTGCGACCTTACTAGGTTTAGAAGAAGCCTTAATTTCTCAAACGATTAAAGAATTAGAAGAAGAAAAAATTATTTGTGGCTACCATACATTAGTGAATTGGGATAAAACCGATGATAATATGGTGTCTGCGATTATTGAATTACGTGTCAATCCACAACGTGGACAAGGTTTTGACCGTATTGCTGAGAAAATATATCATTTTCCAGAAGTGAAATCAATGTATTTAACATCTGGGGGATTTGACTTTTTAATTGAGTTACATAAAGCACCGATTCGTGAAATTGCCGACTTTGTTTCATCTCGATTATCAATAATTGAAGAAGTGCAATCGACAACGACACATGTTATCTTGAAGAAATATAAAGAATATGACACCTTATTCATTAAAAAAGAAAATAATCGTCGGATGGTGGTTACACCATGAGAAACTTTTTAAATAAAAAAGTTCAAGCCATTGAGCCGTCTGGTATTCGTCGCTTTTTCAGTATGGCGAGTGAAATGAAGGACGTCATTTCCTTAGGGGTAGGCGAACCTGATTTTGATACACCATGGCATGTTCGTGATGAAGCAATTTATACGATTCAAAAAGGACGTACTTTTTATACAGCAAATGCTGGATTATTAGAATTACGTCAAGCTATTGCAGAAAATATTATGCGATTACAAGGCGTGGCATATGACCCAGCAAAAGAAGTATTGGTAACTATTGGGGGAAGTGAAGCGATTGACTTAGTCTTTCGTGCAGTGATTGAACCGGAAGATGAAGTGATTTACACGCAACCTAGCTATGTGTCTTATTTGCCATGTGTGCAATTAGCTGGGGGTGTGCCGGTTGCTATCGACTTGAAAGAGGAAAATAATTTCCGTTTAACAAGAGAAGAATTAGAAGCAGCGATTACGGATAAAACTAAAGTATTAGTCTTATCATTTCCGAATAATCCAACTGGAGCTGTTATGACAAAGGCAGATTTAGAAGCAATTGTTGATTTGATTATTGAAAAAGATTTGCTTGTTGTTTCAGACGAAATTTATGACAGATTGACATATAATGATGATGAAGAACATGTCAGCATCATTAGTTTTCCGGGAATGCGTGAGCGCACGATTTATATTAACGGATTTTCGAAAGCGTATGCGATGACTGGATGGCGTCTAGGTTATTGTGCAGGGCCAGCTCAAATAATTGAACAAATGACTAAGATTCATCAATTTACGATTATGGCAGCACCAACGATGAGTCAATATGCAGGGTTAGAAGCGTTGAAATCTGGGGAACAAGATGTAGAAGAAATGCGTGAAAGTTATAATCAACGTCGCCGTTTCTTATTATCAGAGTTGGAACGTCTAGGTATTCCGTGTTTCGAACCATTGGGAGCATTTTATATTTTTCCAAATATTTCGCAGTTTGGCATGACTTCTGAAGAATTTGCGACACGATTAATTATGGAAAAACGTGTAGCTGTTGTTCCAGGAACTGCATTTGGAAAGAGTGGGGAAGGTTTCGTTCGGATTTCCTATGCCTATTCAATTAATGAGTTAAAAGCAGCGATTGAACGGATTGAGCAATTTATCGAAGAATTAAAGCAAGAAAAATAAAAATATTAATGAAAGAAGGGTTGAGCCTATGTCACAATTACCATTAAGAGAAGCATTACCTATTGAAGAAACTTGGGATTTAAGTTTATTATTCAAAGATAGCAAAGCATACCTTGAGGCACTTAATGAGGCGAAACAATTAGTAGTTGAATTTGAGCAACGTTTTAAAGGAAACTTAAATGATGTTGACACTATTATTGAATCGCTTGAAATATACGAGGACTTATCACGCCGTCAAGCATATATTAGTGCGTATGGTTCATTAGGTTATGAAACGGATAAATTAAATCGTGAATATGAAGAAAATCGTGCGAAATTAGTATCTGCCTATGAATTTATATCAGAGCATGTAGTATTTTATATTTCTGAATTGAGTGGGCAGTCAACAGAATTGTTGGAATCTGTTATGGCACATGCTAAAGGTGAACCATTTAAATATTTCTTGCAAGACTTAATTGAAAAGAAATCATATTTATTATCACCTGAAGCAGAGGCAGTGTTGAGCCGTTTATCACCAACATTAGAGCATCCGTATAGCCAATACTTGACGACTAAATTCCAAGATTTAACATTTGAACCATTTGAAGCAAATGGACAGACTTATCAAAATAGTTTCGTAACATTTGAAGGGGATTTTGAAGGGCATTTAGATACGCAAATTCGTCGTGAATCATGGAAATCATTCCACGAGGGCTTAGCTCGCTATCAACATACTGCGGCAGAAAATTACATTAATCATGTGAAAACTGAAAAACGTATTGCAAGTCTGCGTGGTTTTGAGTCAGTTATTGATTATCTATTATTGAATCAAAAAGTGTCACGAGAAGCCTATAATCGTCAGATTGATGTGATTATGGCAGAGTTCGCACCTGTTATGCGTCGTTATGCCAAATTATTAAAAGAAGAGCAACAATTAGATACAATAGGACTATGCGATATTAAAATGCCGTTTACAGCAGTAGAACCGGAAAAAATGAGTATTGCAGCATCACGTGAATTAATGGAGAACATCTTTAGTATCTTTGGTGAAGAATATTTATCAATTGTAAAACGTAGCTTTGACGAGCGTTGGATTGATTTTCCGATGAATCAAACGAAATCAACAGGTGGGTTCTGTTCGACTGTTTATAATGGACCAAGTTATGTGTTGTTAAACTGGACTGGTTTACTAAGTGAAGCATTAGTGTTAGCACATGAATTAGGTCATGCTGGTCACTTTAATCTAACTTATAAAAATCAATTGAATATTACACCAGAAGCAAGTTTATACTTTATTGAAGCACCGTCAACGGCAAATGAAGTGATTGCGTGTCAATATTTATTGAATCAACCAATTGAAGATACGCAAAAACGTGTATTAATTTCTGAATTTATTTCACGAACTTATTTCCACAATATGGTGACACATTTATTGGAAGCAGATTTCCAACGTAAAGTTTATCAAGCTGTTGACCGTGATGAGTTGTTGAATGCAACAGTATTAAATCAATTTTTCCATGAAACATTAACGCAATTCTGGGGTGATGCGTTAGAAGTGACACCAGGAGCAGAATTAACATGGATGCGTCAGCCACATTACTTCATGGGATTATACCCATATACTTATTCAGCTGGTTTGACAGTTGGTACACAAATAGGACAACGTATCGCAAATGGTGAACAAGCGGCAATTGATAGTTGGTTAACAGTCTTAAAAGCTGGTGGAACATTATCACCACTTGAATTGGCTGAAAAAGCAGGTGTTTCGATGAGAGATGCTGGTGCGTTACGTAGTGCAATTCAATATGTGGACGGCTTGCTAGACCAAATTGAAGCGTTGAAAGCGTAGAAATAGATTAGTTTAATTAAATAAATTTCAACCTATATTATAGAGAATTTCTGTAATATAGGTTTTTAAGATTGGGTTTTAATGCAGTCTTATTTTATGTATGTGTTAGTTAGTTTAGCACATAAAAGGTAAGTAAAGGTATGTCTTAAGTGTAAATTAAAGTAAGTGTAGTTGAGAAAATTTTGAGCTAGTGTCCGGATAGGATTCTTGATTAATTAGAATTGATGTGACTGAATGATTTTTTAGTGTGCTTCCATGTTTGTTCTTTCATAAACATGATTTTTTGTGTATAATAATTTAAACTTAATTATTTAAAGGAGTAGAATCCTATGAAAAAAATGATGAAGTGTATTACTTTACCATTGTTAGCTGTTACTTTGTCGGGAAGTGTTTTGCCACCTATTGAAGTTTTAGCTGATAGTAGTTCTAATGTTATTTATCAAGCTCCTAGAGAATTTGATTATCAATATTTGAAAGAAGAAAGAAGTATTTGGACAAAAGTTGGTAAAGCTGCTATTAGGGAGGCAGTTAGTTGGATACTATAGATGAATATGTTTTAGATAAGCTAAATTTGATAGAAAGTTCTATTTCTGAATTAGCTGAATTACATGGTCATTCAACTTTAAAACCAGTTTCTGCAAGTCTTTTTTGTTTGGAGAATGGTATTACTTTTGATGAACGAGGAAAAATTATTTTATTATTAAATAGACTATTTTCAGAAGATGAAAATTTTAGCTATTTAGAATTAAAAAGAAATCTAATTAGAGAAGTACCAAAGCTGGCTTTATTATCTGAAGAAGTTTTTGAAGGTATGGTTACCATTTTTAAGAAAATTTATGTTATCGAGGAAGATTAGTCAGACAATGGTGAGGCGGTCTGACTAGCACCCTTTTTGGAGGGGTTTTTTCAACCTATATTATGGAGAATTTCTGTAATATAGGTTTTTTATTTTTGAAACAAAATACACCCCTAAATAAATTAAAAACACATTGCATTTAGATTAGAAAACAGTTATTATTATAATAACTCAAAATCTATTTGAGTGATGTAGAAATTGGAAGAATATGTTAACGATATTTTCATGGAAAAGTAGTTATTTTTCAATTTTGAAGTTTCATTTAGGTGTTAATAGGATAGCTGAGAAAGGGTGTTTTTATGAATTTATTTACAACAAGGCAAAAAGTGAATTTATACTTTTCAATTTTTATTGGCATAATTGGAAGTTTTGTTTCGATTTTGATGCCGAAAATGTTATCAAAGTTGATTGATTTAGAATCATCAACGATTCCTTTGAATATCATTGCTGCCTTAATTGGTATTGTTTTATTACAAATCATCTTAGGTGCTATATCAAACTTAATGACTGTAAAAAATGTTGAATCTGTATTGGTTGGATTTATTAGCCGTGTGCAAGGGCACTTATTGAGAGTGAAAGAAAGTGAACGGCATCAGTTTAATAGTACTGAAATTTCCAGTTTAATCATGACAAATGCGGATATTATTAAAGCATTCTATTCAGTTAGTTTGGTAGAGGTATTAACTAGTATCTTCGTAGTGGTGCCGACATTGGTGTTGTTAATTCTCATTGATTGGAAATTAACTTTATTAATCTTTATACTCTTACCAGTATGGATAATTATTCTTTCACCTTTATCAGCTAGAGTTGAGAAATTATCTCAAGAAACCAATCAAGTAAAAAGTTTTACGATTAGTAAAATGGCAGAGTCATTTTTGCAACGAAAATCAATTAAAGTGAACAATGCAGAAACCTTTGCAAGTGAACAAGTGTTAAATAATTTAGATAAGTTAAAACAGCAGGCAATTAAGGAAAAATTCATTGATAGTATCACAAGACTATTAGCGATTATATTGCTTATTGCAGTTATTGCAGCTATTTTTTACTATGGTTCTCAACGTGTATTAACAGGTTCAATTACAATGGGGGAATTCATTTCATTTTTAATTTATATTTTTATGTTATTGACACCAATGTCTGCGATTAGTCAATTTAGTAATCAGGTTGGAAAGTATAAAGCTGCGATGCAATACTTTGATGAATTAAATCAACTTGTTGAAGAAGAAAAAGGTGGCGAGTTTGTAAGTTTACGTGGTGGAGATATTCGTATTGAAGATTTGAGTTTTAAATACCATGAAGATGAAAATAATGTGTTTGAAAATCTGTCGCTAACTGTTCAATCGAATCAATTAACAGCTTTAGTTGGGCCGTCAGGTGCAGGAAAATCGACTTTAATTCAAATGATTTTACGTTTATATGAGCCGACAGATGGTGCCATTGTATATAATGGGCAATTGTCAGAATCCGTATCCATTAAATCGTTACGAGAGCAAATTGCATGGCTATCGCAAGATAATGTGTTGCTAAATGCTAGTATTCGTGAAAATCTAATATATTCATTAGCAGCAGTGCCAGATGAACAGCAGTTATGGAATGTTTTGGAACGAGTTGACTTGAAAGAAATGGTAGAAAATTTACCGAATCAGTTAGACAGTGAAGTTGGAGAAATGGGTTCTAATCTTTCTGGTGGGCAAAAGCAACGTTTACAATTTGCTAGAGCATTATTAGAGAAAGCACCAGTCATTATTCTTGATGAGGCAACTGCTCATTTGGATAGTCAATCTGAAAAAATAATTGTGAATATTATTGAAGAGATGAGAAAAGAAACAACATTTTTTGTTATATCACATCGCTTGTCAACAACGCAAACAGCAGATAAAATTTACTTCCTAGATAAAGGTGGTAAGATTACAGGAGAAGGTACGCATTACGAATTGATGAATAATCATTCAACGTATGCAAAATTTGTAGAGAATCAGATGATTAATAGCTAAATTTATATTGAATTGGGCAAAAAGTTTGAATAATGCAACAGATGACATCGTGATTACTGAAATGAAGTCTGTTGGTATTTGGAACTTCTTGCTCTGTTTTTATTTGGCAAGGTGGAATTAGAAATCTGTAGATTAATCTTTTTGAAAAGGGTTTAATCATGTGGTGATTGTGATATAATTAATATAAAAGAAAGGGTGACAATATGAAAGTAAATGATATTTTATCCATTTTGCAAAAAGATATGAAAGTAGCTGTTTTTGCGACAGTTGATAAAGACGGAAAACCTCATGCTCGTCATGCACATATTGGGGTAGCGAATGAACAAGGTATTTTCTTTATGACAAGTCCAAAAACGAATTTTTATCAACAAATGGCTCATAATCCACATGTTGCCATTACAGCGATGTCACAAGATGATTACTTGATTCAAGTGATTCGTATTGAGGGGAAAGTCAGAGAAATTGGGCGAGAACGTTTGACTGAAGTGTTAAAAGATAATCCATTTGTTAAGCATGTTTACCCAACTGAAAGTGATATTGCGGGTGTTCAAGTGTTTCACTTATACGAGGGAGAGGGTTTCTACCATAGTATGACGCAAGGACATAAATATGTTTTTAAAATTAATGAGCATGTAACTGGAGTAGAGTAGGAAAGATACACAAAAAGACCGACTTGATAAGCAAACTTATCAAGTCGGTTTAATCATCTCACGATTCATTATTTTGATTCGTGGAATTTTTTCATGATTCCAGCTTTAGATAATAAGCTACGAACTGTGTCAGATGGTTGAGCACCATTTCCTAACCATTTTAAAGCTAATTCTTCTTTTACGTCTAAAGTTGCTGGTTCTGTTAATGGGTTGTAGATACCGATTTGTTCGATAATACGACCGTCACGTGGAGAACGAGAGTCTGCAACAACGATTCTGTAGAAAGGTTTTTTCTTAGCACCCATACGTTTTAAACGGATTTTTACTGCCATGTGTTTTTCACCTCCATAAATATCATTCACAATTAAGAATTATAGCAGAGAAAAAGAAGTCTGTAAAGTATTTTTCCTTTACAGACTAAAAAAATTTGAGCAATGTATCGTAAATTATCTAAAGAAGTACTCATTTGTTGTATAAAATGTTTTTTTTTTTTTGAATATTTTTTTGCAAACATTAGGTGAGAAAAGTATTTGATAAATCAATATTATAAACGGTTGCATAAATAAATTGAAGTTGATTATAATTATAAAATATGATAAATTACATTTATATCTAAAGATATTATAAACATAGAAAGAGAGAATGATGTTATGAAAAGAAATAAAAAAATCGCATTATTATTAGCGTCAACATTATTGTTATCGACAGTATCTTCTAGCTTTTTAGTAGACGGATTACTAGTAAGAGCGGAAGAAACAACGGCTGTAGAAGAATCAAATGCTGAATCTTTATCTCCTAAGACGGATTTATATCAATTTGTAAATGCAGATTGGTTGGCACAAGCAACAATTCAAGCAGATAGTTTATCAGTGGATAGCTTTTCTGAGATTCAAGACAAAGTAGAAGAAACATTAAAAGAAGATGTGAAAAAGATTGTGGCAGGTGAGATTCAATTACCTGATACCTATCATCAAAACTTCGTAAATCTATATCAAATCGTTAACAATGTTGAGCGTCGTAATGAAGAGGGTGCAGCACCAGCAAAACCATATTTGGATAAAATTGCTAGCATTGCATCTGTTGATGATTTAAGAAATTATATTATTAACGAATCAAGCAACTTTGCTTTACCAGCTCCAATTACTTTTGGTATTATCAATAATCCAAAAAAATCAGATGAACAAATGTTTGCAGTAGGACAACCAAGTTTATTATTACCAGCTAAAGATTATTATGCTGATGAAACGCAAAAAGCTCAATTATTTGATTTATTAACACAAACAACGATTCCAGTTTTAGTTGGTATGGGATATTCAGAAGAAGAGGCTGCAACCTTAATGCAACAAGCGATTACTTTCGATGCATTATTAGTTCCATACGCACGTACTTCGGCTGAATCGGCAGATATTACAACACAAATCAATGAACGTTCATTGGAAGAATTAGGTGGCTATTCTGAAAGTTTAAAATTAAATGAATTAGTTACGACAATTTTAGGAACAGATGATGTAGAACATTTAATTGTGACGCATCCAGAGTACTATGAAGCGATTAATGATGTAGTGAATGAAGAGAATCTTGGATTAATTAAATCATGGATGACGGTTTTAACAGCAAGAGAATTAGCAAGTTTCTTATCTGAAGAGTTATATACTGCGAATCAACAGTATACAATGGCTTTAACAGGGGTTCAAGAATTTTCAACAGGTGAAGATTTAGCCTTTGATGTCGCAACAGCTAACTATGATGAAGTTATTGGTCAATATTATGGTCAAACTTATTTTGGTGAAGAGGCACGTCAACAAGTAACTGAAATGGTAACGAATATTATTGCCGTTTATCGTGAGCGTTTGGCGAAAAATGACTGGTTAAGTCAAGCGACAATCGATGGTGCGATTAAAAAATTAGATAATTTAAGTGTCAATATCGGTTATCCTGATAAAATTTCAGATGTATATGACTTATTAAGTTTTGATACTGAAAAATCATGGTTAGAGAATGTAATGGAAAATCGTCGTGTCCGCAATGAGTATGCTATTGAACATTATTCAGAGCCAGTGGATAAGAGCTTATGGGGTATGGGCGCTCAGACCGTCAATGCGTTCTATTCACCATTAAGTAATGGTATTTACTTCCCAGCAGCCTTTTTACAAGCACCATTTTATAGTATTGAACAAACACCAAGTCAAAATTATGGTGGAATTGGTGCAGTTATTGCACATGAGATTTCGCATGCTTTTGACACAAATGGAGCTTTATTTGATGAAAATGGTAATATGAATAACTGGTGGACAGAAGAAGATTTTGCGAAATTCGAAGAAAAAACACAAGCGTTTGTGACACAATGGTCTGGTTTAGAAGTAGCTGGCAATCCGGTAAATGCAGAATTAACATTGACAGAAAATATCGCTGATGCAGGGGGAATTTCAGCATCATTAGAAGCATTAATGAAACAAGAAGGTGCTGATGCAAAAGAATTTTTCTTCAGCTGGGCTCGTAACTGGCGTCAAAACATTCGTCCAGAAGCCTTAGCGATGATTATGGCAACAGATGAGCATGCACCAAATCCATTGAGAGCTAATATGCAAGTTCGTAACTTAGATTTATTCCATGAAGTGTTTGAAACTAAAGAAGGCGATGCAATGTATTTAGCACCAGAAGAAAGAATTAGTTTATGGTAATTTACAATTAGAATTATAACAAGCCGTATCGAAATGGATACGGCTTGTTTGTCTTTTTTGATTAAAGCATCATACGAAAAATAGCTGCAACATCTGCTTCGTTTAAGGAAACGAAACCACCTATATGACCGGAACGGTCATTGCCATAACAAGCACGATGTGCCATTTTTTCGATGTCTTCTTCTTTTCCACCTAATTCAGCTAAGTTTTTCGGCATGCCAATTGAAATTAAAAATTGGCGGAATGCCTCAATACCTGCTTTAGCAGTGCGTTCAGGATTTTCAAAATCCATTTGACAGCCCCATACACGAACAGCTATTTGTGCAAAACGCATGACATTATGGGATAAGTTATACGTAAAGACAGCCGGCATAACGACAGCAAGGCCTGCTCCATGTGCACAGTCATATTCAGCGGATAATTCGTGTTCAATATCATGGCTTGCCCAGTCATGAGTACGTCCTACGCCACAAGAATCATTATGTGCCATCATACCCGCCCACATTAAGTTTGCACGTGACTCGTAGTTATCGGGATTTTCCATTGCCTTTTGCCCCTCAGAAATCAAAGCTAATAATAAGCCTTCAATCATGCGGTCGGTTACTTCGACATTTTCAGTATTTGTTAAGTAACGTTCGTACAAATGTGCCATCATATCAGTAATCCCACAGGCAGTTTGATAGGCAGATAAGGTTAAAGTTAAGGACGGATTTAAAATCGAAAAGACTGGTCTTAATGCCTCACCGGAAGCGTCACGTTTCAACATATCTTCCTCTTTGGTAATCACAGCGTCAAGCGACCCCTCACTACCGGCTGCTGAAATAGTTAAAATTGTACCGATAGGCAATGCCTTATTAACGGGCTTTCCTGTAAAAAAGTCCCAAAAATCTCCGTCATAAATAGCTCCAGCTGCAATAGCTTTTGCAGAGTCAATTGCACTGCCACCACCGACGGCTAGTACAAAGTCAATGTTTTCTCTTTTACATAATTCAATGCCCTCATAAACAAGACTACTACGTGGATTTGGCATTGCACCTCCTAAGGTTACATAGTCGATATTTTCAGTAGCGAGAGCATGGGTAACTCGGTCTAATAAACCTGAGCGTACAACTGAACCACCACCATAATGAATGAGAACCTTTGTTCCGCCGAATCGTTTTACTAATTTGCCAACTTCGTGTTCTTTATCTTTTCCAAAAGCAAAATAAGTTGGGGCATAAAAATTAAAATTATCCATGACCAATCCTCCGTCAAATTTGATAGTACTATTATATAACGGAGTTAAGTATTTCGAAAGAAAAAACATACCCTTAAAGTGACAACAATAAGAGTATGTTCGATAAGTTAAATAATTTCTTCCCATTGATAGTAGCGATAAGCGATATAGGCAAATAATACGGTTAATCCATTGGATAGTAACATGGCTATCCAAATACCAGTGGACTCTAATGATGTAAAATGGCTGAAAATCCAGATGAATGGTAAACGTAAAAACCATAAGCGTCCAATTGCCATATACATAGAATAATTCGTTTTCCCTACACCTTGGAAAAAACCACTAAATCCAGAGAATAAGCCCATAAAGAAGATAATAAAGGCAGAAAAATATAAATATTCGCTGGCTTGTATCCATAGATTGTGATTGCTGCTATCTGTAATAAAAATTGACAGCAATGGGTCTTTGAATAAAAAGATTGCTAGCGATGATACGGCGGAAATCAATAAGACGATGTGCAATGTTTTTGTAAAGATTGCTTTAGCACGGTCAAATTGTTTTGCTCCGACATTTTGCCCAATCAATGATGTTAATGCCATTCCAATTCCCATTTGTGGTTGTGTCATTAAATCTGATAGGCGATTACCCATTGAAAAGGCTGCTAAGGTATCTGTTCCGTATGATTGAATTAAACCATTCAAGACAGTAAAGCCCATTGCTGCTCCACCATAACCGAAAGCACTTGGTAGTGCAATTTTACTAAGTGTGTGGATGCTTGCCCAATTAAAGTGAAAATTAAGCGTTAATCGTGGAATGCGTGAGCGATTTTGTACGGTATATGCAGCGAGTATGAGTAAGACTATTTTTGAAATAACCGTTGCCCAAGCTGCTCCAGCGATTCCCATGTCCAATCCGGGTACATTGATAAGTGGGATTGTTTTAAAAATTAATAATGGGTCGAGAATAACATTGAGTAAAGAAGAAATGGTACTAATAGCAGTAATCATTTTTGTTTGACCCTCAGCATTTAAGACTGCTTGATAGGCAAAATAACCAAAATCAAAAAATAGACCGATAAAATTTATTTTTAGATAGGTAATGCTTTTTGTTGCAAATTCTCCGGCGCCTCCCATCCACTGGACAAAGAGTGGAGAAGCAAAATAACCAATGACTGAAAAAATAAGGCCGATAACTATTGAAAGATTGAGAGCATTTTGTGCATATTGATGTGCTTGCTGTTCTTTTTTAGCTCCTAAATTTTGAGCAATTAGTGTGGTAGCACCGACACCAATCCCCATACCCAATGAGATAAATAAGAAATTTAATGGCCAGACAAATGCAGTGGCTGCAAAATCGTCTGAAGATAGTTGGGCGACGTATAGGCCGTCTGTCAAGTTGTATAGTGTTCGAATTAAGTTATTAAGCATTAAAGGTGCCGAAATCGTTAAAATGGTTTTCGTAATCGGCCCCTCTAACATTAAATTGGGTTTTGTTTGTTTCATATTATTAATCACCAACGAGTATTATAACAACTTCGATAATTATTTGCACGTGTTAAATATTATAGTTCGCTCGGATTGGCTTGACGTCCACTTCTTGAAGTGCTTTGAGCAAAATGGTTTTTGATACTGCTGGCTTGTGTTACATTATTAATAGTGCAAAAAGGAAGAAGGAATAACAATGCGAGAATATGATTTAATTACAATTGGTGGTGGTAGTGGTGGAATTGCGACTGCTAATCGTGCAGCACAATATGGAGCTAAAGTAGCTGTAATCGAAGCCAATTTAATTGGTGGGACTTGTGTTAATGTTGGGTGTGTTCCCAAAAAAGTAAGCTGGTATGCAGCTAAAATCAATGAAGCCATTCATCATTATGGCCCTGGCTATGGTTTTACAGTAGAAAATGCTCAATTTGATTTTCAGCAATTTTTAGCAGCACGAAACGGTTATGTAGAGCGTTCACGCAATAGTTATGATAATGCCTTTACTAATAATGGGGTTGAAGTCATTGACGGTTATGCGACTTTCGTTAATCAAAATGAAGTAGAAGTAAATGGTGAGCGTATCCGTGCTAAACATATTGTAATTGCAACTGGTGGAAGACCGAGCATGCCAGATGTAAAAGGAATTGAATTAACGGATAATTCCGATGATTTCTTTGAATGGCAAGCATTGCCAGAGTCAGTATTAGTTGTTGGGGCTGGATATATTGCCGTTGAGTTAGCCGGAGTATTGCATTCGCTTGGTGTTGATACTAAATTAGCTGTACGTTATGAGCGACCACTACGCACATTTGACCGTATGTTAACGGACGGTTTAGTCGAAGCAATGGAGAAAAATGGGCCGACTTTATTGACGAATACTACGATTGATGAGTACCGAAAAAATGGGGATAAAATTGAATGTTTAATGCAGGGGAAAGTAGTGGCGACAGTAGATAAAGTGGTTGTTGCGATTGGTCGCAAACCGAATGTGGAGCATTTAAAATTAGAAAATGCAGGTGTTGCCTTAGATGAACGTGGATATATTCAAGTTGATGAACAACATCAAACTTCTACACCTGGTATTTATGCGATTGGGGATGTCATTGGAAAAGTTGATTTGACCCCAGTAGCGATTAAAGCTGGACGTCAAGTATCGGAGTATTTATTTAATCAAGCGTCAACGGCGAGTATTTCGTATGAGTTAATTCCAACGGTTGTCTTCAGTCATCCACCGATTGGTACGATTGGTTTAACAGAAGAAGAGGCATTGAAACAATTTGGCGAAGCGGATATTAAAATATATCGTAGTAAATTCTTCTCAATGTACGCATCGGCTAGTGGACATCGTGAACCTTGTTATTTTAAATTAGTATGTCAAGGACCAGATGAAGTTGTAGTTGGGCTTCATGGGATTGGTGAAGGGGTCGACGAAATGATTCAAGGATTTGGTGTTGCCATGAAAATGAAAGCCACGAAAGCAGATTTTGATGCAGTAGTAGCGATTCATCCGACTGGTAGTGAAGAATTTGTGACCATGCGTTGAGTGGATAATGAAATAAATGACTTGTCCAGTTTTAGCATAGAGAAGTGTATGCGAGTGTATATTATTTGAAAAGTCTTAAGAAATATTTTAGAATTAATATAATTAATTGATGATTTTTAGTTTTTGCAGATATATTATCGCAATAAAGGAGTGAATGAAATGATTGGATCATTAATCGTTGGTGGTATCTTAGGTTGGTTAGCCGGTGTTATTTTAGATCGTGATGTTCCAGGTGGGATTATCGGTAATATTATTGCCGGTTTCCTAGGTGGTTGGATTGGTAATCAATTATTCGGTCCGATTGGTCCGGTATGGGGTGGCTTTAGCGTGGTTTCAACTCTGCTAGGAGCTATTTTATTACTTATTGTCATGAGCTATTTATCTAGACGTAAACGTCGATAGTTTGAAAAATGGTTTAACTTACGCAATAACAAAAACATCGAGTATCACTACGGGTACTCGATGCTTTTTGTATTGAAAAAATTATGCCTTTTGATAACCAATCATTAAACCACCACGTTGTGCGTAGTAGCTGCATAGACCACTTGTTTGATTAATTTCAATGTCAGCTTGTGGATATTGTGCTAATACTAATGTTTTAAATTCTTCTGCAATAGTTTCGTTTAAACAATGTGATACGATAATTTTACCATTATCATAACCTTTTTGTTTTAATTCTTCTAATAATAATTTTAATGCACGTTTTGAGCCTTTCGACTTATGAATAACTTCAATTTGTCCTACTTCACTGCGTTCTCCGATTAAGCGAATACCTAATAAACCAATCATTGAACCAACTAGCTTATTAAGACGTCCATTTTTAACTAGATTATCTACTGATTCTAACATGAATAACAATGCTGTTTTTTCATGATAGGCTTTCAATAAATTCACTACATTGTCAAAATCTACATCACTTGTTGCTAATTCAATGGCTTTGTTAATCAATAAATCAACTTCAGAACCTGCAGAAAGCGAATCAAAAATGAAAATATTTTTTGTAGGGTCTTGTTCTAATACTGTTTCTTTGGCTAACATGGCACTATTATAACTGCCTGATAAGCCACTTGATAGAGTGAAACAAATAATATTGTCAGCATCAGCAAATGCTTTTGCATACGTATCTGGTGCAGGGCAAGCACTCGAAGAACCGAGTTTACTGCTTTCCATGGTATCCATTAAGTATGGGATTTTTTCTAGGTCATTATCGATAAATAATTCAGTACCAATATTAATTAATAATGGTACAACTTCAAAACCAACTTCTTCATTAATTTGTGAATTTAGGCGAATATTTGCGCCTGAATCTGTAACAATTTTCCATTTCATTTTGTCTACCTCCTATTTTGGATAGCTCGGGCTAACTCGGTGTCCACTTCATAATATACTCTTGTGCATTATTCGCACAATGATATTTTGCCTCGCACTATGTTCTAAGATGCGGCAAAAATGAGTATCATAGCTAAGAACACTCATTGATTATTATAAGACGTTCTTTATGAGTCATGCTCAATTTTTAGGAAACCTTTTTACCTAGTATATAAGACTTATTGTTAAACTGCAAATATTTTGAAAGTATTTACAGTGAATTTATTGAAATTGTTTTCATTTACCGTTACAATAGGCTTATAAATGTTTTTATTTGTTTAATGAGCATTTTAAACGGTGCTTAAAGGAGGAAAAGTGTCATGCTTTTAGGAGATTTGCATCCATCAAATTTACTTTTGGTATTATTTTTATTTTTTGGAACGATTGCTGTTGGATTTGCAACAATTGGTGAAACGCATTATGCGATTATTTCACTTGTATTAGCTGCGATTATTCATTTTTTCAATGATTCTTATGCGAATGCTAATCAGCGTGAGGACGCTCAAGTTGCATTTGGACTAGAATTAGAAGCATTAAGTAAAATGGTCACATATGGTTTAGCGCCAGTTAGCTTATTAATTCGCATTACAGATGGTTCTGTGGCTGCATTGGTGATTAGTGCGTTTTATCTCTTGGCTGTTGCTGTGAGAATTGCACATTTTAATCGTCCAATTGAATTGCAAGGCGAGTTAGAATTAGGAACAATTTATGGCTTACCACTTGTTTCAATTGCAATGGCATTACCGATTTTGTCATTGATTAGTTGGGCTATACCACTCAATATAGCAAGTATTCTTTGGTTACTTGTCTATGCTGTATTGTTGGTGGGATTTGTGATTAAATATCCATTACCAAAAATTCCGGCAAAGTATAAGTTTGCTTTACTGGGCTTAGGTTTGGTCGCTGTTATTTTATTAATTATTCAAGGAACGTTAATTAAATAGTTAAGTTTTACATCAAAAAAAAGTTATGGTACTCATTTTATGTAATGTGTATCATAACTTTTTTTGATGTAAAGAATAGGTTCGAAACTATATCTTCATTTATGAACGGCTAACTGTTATAATGGTAAAGAAACATGGAAGAAGTATCGGTTAAGAAACTACCTATATTGAATGATAAATTGAACAAAACGATACTTAAAGTATAAGGAGGCTGTCAATAATGAAGCATCGACCAGTTGATACAATTACGACGCAAATCGAATCGATTTTAACATCAATTACGACGGAAGCAACAGAATCTGAAAAAAATGTCTACTTAATTGATGACACAACAATACAAATTAATCAGCAAATTTATCGTGTAGTGAAAGATTATCGTGAGGGTTTTGATTTTGTGGCATTTGAAGCACGTTATCAAGATTACTTTGAAAAATTTGATTTTATTGTGGGCGATTGGGGATACGAACAATTAAGATTGCGTGGATTTTATCAATTAAATCGTCGTAAAGTACCACGTGAGCAAACGATTGATTATTTAGAAGATTACTTAAAGGAATATTGTAATTTTGGATGTAAATACTTTGTGTTGGCGAAAGAAGAGGCATTATTGAAATATAATCAATTAACGCAAGCACCAACTCAATCTACGAAACAATTAACTAAAGCTGCGACTAAACAAATTCAAACACGCAGCACGAAAGAACAAGAAATTGTTCCGTCAGTCAAAGTGAAACCAGCTAAAAAAGCTAAAGCACGAGATAATTTTCAAATTAAGCAATCGAAACACAAAAAAACACAGGCAGAGCAGTCACCGAAACCAGTTGATAATAAAGTATCGGTAGTGGCACAAACAAATAAACGTAAGTTTGTAATTAAACAACATTCAAAATAATATATAGAAACATTAAGGTGGAAAAGCGTTGAAACAGTATAAAGCATATTTAATTGATTTAGACGGAACGGTTTATTTTGGTAAAAATCGTATTCCAACAGCTGAACAGTTTATCAAAAAATTATTGGCAGCGGATATTCCATTATTATTTATGACTAATAATGCGACGAAAAGTCCGCAAGAAGTTGCTGATAATTTAGTCACTAACTATGATTTGCCAGTGACGGCAGAGCATTGTTATACTTCGGCTTTAGCATTAATCGATTATTTGAATGCACATCATTCAGATGCCAGAGTGCATGTGGTGGGGGAACCGTCCTTGGTTAATTTGATTAAAGAAGCGGGCTATACTATCGACCAAACGAATCAAGCAGATGTAGTGGTACAAGCATTAAATCGTCAAGCAACCTATGAATCGCTCGCAATGGCAGCTCAAGCGATTCGAAATGGGGCTGCTTTTCTTGTGACGAATACTGACCGTAGTATCCCAACGGAAAATGGCATGATGCCAAGTTCCGGTGCTTTAACGGCATTTTTACAATACACAACACGTGTCGAGCCGGTGGTTATGGGTAAGCCGTATCGTCCAATTTTAGATGGTTGTCTGAACCGATTAGGTCTGAATGTCGAAGATGTTTTAATGATTGGTGACAATTATGAAACGGATATTCGAGTGGGATTAGATGCTGGAATGGACACCTTATTAGTGTTAACAGGGGTGACGACAGCTGCTGATGTTTCAAATTTTCCTGTAGCACCGACCTATGTATTGAATAATTTATCGGAGTGGGAGTTGGGTGAATGAATCAAATCAGATATGCAGTAGCAGCTATTGTGAAGAGTTTGGTGATACTCAGTTTATCCATTTCGTTAGTAGTTTTGACGGGTCAGTGGAGTTACCGTTTGTTTACGACAGTCTATGATGTTGCGACACCTATGGGATTGAGCAACACTCAATTGTTTGTTAATATCGACCATTTGATGCATTATTTAATTTCGCCATTCCAAGCGACTTTGTCCTTTGCTAATTTTTCCAGTTCAGCTGGGGGATTACAGCATTTTGTAGAAGTGAAACGATTGATGCAGTGGAATTTTATGCTAAGTATTATCGGTATCGTTTATCTAATTTGGTCATTGAGAACGAAGCGAACAAAACGTATTGCGTATTATGCACAACAATGGTTAAAATTAACAGCATATTTTCCATTGATTTTACTCTTTTTTATTGTGATAGCCTTTGATAAATTGTTTGTGCTATTTCATCAATTGTTTTTCAGAAATGATTTATGGTTATTTAATCCGAATACAGACCCAATCATTAATGTGCTGCCACAATCATTGTTTATGATGTATTTTGTTTTAGCGATTATTGTCTATGAAGTGATTGTGTGGCTATATCGTAAGAGTATTAAGTAGAGATAAATTCAGTAATGTGTAAATGAGATGACCGAGTGTTATCAAGATGATTAAAAAAATTGAGAAAGAAAGGTGTATTATGCTGAATGTTGGAACCATTGGGACTTCCTGGATTACAGAACAATTTATACAAGCATTGAAATTGACACGACGGTATCATATTAAAGGTGTCTATTCTAGGAATGCTAATAGTGCCCAAGACATTGCAACCTTTTATCATGCAGATTATTATACTGACCAGCTAAATAATTTATTGTATGACCCTGAAATTGATGTCATTTATATAGCGAGTCCGAATAGTTTGCATTTTGAACAAGCTATGGCAGCCATTCGTGCTGGCAAACATGTGATTGTTGAGAAACCTGCATTTTCTTCAGTAAGAGAATGGCATGAAGCACATGAATTTGCTAAAGAACAAGGTGTTAAAATATTTGAAGCAGCGCTGCATTATCATAGTCGCAATTATCGCCGTTTGCGACAGTTAGTGCGTAATTTACAAAAAGGGCATTCACATCCTTTCGTGGGAGCTAATTTCAATATCGGGCAGTATTCGTCTAAGTATGAACAATATGTTGATTCGATGAAAGGAAAAGTGGAAGAGCCGAATGTTTTTAATCTTGATTTTTCAGGGGGCTCGTTAATGGACATCGGTGTGTATCCATTATATGTGGCATTGGACTTGTTTGGTATGCCAGAAGCAGTGAATTATCATACAGTAAAGGGTGCGAATTTAGTTGATTTATTTGGAATGGCAATTTTGACGTATCATAAGTTCCAAGTGAATATTTTTATTTCAAAAGCAGTACATTCAGTGATGCCAAGTGAAATTTATTTTGATGATGAAACGATTGTTATCGAGGGAATTACACGAATTGCGAGTGTGCGACTGATTAATAAATCGGGTCAAGAGGCAAAAGTAATTGAGTATCGTCCAGAAAATGTGATGTACGATGAATTGATTGCATTTAGTGAAATCATTGAAGAACCGGATAATATGCAGCAACAAGTGCGGTATGAAGACTGGAAACAATTGAGTCTGCAAGTAGCACAAGTAATGGAACAATTACGTCATTCTGCTGGTATCTATCTAGGGTCTGAAGAAAATTATTTAGGCTAGATATTGATGCAGTGGGCGTAAGGGATAGTCGATAAGTTCAAGGAGAAAAATATGTTGGAACAATTAAATAGTGTGTTAAAGACACATTGGCAAAACAAAGGGTTTGAGTCCGCAACAGCGATTCAAACTTTATTATATCAGCCGATTCAAGACGGAAAGTCATTAGTTGCCATTTCACCGACAGGTTCGGGTAAGACATTGGCTTATTTATTGCCAATTTTATCAACGGTTCAAGCTGACCAAAGTTTACAGGTTATCATTTTGGCACCGTCACAAGAACTTGTCAAACAAATTAGTACCGTTGTTCAAGAATGGGGCGAATTACTAGGTATTCATTGCTTGCCTATTTTAGGAAATGCTAATTTGAAACGTCAATTGGAGGCTTTAAAAGAGCGACCAGAAGTGATTGTGGCAACGCCAGGAAGACTGCAAGAGATTGCACAACAGTCGAGAAAAGTGAAGTTTCATCAAGTGAAAACAATTGTATTAGATGAGGGTGACTATTTACTAGAAGATTCGCAAGAAGAAGCAGTGAATGCGATTGTGAAACGTTTGATGCGTGATGTGCAAAAAGTATGGGTTAGTGCTACTTATGGTCCGGCATTGCAACGTATCGTTGAAGAACAGGGATTAGCATTGTATCAGCAATCTGATGAAAATACGATGAATATTAAGCATGTTGCCATTTTGACGCAAAATCGTCAGAAAGGTCAGCAATTAAAACGTCTTGCTCAAGTTGAAGGAATGCAAGCTATTGTATTTTTTGAACAGGTGAGTGAATTAGAAACCATTGCAGCGAAACTGATTTTTGAAAATGTATCGGTTGGGTTACTGCATGGGCAATTGTCAAAAATGGAACGTGAACGTTCGATTACAGCGTTTAGAAATGGCGAATTAACGTATCTGTTGACCACAGATGTTGCAGCTCGAGGATTGGATATTGCTGATTTACCGGCAGTAATTCATTTCAATCGAGTATCTGATGTTCGGACTTATACACATCGTTCGGGAAGAACTGGACGTATGGGCAAACAGGGGATGGTTATTTCATTGGTCAATGAGCAAGAATTACGTGATTTGAATGAAATGCTCGTTTCAGAAATGATTGCATTGGAACCTTATACAACGTATAAAGGGGCTTTGATGTCGGAATTAGAGCGTAATCAGTTGCGTGACGAAGAGATAAATAAGCCAGTTAAAGTGGTTAAGAAAGCAACGAAAAAACGACCAGTGGTCACTACTAATGAAAAAGTAAAGAAAAAAAATCGCCGTCGTGATACTAAAAATAAAGGTAAGCGACGTCCTAAGCAATAGATAATGAATGGAGTGTGGCTGTACGTAGTGTTGGGCTCACTCTTTTTTATCGAAATTTGAATCATGCGAGGAGGTTATGTGCGTGAAATTATTAGTTATTGAAGATGAGTTAAGTTTAGCTGCTTTTATACAAAAGGAATTGATGTTTGAAGGGTACGAAACGCATGTGATTCATGACGGTAAGGAAGCATGGGAATATATCCAAACGCATCTTGAAGAAATTGATATTTTATTGTTGGATTGGATGTTACCAGGTTATGACGGTGTGACATTAGCTCGACGTATCCGAAAAATTAGTGTGATACCGATTATTATGATGACAGCACGTGACCAGACGCATGATATTATTATGGGATTAGATTCAGGTATTGATGATTATTTGACGAAACCATTTGATGTAGAAGTATTATTTGCTCGGATTCGTGTGATTGAGCGTCGTCTGCAAACGCAATCTAAAACACAATCGCAGCTGATTTATCAAGGATTGCTCTTGGATACAGCTAGACATCAAGTGTTAATCGATGATGTGACGATTGACTTGACACCAAAAGAATTTGGAATTTTATATGAATTGATGAAAGAACCAGAAGTGGTGAAAACACGTGATGATTTGTTGAATGCTATTTGGGGTTATGAGTATGACGGACAAACTAATGTGGTGGACGTTTATATACGTAATTTACGCAATAAATTGGGTGCAGACACCTATGGGCAATTACTAAAAACTGTTCGTGGTGTCGGATATGTTATGAGGAATGAAGATGCGTAAACCAATTCAATCTGTCAAAATTATTTTAGCCAAAAAATTGACTAAGATAATGGCACTTATTATTTTACTGACGAGTTTTGTATTTAGTAGTGTTGCATTGTTTAGTATTTATCGCTATATGGGTGAACAAGCTGAAACAATCGTGGAAGCAGTCGAAGTCGGTCAATCTTCAGGAGAAAATTGGTTGGCACTAATGAATGCGTATTTAGCACACGAAGACGACAATGTGATGATGATTGAGATGAAAGACGGTCGCCGTTATTTTTCTCGAGGTGCTAGAGAGACATTTCTTGCGTTAGCGTCTAAACGAAAGTGGGGGCATTTAGTTTTTCTTGAGCAGGGTGCTTACTATATTGTTCAAGATACAAATGATGATTACCGACTCAGTGTCGCTATTGAGGCGTCAGCGTTAATGACACTGTTTTGGCGATTGTTTTGGAGTACCTTATGTTTACTGATTGTATTAATGGTAGCTGGTGCAGGATATATTTACTGGAAATCACGTGACTGGAGTGAAGAAATGCTTGATTTAACTAATCGTATTAAGCAATTATCACCGTTGACAGACGAGCATTTACCAACAGATTATGCGATTGCTGAATTGAATGATATTGCGATTGCCTTTAATTCTTTACTACAAGCTCAACGGGCAGCCGTTTTGAGAGAGCAGACCTTTGTGGTTAATGCGTCGCATGATTTAAAAACACCGATTGCGGCGATACGAGGGCATGTTAATTTAATTAAACGACGTGGGGCAAAAAATCCTGAAATTATTGCTGAATCGCTTGATTATATTGACAATGAGTCGAAACGAATGGAACAATTAGTTCAGCAATTATTATCTTTAGCAAAAGCCGAAGTTGTACAGCCGAAACAAATGGAAGCATTAGGGCAATGGATTAAAGAAGAAGTGGTTCATTTGACTCGAAATGCGTCACAAACCATTCATATTCAAGTGGATGAAACAATCTATATGGAAACTTCATTGCACTATTGGCGTCCGATTGTGTCTAATTTGATTGAAAATGCTATTAATTATTCTAAATCGAGTGATATGATTATTATTCAATTTTATGAAGATGATAATCGTCTTTACTTTATTGTTTCGGATACAGGTGAGGGAATTCCGACAGATGAGAAAGAGCGTATTTTTGACCGTTTTTATCGTGGAGAGCATTCGCAGCGTCAAGGAAGTGGTATTGGTTTGTCGATTGTAAGGGCGATGACTGAACAATTGCATGGAACTATTTCAGTGAAAGATTATCAGCCAAAAGGTGTTTCGTTTGAAGTAGTGATTCCAAAATGAAGAAATCTTCATGTTATATTTATCAAAATGAAGAGCAACAAAATGCGTTCTACCATAAAATAGGATTATCAACTCAAACAGAGTAGAACAACGAGCGTCATTTTAGCGAGTTGGAAGTAAAGGAGAACGATAAATATGAAAAAATTAGTTTTAGCAGCGTTAATGACTGGAACATTCCTAATGCCAGTACCGAATGGTATGGCGCAAGAAGCGACAACACAAGCCGTAGCGAGCAGTAATGCTACGTTGAAAACGGACGTGTTAAAAGGATTGATGACCTTTGAAGAAGTGGTAGCAGCTTATCAAAAAGAGTTTCCAAATACTGATATTCAATCAATTGAATTAGAACGTCAATTGGATAAGTGGGTAGTGAGTGTTGAGGGCTTAGATAATGATAATGAGTATGACATAAAATTCAATGCGACAACAAAAGAAGTCATCTCTAAAGGAAGTTCTCCATTAGACACTGATGAAGCGAATGGAATTGAACGTGAAAAAGAAAAAATAGAGTTAAATAAATTAAGTTCATTTGATGATGCGGCACAAGTAGCATTAGCTGAAGTTACATCAGGCGAAGTGATGAAATGGGATTTAGAACGTGATAATGGTGTTACTTACTGGGAAGTAACGATTAAAGATGGGCAACAAGTATACGAAGTTCGTTTAGATGCATATAGTAAAAAAGTATTAGAAGTAGAGATTGATGATTAATCTCTATTAATCAAACAAAGTAAAGGATTGAGCAAATAATGTACTGACATGAACGGCTCAATCCTTTTTGTTTGTGAACAAATTGAAAAGCCCTTACATTTTTTTCATAACCGTGATATAATGGCGAAGAAGTGAGGTGATTATATGGCTACGATGAAAGATGTAGCAGAATTAGCAGGTGTTAGTTTAGGGACGGTATCACGTGTTATTAATCATGCACCCGGTATTAAGCCGATAACACTTGCAAAAGTAGAGGCAGCTATTCAACAATTAGCGTATGTTCCTGATGAATATGCACGTGGTATGAAGTTGAATCGAACTAATACGGTTGCACTCATTGTTCCGACTATTTGGCATCCGTTTTTCGGAGAATTTTCTTATTATGTTGAACGAGAGTTAAGTGCACGTGAAATTAAATTATTGCTTTGTAATAGTGAGGGTGCGACAAAAGAAGTAGAGTATATTAAGATGTTACAACAAAATAAGGTGGACGGTATTATTGCGATAACTTATTCGTCGATTGAAGAGTACTTATCATCGAATATACCATTTGTCAGTATTGACCGAATGTTTCCAGGTATGGAAATTGCTTGTGTAGCATCTGATAATCAATATGGTGCAGAATTAGCAGCTCAGACACTTATTGAAAAAGGTTGTCAGCATCTAGCATTTATTGGGACACATAATGATACTGCCAATGAAACGAAAAAACGTCGATTATACTTTGAAAAAGCAGTTCGTTCGGCGAATAAAAAAATCTCGATATTGGATTTGGAAGAGCCGATTGACAACTTATCACGACATATTGAGCGGTTTTTAACAGAGCATGAAACGATTGACGGTATTTTTGCAATTAATGATTTTGTTGCGTTAGATACATTAGCGATTATTCGAAAATTACAACGGAAAGTACCAGATGAGATACAAGTAATCGGATATGACGGCATTCGTTTGGCGAGCGAACGAGAATATGTAGTGTCAACGATTAAGCAACCACTAGAACAAATGGCAAAAAAAGCGATTGATATGCTACTTAATATTATTGACCAGAAACCACACATGCAACAAATTTTAATACCGGGGGAATATATTGAAGGCCCTACTACTAAATCGAATAAAATAATTGAGAAAAAGTAGAAAAAGCTGTTGACAAAAGACACCATTTTGTATACACTTACATTGTAGTCGGGAAGCGACAGCAAATTTTTTTAAAATAAAAATGAAACGTTTCAAAAATAGGTAGATTAGTCGTGTGTTGTTATGAAAATGAGGGCACACATTTATTATTAAAATAAAAATGAAACGTTTCAAAAAAACAAGGAGGAGTAGAAATGACGCAAGTGATGCGACGAAAAGAAACATTTCTGGATAAACTGAAAAGGCAGAAAGTCTTATTATTAATGTTATTACCGGGATTGTTATTAACTTTTATTTTTAGATATATTCCGATGTACGGTGTATTGATTGCGTTTAAAGATTATAATCCAATGCGTGGTATTTTAGGTAGTAATTGGGTAGGATTTAAAGAATTTACCAAGTTTTTATCAGCCCCTAATTTAGGCTTGTTAGTTGCCAATACCTTAAAACTAAGTGTGTTCGGATTATTATGGGGTTTCTTACCACCAATTATTTTAGCGATTATGCTAAATCAATTAGGTAGTGACAAGTTAAAACGTCGAATTCAATTAATCTTATACGCACCAAACTTTATTTCGGTGGTCGTTATTGTCGGGATGATTTTCTTATTCTTCTCGATTGACGGACCAATCAATCGTTTATTATCTACTGTAGGTATCAATATTAATTTTATGACAAATCCAGACTACTTTAGATCTTTATATATCGGAAGTGGAATTTGGCAAGGAATGGGTTGGGCTTCGACTTTATATACAGCGACACTCGTCAATGTTAGTCCGTCATTAATTGAAGCTGCCAAATTAGACGGTGCGAATATTTTCCAACGTATTTGGCATATTGATTTACCAACATTGAAACCGGTAATGGTTATTCAATTTATTTTAGCAGCCGGTAATATTATGAGTGTTGGTTATGAAAAAGCATATTTGATGCAAACATCATTGAACTTGACAGCATCGGAAATTATTTCGACTTATGTTTATAAACAAGGTCTTGTATCTGGTAACTATTCATACTCAACAGCTGTCGGATTAATCAATACAGTCATCAATATTATTTTATTAGTAATTGTAAATAAAACAGTAAAACACCTTAATGACGGTGAAGGATTATAGGAGGTAGACATATGAATTCAGCAATGCAAACAGATTTTGACCGTCGTGTCTTAATTATCAATCGAATTTTAATCGGCTTAATTGTGCTGATTACTTTTGTGCCATTAATTTATATTTTAGCTGCTTCCTTTATGAATCCAACAGCACTATTAAATAAAGGGATTAGTTTTGACCCACGTGACTGGACTTTAGACGGTTATCAACGTGTATTATCAGATTCTTCAATCTTACGTGGTTTTTTCAACTCAATCTTTTATTCTGTTACATTTTCAGTTTTAACGGTTGCTGTTTCAATGTTAACAGCCTATCCGTTATCAAAAAAAGATTTAATCGGACGTAAATGGATTAACTTATTCTTAATTATTACAATGTTCTTCGGTGGGGGATTAGTTCCTACTTACTTATTGGTAAAACAATTGGGAATGTTAAATACGGTTTGGGCGATTATTATCCCTGGAGCTGTGAATGTATGGAATATCATTTTAATTCGTACTTATGTGCAAACATTACCAGAGGAATTAATGGAAGCTGCCGTAATTGACGGAGCGAATGAATTTCAAATTTTCATTAAAATCATTGTGCCACTAGCAAAACCAATTATGTTTGTGCTATTCCTATATGCCTTTGTAGGTCAATGGAACTCATACTTTGATGCAATGATTTACTTAAAAGATCCAAACTTAGAGCCATTGCAGTTAGTATTGCGTAAAATCTTAATTCAAAACCAACCAAATCAAGAAATGATTGGTACAAATACAGCGATGATAGATATTCAACGATTAGCAGAAATGATTAAATATGCAACAATTGTCATTTCAAGTTTACCATTGTTGATTATGTATCCATTCTTCCAAAAATACTTTGATAAAGGTATTTTAGTCGGTTCATTAAAAGGATAAAAATTAAAAAATATTTAGGAGGAAATTATCATGAAAATGAAAAAAGTAGGTTTATTAATGGTAAGCACTATGGTGTTAGCAGCTTGTGGGAATACAGCTCAAGGGCCGTCAAGTCCAGATTACAAATTATCAAATGTGACATTGCCATTGAAAGATAAAGTAACATTGAAAATTACGACAGGTAGCTCACCATTAGCACCTGCTGACCCTAACGATAAATTAATCTACAAACGTTTAGAAGAAGCAACAAATGTACATATTGATTGGACGAACTATTCAACGGATTATGCTGAAAAACGTAATTTAGATATTTCAAGTGGTGACCTACCAGATGCGTTCTTAAATGCTAGTGCATCTGATGTTGACTTAATTAAATGGGCGAAAAATGGTGTAATTATTCCTTTAGAAGATTTAATTGACCAACATATGCCGAATTTGAAGAAAATCTTTGATGAAAATCCACAATATCGTGCAATGGTAACAGCTCCTGACGGACATATTTATTCATTACCATGGATTGAAGAATTAGGTGCAGATAAAGAATCTATTCACAGTGTTAACGACATGGCTTGGATTAATACGGATTGGTTGAAAAAATTAGGTTTAGAAATGCCAAAAACAACGGAAGATTTAGTAAAAGTATTAGAAGCATTTAAAAATGAAGATCCAAATGGAAATGGTCAAGCAGACGAAATTCCTTTAGCGTTCATCAACAATGGTGGAAATGAAGACTTCAAGATTTTAATGGGTGCTTTTGGTATCGGTGATAATGATGACCACCTTGTTGTTGGCAACGATAAAAAAGTTGACTTTACAGCAGATAATGAAGAATACAAAACAGGTATTAAATTCATGCGTGATTTGTATGAACGTGGTTTATTAGATAGTGAAGCATTCGAACAAGATTGGAATACATATATTGCGAAAGGTTCTGAACATCGCTACGGTGTTTACTTCACTTGGGATAAAGCTAATGTTACAGGTATGAATGATAGCTATGATGTATTACCAGTTTTAGAAGGACCTACTGGTGTGAAACATATTACACGTACAAATAACTTTGGTTTCCAACGTGGTCGTGCCGTTATTACAAGTGCGAATAAAAACTTAGAATTAACTGCGAAATGGTTAGATCAAATGTATGTTCCAATTCAATCAGTTCAAAACAACTGGGGTACATATGGTGATGAAACACAACAAAACATTTTTGAGTTTGATGAAGCAACACAATCATTGAAACATTTACCATTAGACGGTACAGCACCAGGTGAATTACGTCAAAAAACAGAAGTTGGTGGACCATTAGCAATCTTAGATGAGTACTATGGTAAAGTGACAACAATGCCAGATGATGCAAAATGGCGTCTAGACTTAATGCACGCAACTTATGTGCCATTTATGAATAATGACTACAACTACCCACGTGTATTTATGGAAGCAGAAGATTTAGAAACAATTGAATTGATTGAAGCTGACTTAATGGAATATGTGAACCGTAAACGTTCAGAATGGATTGTAAATGGTAATATTGATGCTGAATGGGATGAATATTTATCTGAATTAGAACGTTTCCGTTTACCAGAATGGTTAAAAATCAAACAACAATACTTTGATGCTTATTTAGCAAATCAATAATAAGAGGAGGACTGGGCGTGACAGAAGTATATAGTGTTGAGAGAGCAAATGAATTTATTGCTCAAACTAAAGGAAATATCAATACACAATATCGACCTAAAGCGCATTTTGTTGCGCCAGTTGGTTGGATTAACGATCCGAATGGCTTTGTTTATTTCCGTGGAGAATATCATTTATTCTACCAATATTTCCCATATGATAGTGTTTGGGGGCCAATGCATTGGGGACATGCAAAGTCAAAAGATTTAGTGAATTGGGAACATTTGCCGGTAGCCTTAGCGCCAGATAAGCCATATGATATTAGTGGTTGTTTTTCTGGTAGTGCAATTGTCAAAGATGATACATTATGGTTAATGTACACAGGACATATTGTACGAGAAGACGGAACGGTTCGCCAAGTGCAAAATATGGCATATTCAAAAGATGGTATCCACTTTGAAAAATTGGCGAGCAATCCAGTATTAGATGAAAAAGATTTACCTGATGAAATTGACCCAGCAGATTTTCGTGACCCGAAAGTATTTGAACGTGATGGTAAATATTATGCAGTCGTTGCAGCGAAATATCGCAATAATGGTGGCTGTATCGTATTGGTTGGTTCAGAGAATTTAGTTGATTGGCAATTTGAGTCTATTTTCTTAAAAGGCAATCCAGAGCATGGTATTATGTGGGAGTGTCCAGATTATTTCAATTTAGACGGTGAAGATTGCTTGGTAATGTCGCCGATGCAAGTAGCACGTGACGGCTTGAAACATCATAATATTAATACTACATACTTTATGCGTGGAAAAGTCGATTGGCAGACCAAAACATTTGAGCCACAGATGATTGAAGAAGTGGATAGTGGCCATGATTTCTATGCACCACAGTCATTGCAAGATGATAAAGGACGCCGTATTATGATTGCTTGGATGCATACTTGGGGACGCCGTAATGTGACGAAAGAATTGGAACATCAATGGGCAATGGCGATGACAATCGCTAGAGAGGTTCGTATTCAAGAAGGTAAAGTAATACAAACACCGGTATTGCCACCATTAACGACGCCTGTATCATTAGATGAAGTGGTCAATCAAGCAATCGTTGTTGATGTGGATAATCAACAACAAGCGAGCTTTGAATTACATTATGGTAGTGACAATGACTTTATTAGTATTCGTTATCAAGAGAGTGATAGTGCAGTCTATATTAATCGACAAGGCTTAAAAGAACAGTTGTTGGGAGAAGAAAAAATTCCGGTTATTGAACGAGGAGTAGTTGTTAA
This sequence comes from Aerococcaceae bacterium zg-252, assembly GCA_016237705.1. Taxonomy (NCBI): domain Bacteria; kingdom Bacillati; phylum Bacillota; class Bacilli; order Lactobacillales; family Aerococcaceae; genus Tuanshanicoccus; species Tuanshanicoccus yangjingiae. The sequence continues at coordinate 421,712 of CP066204.1, forward strand.
AGAAGCAACAGTTGAAGGTTTGCGTCTAGTAATTGATACGCATTCGATTGAAGTATTTGTTAATCAAGGCTCATCAGTTTTAACTTCGAATTATTTCTTTGATTCAGCGACGCAACCACGATTACAAGTTGTAAGTGGTGAAGTTGAATTGACCGGATATATGTTAAGTTAATAGATATAAGGTGGTGTATAGATTTCTGAGTATTATTGAGAAATTTATACACCATTTTTGTAGAAAAAATAATCGCATTTCAAATAAAAATCGAGTAAAATAGTGATAATGTGCTTTAGGGTGGATAGGATAAATTGATAGATGTTCACCCAATGGAAACGAAATAAGGAGGAAAAGATAAATGATAGGAGCTTTAGAAGCTGGTGGCACAAAATGCGTTTGTGCGATGTTTACAGAAGAAGGAGAATTAATTGAGCGTGTGAGTATACCAACTCAAACGCCAGACCAATCAATTCCAGCAATGATTGAATTTTTTAAAAAATACCCTGAAATGCGTGCTTTAGGAATCGGTTCTTTCGGACCGATAGGAGTTAATGAATCATTGGATAATTATGGCTATATTACAACTACACCAAAAGCTGGTTGGCAAAATTTCAATTTTGTTGGAACATTTAAGAAAGAATTTGATGTGCCGATTGCATGGACAACAGATGTGAATGCTGCTGCCTATGGTGAAATGATGCAAGGGGCTGCACAAGGCTTAAAAAATGTTGTTTATTTAACTGTTGGTACAGGAATCGGTGGTGGATTTGTAGTTGACGGCAATATTGTCAGTGGCTATGGTCACCCTGAGTCGGGACATATTTTAATTCGTCGCCATGAGAAGGATACATTTGAAGGGACATGTCCTTATCACAAAGATTGCTTAGAAGGCATGGCTGCTGGCCCGGCTATCGAAGCACGTTGGGGTAAAAAAGGCTTTGAGTTAGAAGAAACACATCAAGCATGGGAAATTGAAGCAGATTATATTGCACAAGCCTTATACAATTATTATGTTATTTTAGGTAGTGAAAAATTCATTTTAGGTGGTGGCGTGATGAAGCAACGTCAATTATTCCCATTGATTAAGCAACGTTTTGTTGAGTTAAACAATGGCTACTTAGAAATTCCAGCGATTGAATCATTCATCGTTCCACCGGCATTAGAAGATAATGCTGGGATAACAGGTTGCTATGAGTTGGCGAAAAAACTAGTTGCATCAGCATAATTTATGCTATTGGGTAAGGTAGTAAAATCTGCCATACCCGATTTTTTTTGGCGTGATATAACCGAAAAATGAGTGATAGATTTGTATAAATTAAAATCAACATGATTGAGTTCTAAAAAAAATTAGCATATAATGAGAGAGATAGAAAAACTGGAGGGAATTGATGTGACAGAGAACCGTTTAATTTTAACTTTATTTGGTGCAACGGGTGATTTAGCTGCACGTAAATTATATCCTGCCTTGTATCGTTTATATAAAAATGGACTAATTTCAACTCATTTTGCATTAATTGGAACAGGAAGAACTGAGTGGACACATCAAGAGATGCGTCAGCGTGTATCTGACAGTGTAAAAGGTGAAGTTGAGCAGGCAGAGCATTTGAAAGAATTTTTATCTCATGTGTATTATGTATCGCATGATGTGAATGATACAACGCACTACCAACGTTTGAGAAATTTTCAAGAAGAATTGGATCAACAATATGAAACAATGGGGAATCGTATCTTCTATATTTCTTTATCCCCTAAATTATTTCCAACGATTACCGGACATTTGCGTGACCAACAGTTAATTACGGAAAATGGTTATAACCGTTTAATTATTGAAAAACCATTCGGGCATGATACAGCTTCAGCAAAGGATTTACAACAAAGTTTGAACCGTACATTTAATGAAAATCAAATATTCCGTATCGACCATTATTTAGGTAAAGAAATGGTACAAGCGATTCGTAATATTCGTTTTGATAATCGTGTATTTGCAGATAGTTGGAATAATCAAGGAATTGATAATATTCAAATTAGCTTACTGGAAGAAGTAGGAGTCGAAGATCGTGGTGAATATTATGATACTTCAGGTGCAACACGTGACATGATTCAAAATCATGCTCTACAAATCTTGGCAATGCTCGCTATGGAACAACCGAAAGAAGCGACAGCAGAAGCGATTCAAGAAGAAAAAATCAAAGTATTGGCATCGCTATATTATCCACAAGACGAGAAAGAAGTAAAAGAAAAATTTGTTCGTGGGCAATATGGCCCAAGTGAGCAATTGAAAGGCTATCGTCAAGAAGATAAAGTGAGTGCCACATCGGCTACTGAAACTTATTTTGCTGCTTGCGTCGAAATTGATTTACCACAATGGAAAGGTGTACCATTCTTTGTTCGTACTGGTAAACGACTTGATAGCAAAGCGACAACGATTGATGTGCAGTTTAAGCCGACTCAAGCAGGAGTACCGGGCAATCAATTGCATATTGAAGTTGCACCAAAAACAGGTTATCGTTTTACTGTTAATCAAAAGAAAATGGGTTATTCACATGAAACGGAAAGTATTCCATTAGAATACTATTATACGCCGGAGCAATTGGTAGCAACTCCACATGATTATGAACGTTTGATTTATGAATGTATATTAGGGGATAAGAGTCATTTTGCGCATTATTTGGAAGTAGAACATGCATGGAAATATATTGATCATCTATTTAGCTATTGGGATAAAGAGGTGCCAGAATTTCCAAATTATGAAGCAGGAAGTCGAGGTCCTGTAACTGCTGATGAGCTATTAGAGCGTTTTAATACGGCTTGGCAGCAATAATTAAAATAAGTGAGTCTGAGAAAGTCATTTTCTCAGGCTTTTTTGTATAGTAACTGAGCCAATTTTTTGACAGAATAGTTTTGGAAAAACATTAAAATTTATTGAGAAATTTAATGCGATTTAATAACATTACTGTATGTGTTGCTTAAATATTTAACTGCACCTAAAAACATATTTAATGTTTATGAGAACGTTTGCATGAAAGCGTATTATATGTTATAATATTAGCATCAACAATACAGGAAGCGTGTATTAAAAGCACTTTTTGTTGTCGAATAAATGAGCGAATTTTTTTCGATGTTATAGTGTTTCAATATTAATAAAAAAGGCAAACGTTCTGAAAAAAATATTAGATTATTTTAATAAAAACATTTGAATATTATGGCCGCATGCTATAATTAAGAAAAAAATTATGTTGGTAAGGAGGATGAGAATGCAAACATCAATCGGGTTACCGCATTTTAAGGAAGATATTTATATCTTTAATACGGGGCAACACCGTGAAGCCTATCGTTTTCTTGGAAGCAAGAAAGCTCAAGTTGGAGATATAATGGGATATCAATTTAGTGTATGGGCTCCGAATGCAGCAAATGTTTTTTTGACAGGAGATTTTAATTATTGGGGTCGCACACCGATGACGTGGCAAGAAGGTGGCGTGTGGACTGTTTTTGTATCAGAAGCACACGAAGGGCAATGCTATAAATATGGTATTGACCATGGAAATGGCTATATTGAATATAAAATGGATCCATTTGGACATCGTTTTGAAATTGCTCCTAAAGATGCGAGTATCGTGGCAGATATTCCTGAGTTTGAATGGAATGATGCAAAATGGCTGAAAAAACGTGCGAAACGAGATAAATTTAAAGCACCACTTTCGATTTATGAAGTTCATGCATCGAGTTGGCGACAGCATCCAGACGGACGGTATTATACTTTAAGGGAGTTAGCAGATAGTTTAATTCCCTATGTTGTATCCATGGGGTATACCCATATTGAATTGATGCCTTTAATGGATCATCCTCTTGAAGCATCGTGGGGCTATCAGATTACAGGGTACTACGGACTGGCTGGACGTTTTGGTACAATGGCAGAATTAAAATATTTAGTCGATTTAGCACATCAACATGATATTGGGGTGATTTTGGATTGGGTGCCAGGTCATTTTTGTCGTAATGCCTATGCACTGGCATATTTTGACGGTACACCGACTTTTGAATATCAAGATGTCAATCGTGCCAATAATATTGGCTGGGGCACTTTGAATTTTGATTTAGGAAAAACACAGGTTCAGAGCTTTTTAATTTCCAATGCCTTATTTTGGTTAAAAGAATTTCATGTTGACGGTTTGCGTGTCGATGCTGTAACGAACATGCTGTATTTGGATTTCGATGCTGGGCCATGGACGCCAAATGAATTAGGGACTAATGAAAATTTACAGGGAATTGATTTTCTACAAAAACTCAATACAACGATTCAAGAAGAATTGCCAGATGTATATATGATTGCAGAAGAAAGTTCAAATCGTGAGGGCATTACAGCACCGGTAAGTGAGGGTGGACTTGGTTTTGACTATAAGTGGAATTTAGGTTGGATGAATGATACATTACGTTTCTTTGAATTAGAACCTTATTTACGACCTAAAAATCTTACTTTGATTACCTTTGTGTTCATGTATCAATATAATGAACGATTTATTTTGCCTTATTCGCATGATGAAGTGGTACATGGTAAGCACTCTTTACTTGGTCGCATTCCAGGAAATCGCTTTGAACAATTTTCAACATTGCGATTAATGCAAGCTTACATGGCAGCACAACCAGGAAAAACATTGAATTTTATGGGGAATGAGCTAGGACAATATTTAGAATGGCGTTATTATTCAGAATTAGAGTGGATTGATTTAACAAGAGAATACAATCATGAGTATCAACAATTGGTGGCAGATGTTAATTGTTTTGTGAGAGATACAAAAGCGATGCATGAGTGGGATCATGAGCGTGACGGTTTGCGTGTTTTGGAAGCTGATGCGTATGATGACGGTTATTTAACGATGATTCGTCAAGGTTCTTCGCCACGAGATTTTGTTATTGTAGCGTGTAACTTTGAAAATAAATGGCAGCATAAAGTACCTGTTGGTGCACCGTATAAAGGGCAATATAAAGTCGTGTTAAATACGGATGATGCGAAATATGGTGGCTCCAATGCTTTACAAGAATTGGAGTATAAAACAAGTGAGCAAGAGCAAGACGGCGAGCCGTTTATGTTAACGCTGGACTTGCCACCATTATCAGTATTGTATTTGCAGCCTAAACGTATTTATGGAACAAAAACAAAATAAATGAAAAAACTGAAATAAGGAAGGAGAGCGGTTGCTATTGAGCAATCGAATATTGAGATGAAACAAGAAATGATTGCAATGATTCTCGCCGGTGGACAAGGGACGCGTTTAGGTGTGTTAACAAAGAAAACAGCGAAACCAGCAGTTCCGTTTGGAGGAAAATATCGGATTATTGATTTTGCGTTAAGTAATTGTATTAACTCAGGTATCAAAACAGTAGGAGTGGTGACGCAGTATCAACCACTTGAGTTGAATGAACATATCGGTAATGGTTCGGCTTGGGGCTTAACTGGGCGCAATAGTGGTGCTACAATTTTGCAACCTTACTCAAGTTCCGACGGTGAAAAATGGTTTAAAGGAACAGCTCATGCGATTTACCAAAATATTGCTTATATTGATTCAATCAATCCAGAATATGTATTGATTTTATCGGGTGACCATATTTATAAAATGGATTATAGTGAAATGCTAGAAAATCACAAGAAAAATCAAGCGAGCTTAACAGTGGGGGTTATTCCGGTTCCAATTAAAGAAGCGTCTCGCTTTGGTATTATGAATACGGACCATTCAGGTAGAATTATTGAGTTTGAAGAAAAACCTGCTAATCCGAAAAGTAATCTTGCCTCTATGGGGATTTATATTTTCAACTGGCAAACGTTAAGACGCTATCTTGTAGAAGACCAAGCGAAAAATCGTGAAATGGAAGATTTTGGTAAAAATGTTATTCCAGCTTATTTAGAAAATGCTGAAAATTGCTTTGCTTTTGCATTTGACGGCTACTGGAAAGATGTTGGAACGATTGAAAGTCTATGGGAAGCAAATATGGAATTTTTATCTCCAGAGCACCCATTGCATGTGAGCGAAGATAGCTGGAGAGTTTATACAAATAATCCAATTACACCACCACAATTTTTAACGGAAGATGCCGTATTGAAAAATGCTTTAGTTGTCGACGGTTGTTATGTTGCTGGGACAGTTGAAGATTCTATTTTATCATTGGATGTTAGAGTAGGTGAAAATTCTACGATTAATGACTCGCTATTAATGGCGGGTGTAACCGTAGGTAAAAATTGTAAAGTAGAGTATGCAATTATTGGTGAAAATGCCGTATTAGCAGACGGGGCAAGTGTGATTGGAACGCCAGAAAATATTGCAGTTGTAGGGTATCAAGAAGTGATTGGAGGACCGAAAAACGATGGTGAAGAATAAATTATGTGCGATTGTTAATTTAACTGAAAATGAGGAACCGTTAAGACCTTTGACTAATGGGCGTCCGGTTGCAGCCTTACCATTTGCTGGACGTTATCGTGTCGTAGATTTCCCATTATCGAATATTGCACACGCCGAAATCGATTCTTGTGCATTATTTATTTCAGAATCTGGACGTTCGATTTATGACCATATTCGTTCAGGTGATTCTTGGAATTTTGATTCTCAAATCACAGGAGGAATCTTTACTTTTTCACAACAAAATTGGAAATTGCGTCATTTACAAGAGAATGCCGGAGGTCATTTTTATGATGACCACCGACTCTATATGAAACGTTCTCATGCGAATTATGTTTTTGTGTCAGGGAGTAAAATTATTGCGAATGTCGATATTCGTGCCATTTATCGTCATCATTTATCAAGTGAAGCAGATGTTACAGTAGTGTATAAACCGATTGTGTTAGAAGAAGCACGTCGCTATTCTGAAGATATGAATTTAGTGCTTGATAACTATGGGCAATTATTAGATGTGGTGCCTTTGCGTGAAGCTGGAGAAGCTGAACGAGTGAATGTTAACTTAGGTATGTATATTTTAAGTGTCGATAAGATGAATGAATTGATGACACGAGCAGAAGCTGAAGGACGTTATGGTGAAGTGGATAGTGTCATCGAAAGCTATCTGTTAGATCAAACAGTCAATGTTTACGAATATACAGGTTATACAGCCAATGTTGAAACGATTGACCGTTATTATCAAGCACATATGGATTTATTGGATCGTGCCAAATATAATGCCGTATTCCATACAAGTCAGCCGATTTTAACGAAGAGTAAAAATGGAACGCCGACATATTATGCACCACATTCTGTTGTTAAAGATTCGATTTTAGCAACGGGTGTTACAGTAGACGGTGAAGTATGGCGTTCAGTTATCAATCGTAAAGTGCATATTGAATCGGATGCTAAGGTGAAACATAGTATTATTTTCCAAGGGACCAAAGTTGAATCAGGTGCTGTAGTAGAATACGCTATTATCGATAAGAATTGTGTCATTAAAGCTGGTGCTAGAGTGATTGGTACACCGGATAATTTGGTTGTTATTGGTAAAAATACTGTAGTAGAAGTATAGGAGGCTTTCTTAAATGATGAAAGTACTATTTGCTGCAGCAGAGGCTGCACCCTTTTTCAAAACCGGTGGACTAGGGGACGTTGCCTATGCACTACCAAAAGAACTAGCCAAACAAGGTGTCGATATTCGTGTTGTTTTACCGAACTACACGCAAATGCCAGCGACCTATCAAGAACAACTTCAAGAAATTGCGCATTTTCGTTTTCAATTAGGGGACAAAAATGTCTATTGTGGTATTAAAACATTAGAGTTAGACGGAATTACTTATTATTTTATTGATAATTTAAGTTATTTTGACCGTAAGAGCTTATATGGCGAGTGGGATGACGGCGAACGGTTTGGATTCTTTTCAACGGCTATTATTGAAATGCTAGAAGTGATTGATTGGATTCCTGATGTGATTCACTGCAATGATTGGCATACTGCCATGGTGCCGGTATTATTAGTTGACCGTTATCATTGGAAAAATCGTCTGCGTCATATTCGTAAAGTATTTACCATTCATAATTTACGTTTCCAAGGAGTTTTTGCTCCCAATATTTTAGAACGTGTTTTCGGTACGCATTACAATGCGTATACGCAAGATGGTTTACAGTGGAAAGATTGTGTTAATTTTATGAAAGGTGCGATTAATTTTTCGGATATTGTGACGACAGTGAGTCCAACTTATGCCCATGAAATTATGACACCTGAATTTGGTGAACAACTTGAAGGGACCTTACTATATAATCAGTGGAAAGTACGTGGAATTATTAATGGGATTGACTATGATTTGAATAATCCAGAAACTGATACATTAATTCCGCATCATTTCTCGGCTAATCAACTTGCTGGAAAATATGAAAATAAACGAGCTTTACAGGAAGCAGTAGGCTTACCTGTGCGAGAAGATGTACCGATTATCGGTATGGTGAGTCGTTTGACTGACCAAAAAGGATTCCAATTGGTCGAAGAACGTCTTGAAGAATTATTATCGCAAGCAGAAGTTCAAGTGGTTTTATTAGGTACCGGAGATGAACGTTTTGAACATTCTTTCCGTTACTTTGAATCTAAATATCCACATAAAATGAAGAGTTTAATTAAGTTTGACTTAAAAATTGCACAATTGATTTATGCTGGAAGTGATATGTTCTTAATGCCGAGTGCTTTCGAACCGTGTGGCTTATCGCAGATGATGTCGATGCGTTACGGCACATTGCCAATCGTTCATGAAACAGGTGGGTTAAAAGATACGGTGCAGCCATATAATCAATTCACCGGTGAAGGAACAGGTTTTAGTTTTTATGGTTTTAATAGCTGGAATTTATTATCCACTATTTATAATGCTTTAACCGTTTACTATCAACGTCCAGAACATTGGCAAGGATTAATGCATCAAGCAATGACACGTAATTTCAGTTGGGAAAATCCGACAAAAGAATATTTAGCAATTTATCAACAATTATTAGCTGAATAAATAAGCACACCCCTACTATCGTTTCAATAGTAGGGGTGTTAATTTATGAATTAAATTAAATGGTAACCCAGCTCATTTTGTTGGTTGATATGATGACGTGCTTTGTTCGCACGTTGTACTAAGTCCTTGAAAATTGCTAAACTTTGTTGATTATTCATAATTGCATTAAGTTCCGGATGCCATTGTAAGCCGAGAATACTCTGATGATTTTCAAATAATTCAACAGCTTCTGGTACATTATCAGGGCTCCAAGCTGTAATAGATAAACCAGGTGCGATGTCTTTTAGCACTTGGTGATGAAATGAATTTACATAATCGCCTGTTTTAAAAATAGACGCAATATGAGAATTTTCTTTTACCACAATTGAATGCGTCGGATGATGTGGTTTTGTTTTTTGCACATGTTGAATAGTGATTTGTTCATTTTCTGATAAGTCTTGATACAATGTTCCGCCTAAGACCACATTAATTAATTGCATTCCACGACAGATACCTAAAATCGGTTTGTTTTGTCGCATTGCCTCTTTCATTAATAAAATTTCGCTACGGTCACGCTCCGGAGAAGTTGCACCGATGACCATGCGTGGTTCTTCATTATAAAAATGAGGTGATACATCTTCGCCACCAGTTAAGAGTAAGCCGTCAACAATCGAAATGATTGCCTCAGCATTGTCTTCATTCATAATTGGTAAAATAATTGGTGAGCCACCAGCTAATTCAATGGCTTGGCTAAATCCAAGTGGTGAATAGTTAACAGTTAATGGTGCTCCTTGATTGCCAGATAGTTGTGAAATGTTTCCAGTAATTCCAATAACAGGTTTCATCGAAAACCTCCTTAAATACGTTCATTTTTAGGGGATAACATTGCCCCACTTGTGTAATGTTCTTTATGAATGTATATTATAATACATGAATGCAAAAAAGTTAAATGAAATATTAAAAAAATATAATTTTACTTAATCATTTTTCATTTTTATTTCTGGTTGAGTGTGTTGAACTTGGAAAAGTTTGATATAATGGAACGGCAGTTAAGATTGCGAGCAAAGGATGTGATTCGATAAATGGAGTTTCAAAAAGTAATCCAAATGATTCGTCAAAATCAAATTGCCTCGAACTATTTATTGCAAGGAAATGAAAGTTATTTGCAAAAACTCTTTTTAGATACATTGGTTCAAGTGGTCGGAGAAGAGGAGATAGATCGTGTACATTTTGATTTAGATGAAGTCAGTATAACGCAAGTACTCGATGAGGCAGATACTTATGCCTTTTTTACGCAATACCGTTTAATTATTATTGATAATGTGACCTTTTTAAATGCACAAACGACACAAAAAATTTCAGATGAAGAAACGAATCGTTTATTAGAATATCTTACGAATCCGAATCCGTCTTCGATTGTCATTTGGCGTGTGGAAAGTGAGCAATTAGATAAGCGAAAAAAAGTATCGAAAGCCTTTCTAAAAGATGTAACAGTTGTAGATGCCACTGCAATGAAACAAGACGAAGTTGAACGCTTTGTCACGCAACATGTAAAAGGACTATCTTTATCGATGACTGATGATGCGAGAAAAGAGTTATTACAACGTGTTCAATATCGCCTGAGTGATGCGATGAATGAATTAAATAAATTAGAACAATACGCACTATCGGGTAAGGCGATTAACAAAGATGTCGTGCGACAACTTGTGCCACGCTCACTCGAGTCCAATGTGTTTGAATTATCGAATGCGATTATGGCGAAACAATTAGCAAATGCAACCCAAATTTATGAAGATTTATTATTAATGCGTAATGAGCCGATTGCTTTACATGCACTAATGATTAGTCAATTCCGTTTACTTATTCAAGTGAAATTATTGGCAGCAGCTGGACGTCTAGAACATGAAATTGCGACACAATTAGGTGTCCATGCTTATCGTGTCAAATTAGCACTGCAATTAGCTCGTCACTATCCATTGGCACAATTAACAGCATTTTACGAGCAGTTGATTAAAACGGATTTTCAAATGAAAACGAGTTTTGGAGATAAAGAAATTCATTTTTATTTATTGGTCACGCAATTTATGACGATTTAAATAATGATATTTTATTGAAATCTCTTGTAAAAAATAATAAAATGATTAAAATTACATTATAAAGGAATGGAGTGGAAATGAATGAGTAAAATAAGGATTGGTATTATTGGTTATGGAAACTTAGGTCGTGGAGTAGAATATGCGATTGCACAACAACAGGATATGGAATTGGTCGCTATTTTTACCAGGCGAGGACCGAGTAGTGTAACGCCTGTTAATCCGAGCGTATCGGTGTATCACGTTGATGAGGTAGCACAATTTGTCGATAAAATTGATGTGATGATTTTATGTGGTGGGTCAGCGACAGATTTACCTGAACAAACTCCTGCTTTTACTAAATTATTTAATACAGTAGATAGTTTCGATACTCATGCGAAAGTGCCAGAACATTTTGCAGCAGTGAATGAAGTGGCTCAAGCCAATAATAAAGTAAGTGTGATTTCTGTCGGCTGGGATCCAGGTTTATTTTCGATAAATCGTGTATTAGCTGAAGCGGTACTACCAGAGGGAGAAAGCTATACATTTTGGGGTAAAGGTGTTTCGCAAGGACATTCAGATGCGATTCGTCGTATCGAGGGAGTTTTAGATGCTAAGCAATATACGATTCCTGTTGAATCAGCGATTGATGCAGTGCGTCAAGGTACACAACCTAATCTCTCGACACGTCAAAAGCATAAGCGAGAATGTTTTGTCGTAGCAGCTGAAAATGCTAATCGTCAACAAATTGAGCAGGCAATTGTGACTATGCCAAATTACTTTGATGAATACGATACAGTGGTTCATTTTGTGACACAAGCTGAATTAGACGAACATCACGCTGGTTTACCACATGGCGGCTTTGTGATTCGTAGCGGTAAAACAGGTGAGGCGAGCAATGAAATCATGGAGTTTAGTTTAAAATTAGATTCGAATCCAGAATTTACAGCGAGTGTATTGATAAGCTATGCTCGTGCAGCTCATCGTTTAGCAGTGAAAGGGGAATATGGTGCTAAGACAGTGTTTGATATTCCAGTAGGATTGTTGTCACAACATAGTGCCGAAACATTACGTGAACAATTTTTATAGAACAAAAAAGACTGGGCAAGTTTGTCCAGTCTTTAATGTGTATTGAAAATTATGCACGAATCGGTAAATTTAATTCTTGAATAATAATGGAGGCTGTTTCTTCGATACTTCGTTCAGCTGTGTTAATAACTAGGCAATTAAGTTTTTCATATAAATCATGAGCAAACTTCAATTCGTGATTAACACGTTCCATTGATGCATATTTAGTACCACTCGGCATTCCGTATTCACGCATACGATTTTCACGATGTAAATTTGCTACTTTATCAAATGTTGTCAGTCCAACGATTTTATTAGCATCAATTTCAAATAAGATATTAGGCACTTGATTTTCAGGTATCAAAGGTAAATTTGCGACTTTATAGCCGAGATTGCCTAAGTACATACTGAGTGGTGTTTTGCTTGTGCGTGATATACCTAAAAGTACAATATCTGCTTCGATAAAGCCTTTTGGATCTTTACCGTCATCATACATCATACAAAATTCCATTGCTTTAACACGATTGAAGTATTCTTCTGATAAATCGTGTTGTGCTCCGATTTTATGAGTAGGTTCTAAGCCAGTTCGTCTTGCGATTTCTTCAGTCACCGGCTGGATTAAATTATAAAGGAAAATTTGATGTTCTCGACAAAATTCTTCGCTTAAATTTGAGAGTTCAGCATTAGCTAAAGTCAATAGCACCATACCATTGTTTGATTTTGCATCTTCTAGTACAGGTATTAAAGCATCTTTATTTGAAATAAATACAAATTTATGTAATACTGTATTTGCTGTGGGGAATTGCGCAAGTGCTGCTTTGGCAAATTTTGTTGTAGTTTCACCAATCGAATCAGAAATAAGATAAATGTGAAGGGTAGTATCGATTGTCATCATAAAGCACTCCTTTTTGATTGATTTCTTTTACTATACCATATAATGAAGGAGGATTGTATATGGAACATGAACATCACCACGCTCATTGTAGCCATCATTCAACAGAAAAACAAACACCAGCTGAAGTAGTGGAGCAGTGCTTAAAAATATTGAAGAATGCGGGATTCAAGATGACCAAAAAACGTGAGGAAATTTTGATGTACTTTGCAGAGTCAGATCGGTACATGAGTGCACAAGATATTCATCGCATGATGGCAGAAAAGTACCCTACCATGAGTTATAACACTACCTATCGCAATATTTATGATTTTGTAGAAAATGGATTGCTTGAAGGAACAGAATATAATCATGAACAAATGTTTCGTATAAGTTGTGGCGAACAAAGTCATCACCACCATCACTTCATTTGTACTAGGTGTGGCATTACGATTCCGTTAGATGCTTGTCCAATGGAACAAGTAACGACAGATTTATCAAAGGTCAAAATTGAATCACATCGTTTTGAAGTGTTTGGTAAATGTGAGAATTGTCAAATGTAATTTTTGTGGGAATGCTTACGGGTATTAAAAGTATTTAGGTAAACAGTCATACTAAGCCACTTCATAGGGAGTGGTTTTTTATTTCGAAATATCGGTATTTTGTCAGTCAAAGTCGTTGGAAAAGCTAGAGTTCTGTCAGTTGTTTTGATATAATTAAAAGTAAAATAGTAGCAATATGAATAATATTCTAGTGAGTGATTCGATTGTAAGGAAAAGGCTAATTTATCAAATGGCGAGTAATGTTAATGTGTAGATTAAGTATGGGAAAATAAGGAGGTAGCACCAATGGGGAGTGCAGAACAATTAAGAAAAACATTGTTTTTTGGTTATTCACGAGCTTCTGTGGAGGAGAAAATTCAGCAGATGCATCGAGAACAAAAAATGTTGAAAGATACGGTCAAAAATCAAGAAGAAACAATCAATGATTTAAAAGAACGTTTAGCACGTTTTGAAAGTAAAGAATTGTTGATTTCAGAAGTAATTGTTGAAGCAAAAGATTTAGCAAAAAATGTGATTAAAGATGCACATGCTGAGGCGTCAGACATTCGAAGTTCAACGGAAGAAGTAGTAACGAATCGTCTTTCTAATTTTGAATTATCCATGGCAGAGCTAGAAGCTATTAAACGAGAAATCGTACTCCAAGAAAGTTACTTAAAAGGGGAGTTGAAATCCGTTTTACAAAAGCACATGGACTTCTTGGAAACAATTGATTTATCTACTTTTGGAAAAATTAAAGAAGAACTTGATAGAAGTATGGATTTGGCAAAAACTGTCAAAGAAGAAATTCAACAAACCGAAACGGAAAAGCAAGAAAATAATAATCGCAAAATTATTGACCTTATTCCCAAGAGTAAAGTAGTTGAAGTAGAAGTGGACGAGATTCCCACTTATAATTTTGAGCAATTGAGGTTTTAAGTAGTGTGTATAGAGCGCCAGTGAGCGAAATGAATTAGTAAAAGAAGTCATTTCAGTTAATGGGAGCTAGAATAAGGAGGGACGTTAATGGATTCTATTAATAAGGCATTTAATGAATTGTTGCTTGAACGGTCATTTCCACTGAAACAAGAGAATATAACTGGTGGAATTATGTATAAAGGACAAATGGATTTTGGTACAAAGACGGTTCCTTTTGCCATTTCTTTGATATCCGAACAAGATCAAGGGATTGCCCAACTTGCCTTTTATTCTATCGCACAGTGTATATCCGAAGACCAACGAATAAAATGGCTTCATTTTATCAATGAATGGAACGACATATATGGTACTGGTTATTATCTATGTTTAGGTCGAGATAATCAAGTTTATATGCGTTATGTTTTATCCGTGTCGGAGCAGTCGGTAGAACAGATTTTTCGAGGGGTTATTTTAGGAAGCACTCTTGTTAAGCAGGTTGTCACTGAGATTGAGATACAATTTAGTGAGAATTAAACGGTTTAAAAATGAAAAAAGTGAGAAAAATTTTTTCAATAAGAGTTGTAAAGTTTACAAGATTTGCTATAATAAAACAAGGACTGATTTAGATGAATATCTAATAGAAGGTTACTAACAAGTTGGAGGGAGGGGAATCATATGTCAAAAACAGTAGTTCGTGATAACGAATCATTGGATGACGCTCTTCGTCGCTTCAAACGTAACGTTTCTAAAACAGGTACTTTAAGAGAAGCTCGTAAACGCGAGTTTTACGAGAAACCATCTGTAAAACGTAAGAAAAAATCAGAAGCAGCTCGTAAGCGTAAGTTCTAGAAAACGTATTGAGCGATAAGCCAAGACAAATTAAAGTTTTAAACTTTGCAAAAAAACCATTATCCTTTGTTGGATAGTGGTTTTTTTGTTGGAGATTAGTACGAATCGGTTGCTTGTGATGATGAATATTTATAAATAACACTAAAATAAGCAAGGAAGATTGTCACAGCATCTTGTCTAAAATAAACAGAATTTAAGTATTGAAATCGAAGTATTGATTATAGTTTCCGAGAGGGAAATACTAATATAAATGCCTAAAAATACTTGAAAACCTTAACATATATTTTAAATCACAAACTATTATAATATTTAAGTTTTTGTATAAATAGCAAAGAATGTGTACTATATAAAAATTAATAAAATAATACAGTTTAATTGATGTTTTATAACAGAACATAAAGAGTATTATCATAAAAATATGAAAATATTAGTGAAATTACTAAAAATAGATAGCGTAAACATCATTTTGAACAACGTTTCACAAACCGTAAAAAACCTTGATTGTATCGGATGAAAAAGGCTTTTTCACTTGCATTTGCATAGGGTTAGTGATACATTAGGTAATGTAAATAAGGAGTTAAACAGAAATTCGGGCTGTTTTATTCTGATTTAAAAAAAGGAAGGAATGTGTGCACATATGGCAAAGAAAAAAGAAGCTGTGACAATCGAAGCATTGTTGGATCCAAATAACTTCGATTTTAGCACGGTACAAGTTATCAATGAAGAAGGTGAAGTGGTAAACGAAGGTTTATTACCAGATTTATCTGACGAAGAACTCGTTCAATTAATGGAAGATATGGTATGGTCTCGTATTTTACATGAGCGTTCAACAGCATTAAACCGTCAAGGACGTTTAGGTTTCTATGCACCTACTGCTGGTCAAGAAGCATCTCAATTAGGTTCAATCGCTGCTATTGAAAAGACTGACTTCATTTTACCTGGATATCGTGATGTTCCACAATTAATTAAACATGGTCTACCATTACACCAAGCATTCTTATGGTCACGTGGTCATGTAGCAGGTAGTACATATGAGCAAGATTTATTAGCTGTTCCACCACAAATCATTATCGGTGCACAATACATTCAAGCAATGGGTGTTGCATTCGGATTGAAACGTGACGGTAAAAAAGCTGTTGCTGTAACATGGACAGGTGACGGTGGTTCATCTCAAGGTGACTTCTATGAAGGTATTAACTTTGCCGGAGCATATAAAGTGCCAGCAATCTTCTTCATTCAAAATAATGGTTGGGCAATCTCAACACCACGTGAATTACAATCTGCAGCACCAACATTAGCTCAAAAAGCAGTAGCTGCTGGTATTCCTGGTATCGTAGTTGACGGTATGGACGTTTTAGCTGTTTATGCTGTAACAAAAGCTGCACGTGAATACGCAATCGCTGGTAATGGTCCAGTCTTAATCGAAACATTATGTTACCGTTTTGGACCACATACATTATCAGGTGATGATCCAACTCGTTATCAACCAGAAGGTGTTCAAGATGAATGGCAAGCTAAAGATCCATTAATCCGTTTCCGTAAATATTTAGAAGCAAAAGGTTTATGGTCTAAAGAAAAAGAAGATGCTGTTATCGAACGTACACAAGAAGAAATTAAAGAAGCGATTAAATTAGCTGACCAAGAGCCTAAACAAAAGATTTCTGGTTTCTTAAAAAATATGTATGAAACACCAGATGTGTTTACGCAAGAATTTATTACAAAATACGAAGCAAAGGAGAATAAATAATGGCTCAATTAACGATGATCCAAGCGATTACTCAAGCAATCGCAACAGAATTACGTAATGACAACCGTACATTAGTTTTCGGTGAAGACGTTGGTAAAAACGGTGGGGTATTCCGTGCAACAGAAGGTTTGCAAGATGAATTCGGTGAAGAACGTGTATTCAACACTCCTTTAGCAGAATCAGGTATCGGTGGTTTAGCTGTTGGTTTAGCATTAACAGGTTACCGTCCAATTCCAGAAATTCAATTCTTAGGTTTCGTATTTGAAGTAATGGACTCTGTAGTAGCACAAGCTGCTCGTTACCGTTACCGTATGGGTGGAACACGTAATATGCCAATTACATTCCGTGCACCTTTCGGTGGTGGGGTACATACACCAGAATTACATGCTGATAACTTAGAAGGTTTATTAGCACAATCACCTGGTATTAAAGTAGTTATTCCTTCAGGGCCATACGATGCGAAAGGTTTATTAATTTCTGCAATTCGTGATAATGACCCAGTATTCTTCTTAGAACATATGAAATTATACCGTTCATTCCGTGAAGAAGTCCCTGAAAAAGAATATACTATTCCTTTAGGAAAAGCTAATGTTGTTAAAGAAGGTACAGACGTATCAGTAATCACTTATGGTGCAATGGTTCGTGAAGCGATTAAAGCAGCTGAAACATTAGAAAAAGAAGGTATTTCAGTAGAAATCGTTGACTTACGTACAGTTCAACCATTAGATATTGAAACAATCTTAGCAACAGTTAAGAAAACAAATCGTGTAGTAGTTGTTCAAGAAGCACAACGTCAATCAGGTGTTGGTGCACGTGTTATGGCTGAAATTTCTGAACGTGCTATCTTAGACTTAGAAGCACCAATCGGATTTGTTGCAGCTCCTGATACAATCTTCCCATTTGGTCAAGCTGAAAAAGATTGGTTACCAAATGCGACAGATATTGAAGCTCAAGTACGTGAAACTTACGCATTCTAATTTAGTAATATAATATTTGACTTGGGTAGTGGTGGCAACTTTATTAATAGGGGTGTCATGACTGCCCTAGGTCAAGTAGAATGTTTGTGTAAATAAAGAAAAGCAAATAAAAAATGATATACATAGTGTGAGCGAGGGTTTCGGGTTTGAATCACTGGAGAAAAACTTTCCAAGTATTTTGTGAAGTGAATGTCAAGCCAACCTAAACAAACTAGAAAAGGAGATATAAATCATGGCATTTTTATTTAAATTACCTGAGCTTGGCGAAGGAATTGTAGAAGGCGAAGTAGCATCATGGCCAGTAAAAGAGGGCGATGAGATTAAAGAAGACGATGTCTTAGTTGAAATTCAAAATGATAAATCAGTTGAATCAATTCCATCACCAGTTTCTGGGAAAATCTTAAAAATTCATGTTCCAGAGGGAACAGTAGCAGTTGTAGGTGATGTTTTAGTTGAAATTGATGCACCAGGACACGAGTCAGCATCAGAAGCAGCTGCACCAGCCGCAGCTCCTGCACCAGTTGCAACTGAATCTGCACCAGCAGCGGCAGCAGGTGTTTTCCAATTCAAATTACCTGAATTAGGTGAAGGAATTGTAGAAGGTGAAGTAGCATCATGGCCAGTAAAAGAGGGCGATGAAATTAAAGAAGACGATGTTTTAGTTGAAATTCAAAATGATAAATCAGTTGAATCAATTCCGTCACCAGTTTCTGGTAAAATTACTAAAATTGTGGTTCCAGAAGGAACAGTAGCAGTTGTAGGTGATGTATTGGTTGAAATCGCAGTAGAGGGACATGTTGCGGCTCCAGCAGCATCAACACCAGCAGCTCCAGTAGCGGCACCGACAGCAGCACCAGTTGCAAGCAAACCAGTTGAAGCAGCTGATCCAAATCGTCGTGTATTAGCAATGCCATCTGTTCGTAAATTAGCACGTGATAAAGGTATTGATATTTCATTAGTGGTAGGTACAGGTTCAAATGGTCGTGTAACAAAAGCTGATATTGAAAACTTCAATGGTTCAGCACCAGTTGAAGCAGCAGCATCTGCTCCAGCTCAAGCGGCAGCACCAGTAGCGACACCAGCAGCACCAGTTGCTAAAGCAAGTGCAGCACCGGCAGCACCATACAAATCAGCAGCTCCTGAAGCTGAAGTTCGTGAACCAATGAGTGGTATGCGTAAAGCAATTGCAAAAGCAATGGTTAACTCTAAACATACTGCACCTCACGTAACACACTTTGATGAAGTTGAAGTATCCGCTTTATGGGATCACCGTAAGAAATTTAAAGATATTGCAGCAGGACGCAATACTAAATTAACATTCTTACCATATGCAGTAAAAGCATTAGTTGCGACATTGAAGAAATTCCCAATCTTAAATGCGTCAATTGACGATGCTACAAGCGAAATCGTATTTAAAAACTACTTCCATATCGGTATCGCAACTGATACAGACCGTGGTTTATATGTACCAGTAATTCGTGATGCTAATACTAAATCAATGTTTGATATTGCAGATGAAATTACTGAATTAGCTGAAAAAGCACATGCTGGTAAATTAGCAGCTAACGAAATGGGTAATGCATCAACAACAATCTCAAATATCGGTTCAGCTGGTGGTAAATGGTTTACACCAATTATCAATCACCCAGAAGTAGCTATTTTAGGATTTGGTTCAATTGTTCAACAACCAATTGTTAACGAAGAAGGCGAGTTAGCTGTAGGTCGTGTTATTAAATTATCATTGAGTTATGATCACCGTATTGTTGACGGCGCTACTGCTCAAAAAGCGATGAATGAATTCAAACGTTTATTGGCAAACCCAGAATTATTATTAATGGAAGGTTAAGGTGTAGAATATGGTAGTTGGAGATTTTGCAATTGAACTAGATACAGTCGTAATCGGTTCAGGACCTGGAGGATACGTTGCAGCGATTCGTGCAGCACAATTAGGTCAAAAAGTATCAATCATCGAAAAAGAATATATCGGTGGAACATGTTTAAACGTTGGATGTATTCCATCTAAAGCGTTAATTAGTGCAGGTCATACCTATCATAACGCTAAACATGGTGACCATTTTGGTGTTCATGCTAAAGATATTACAGTTGATTTCAAACGTACTCAAGAGTGGAAAGACAAAGAAGTTGTTGGTAAATTAACTGGCGGTATCCGTATGTTATTGAAAAAAAATAAAGTGGAAATCATTGAAGGAGAAGCATTCTTCGTAGATGACCATACATTACGTGTTGTGACAGAAGATTCTGCTCAAACATATTCATTTAACAATGCGATTGTTGCAACAGGTAGCCGTCCAATCGAAATCAAAGGATTCAAATATAGCGAACGTGTGATTGATTCAACAGGTGCGTTAGCATTAAAAGAAATTCCAAAAGAAATGGTTGTAATCGGTGGTGGATACATCGGTAGTGAGTTGGCAGGTGCTTTTGCTAACTTCGGTACTAAGATTACAATTTTAGAAGGTTCTAACCAAATTATCCCAACATTCGAAAAAGATATGGTGGCATTGGTTGAAGCTGACTTCAAGAAAAAAGGTGTTGACATTGTAACAAATGCAATGGCATTAAATTCAGAAGTAGTTGGCGACCGTGTGAAAGTAACTTATGAAGTAGGTGGTAGTCAACATACTATCGAAGCGGATTACTGTTTAGTAACAGTAGGACGTCGTCCAAATACTGATAACTGTGGTTTAGAAGTTGCAGGTGTAGTAGTTGGTGAACGCGGATTAATCAATGTTGACAAACAAGGTCGTACAAATAAAGATAATATCTTTGCAATTGGGGATGCTGTTCCAGGAGCTGCATTAGCGCATAAAGCAAGCTATGAAGCGAAAGTTGCTGCAGAAGCAATCAGTGGTAAACCAAGTACAATTGATTATGTTGCTATGCCAGCAGTATGTTTTACTGACCCTGAATTAGCCTCAGTTGGTTACACAGTTGAACAAGCTAAAGAAGCTGGTTTAGATGTTAAAGCGTCTAAATTCCCATTAGGTGGAAATGGTCGTGCATTATCATTAAATGCTACAAACGGCTTTGTACGTTTAGTAACTACAAAAGAAGATAATGTTATTGTTGGAGCACAAGTTGCTGGTGCGAACGCATCTGACTTAATCGCTGAATTAACATTAGCTGTTGAAGGTGGATTAAATGCTGAAGACATCGCCTTAACAATTCACTCTCATCCATCATTAGCTGAAACAGTAATGGATGCAGCTGAATTAGCATTAGGACACCCAATTCATATTTAATAATATAGTGTGACAATGAGCGTTTTGAAATGAATCACTGGAGCAGAGAACGCAGAAGTGCGTAAGCACTTCAAGAGCTATGCGAAGTGGACGTCACTTTAGCTCATGAAATCAAAATCAAAGTTGATAGGGGAAACTCTGTCAACTTTTTTTGTGGGAAAAGGTAGTTTTCAATAAAAGAAGTCATATTTGGTAGTAGCATTTATACGCTGAAATAGGCTATAATAAGAACATGTGAATTCTACAAAAGATATTTCTTAACATGAAGTGAGCATTTGAAAAGATTTAGTTTTGCTTACAAAAAAATTGAGAAAAGGAGACCATAGTATTGGCACAATTCTTTTTTAAATATGGCGCAATGAATAGTGGCAAATCACTTGAAATTATTAAAGTAGCGCACAACTATGAGGAACAAAATAAACCAGTTGAAATCTTTACGAGTGCATTGGATAATCGTACTTCTGTGGGAACGGTAGCAAGTCGAACTGGTTATCAGCGGCAAGCGATTCCGATTACTGATGATATGGATTTATTTGAAACTATTAAAGCGATGGGACGTCGTTACTGTATTTTAATTGATGAGGCACAGTTTTTAAAAAAAGCACAAATTTTACAGTTGGCACGTGTTGTAGATGAATTAAATATTCCTGTCATGGCTTTTGGTTTAAAAAATGATTTCACGAATGAGCTGTTTGAAGGTTCTAAATATTTATTATTATATGCAGATAAGATTGAAGAAATTAAAACAATTTGTTGGTTTTGTGATAAAAAGGCGAGTATGAATATGCGTATGGTGGACGGCAAACCGGTTTATGAAGGTGAACAAATCCAAATTGGTGGTAATGAGTCTTATTTACCAGTATGTCGTAGATGTTATCATAATCCGAATAGAATCGATAATCATTGAGAGGAGACTATCATGTTTGAACAATTAGATACATTAATCTTTCGTTTTGAAGAGGTACACGAATTATTAAGTGACCCTGCAGTCATTGCAGATACGAAACGTTTACGTGACTTAACGATTGAAGAGAGTGATTTAAGACCGAAAGTAGAGAAAATTCGCCGTTATAAGCAAGTGGAACAAGAAATTGTTGATACTGAAGAAATGCTTGGAGAAGGTTTAGATGCTGAAATGGCTGAAATGGCAAAACTTGAATTGTCTGAGTTGAAATCTGAAAAAGAATCTCTACAAGAAGCGATTCGTGTCATGATGTTGCCAGAAGACCCAAATGACGGCAAAAATATTATTATGGAAATTCGTGGTGCAGCAGGTGGTGATGAGGCACAGTTATTTGCTGGTGACTTATTAAATATGTATACTCGTTATGCCGATAGTCAAGGCTGGAAAGTGGAAGTCCTAGATGCGAACATAACAGGTATTGGTGGTTATAAAGAAGTATCGTTAATGATTACTGGTCATAAAGTGTATAGTAAGTTAAAATTTGAAAATGGTTCGCATCGTGTGCAACGTGTACCGGAAACTGAATCACAAGGTCGTGTTCATACTTCAACTGCAACGGTCGTAGTAATGCCTGAAGCAGAAGAAATTGAATTTGAATTAAATGACAATGATATTCGTGTGGATATTTACCATGCATCAGGTGCCGGTGGTCAGCACGTTAACAAGACAGCGTCTGCAGTTCGTTTAACGCATATTCCGACGAATACAGTGGTTGCAATGCAAGATGAGCGTTCGCAATTAAAAAACCGTGAAAAAGCGATGAAAGTATTGCGTGCTCGTGTTTATGATAAAATTCAATCCGAAGCACAAGCAGAATTTGATTCGGCACGTAAGTTAGCTGTGGGAACAGGGGACCGTTCAGAACGTATTCGTACCTATAATTTCCCTCAAAATCGTGTGACGGATCATCGTATTGGTTTAACAATTCAACAATTAGATGTTATTTTAAGTGGTAAATTAGATGAAATTATTGACGGTTTAGTCATGTTTGATCAAACACAAAAATTGGAGGAGCTCAATGCGCCTAAACTCTAAAATGTCACTGGCTGAAGCTTTTAAACAGGCTTCAGTTTTTTTACAAGAGCAAGGAATTGAGAATGCGTCAGTACGAGATTATTGGTGCCAAGTTTTTGACCTGCAGCTAACAGATGTTGTACTTCGTTTGCAACAGAAGATTACAGAGGAGGAAGCACAACGCTTTTGGCATGTATTAACACGTTTAGCACAACATGAACCAATTCAATATATTACACAAAAAGCTTATATAGGCGATGATGTGTTTAAGGTGACGTCAGATACATTAATTCCACGTGAAGATACTTATGGTTTGGTTGAAATGGGTAGCCAGTATTTGTCCTTGTACCCACAAGCTCAAGTGTTGGATATTGGTACTGGAACGGGGTATATTGCTATTTTATTAGCGAAAAATGCACCGGCAGCAACGGTGACGGCAGTGGATATATCAGCAGCAGCACTTGAAGTGGCAAAAGTAAATGCACAATTACATCAAGTAACGGTGGAATTTGTACAGAGCGATTTGTGTCAGCAATTGCCGAACGATAAGCGTTATGATTTAATTGTGTCTAATCCACCGTATATTGCTGAAGACGAGTTGAGTTTAATGGACGAATCGGTTAAACGTTTTGAACCAAAATTAGCCTTGTTTGCTGAAGATGAGGGGCTAGCGATTTATAAGCGATTGGCTGCAACATTGCCGAACTATTTATCAAGTAAGGGACAAATCTTGCTTGAGATTGGCTTTAGACAAGGCTTAATGGTACAAGAAATATTTCAAGTAGCATTTCCACAGGCAATGATTACCATTCATCAAGACTTGAATGGATTGGATCGTTATGTCAAAGTAAGTTTAAGAGAGAAAGAATGATGAAATGGAAACACAAGTATTTTTATCCGAACAAATCACTCAAGCAGCAGAGCAATTGCGTTTGGGACAAATTATCTCATTTCCAACAGAAACGGTCTTTGGTCTAGGGGCGATTGCAACAGATGAACAGGCTGTCAGTCAAGTCTTTGCAGTGAAAGGGCGACCGAAAGATAATCCTTTAATTGTCCATGTTTCGAGCATTGAACAGGTGCATTCCTATGTTGAATCTATTTCTCCGATAGCCCAACGATTAATGGATGCTTTTTGGCCTGGGCCGTTAACGATTGTTTTCCCACAGAAAAAAGGTGTATTAGCACCGAGCGTTACCCCTGGAAAAGATACAGTTGCGATTCGTATGCCAAATCAAGCCGAAACATTGCGTTTAATTGAGGCAACAGGCATTCCATTAGTAGGGCCGAGTGCTAATAAGTCTGGGAAACCAAGTCCAACGGCAGTGGAACATGTGTTACATGATTTTAATGGTGAGATTGCTGGTGTTTTAGCTCCAAAAGAAACTTTATTAGCAGTTGGCGTGGAGTCTACAGTAGTTATGCCACAAGGAGAGCATGTTTATATTTTAAGACCGGGTGCGATTACCTTGCCGATGATTGCAGCATTAGGCATTTCAGTCAGCGAAAAAAGTGCAACTGAACAATTAGCTGACCCAAAATTGATTTCGCCAGGAGTTAAGTATACACATTATAGTCCGGTGCAACCGGTTGAAGTATTGGTTACGGACGAAGTGACACATTTTATAGAGCATATTCAACATGAGCAGCGAACGATTGGGGTTTTAGCACAAGCCGAAATTTTGGAACAAATTCAAGAAATTCTGTCTGTTAAGGCTGTCTATTCTTATGGCAGACAAGGTGATTTACAAAGTGCTACGCAGCAATTATATGCAGGATTGCGTGCGTTAGAATCAACCGATTGTGAAGTGATTATCGCACAAGGATTTGCCGATACGCCGGATAGTCACGCTTTGATGAATCGATTATCAAAAGCAGCCGATAAACTTTATCAATATGAATAATTAATGAATATAGAGAACAAAGAATTGAATAGATATGGTGAGAGCAAGGTTGCTCTGACTTGAATCACTGGAGAAAACTGACAACGTGCGTGAAACGCACAAAGAACGTTTTTGATAAAATAAGTGGAGGTTTTAGAAGATGATAAAAGATACAGCGATTTTTAATTTAATTGAAAAAGAAACACAACGTCAGCAACAGGGGATTGAGTTAATTGCGTCAGAAAATTTTGTATCGCCACAAGTGTTACAGGCACAAGGAAGTATTTTAACGAATAAATATGCTGAGGGCTATCCAAATCGCCGTTATTATGGTGGGTGCGAGTGGATTGATGAAATTGAGCAACTGGCAATTGACCGAGCTAAAGAATTATTTGGTGCTGAATTTGCAAATGTGCAGCCACACTCTGGTTCATCAGCGAATATGGCAGTGTATCGTGCCTTTTTGACGCCAGGGGATAGAGTTTTAGGAATGGATTTATCGCAAGGAGGACATTTAACGCATGGTTCGCCAGTTAATTTTAGTGGACAATCGTATGAAATGTATAGCTATGGTGTAGATGAGCAAGGATATATTGATTATGACGAAGTAGAGCGGATTGCAGAAGAGTGCCAGCCGAAAATGATGATTGCGGGAGCGAGTGCGTATTCACGAATCATTGATTTCAAACGCATGAGTGAAATTGCAGCAAAAGTGGGAGCAGTATTTTTTGTAGATATGGCACATATCGCAGGATTAGTTGCTACTGGTTTGCACCCTAATCCAGTTCCTTATGCAGATGTTGTGACAACGACGACACATAAGACATTACGTGGTCCACGTGGTGGGTTGATTTTAGCTAAAAAAGAACATGCGAAAAAAATTAATAGTGCTGTCTTTCCTGGTATTCAAGGCGGCCCATTAGAACACGTGATTGCAGCTAAAGCAGTTGCTTTTGGTGAGGCATTAGAACCGGAATTTAAAGAGTATGCAGCACAAATCATTAAAAATACGCAAGCAATGGCGAGTGTTTTTGAAGCAAGTGAATTGCATGTTGTTTCAGGTGGAACGGATAATCATCTTTTCTTATTAGATGTTACACCATTAGGTATTACAGGTAAATGGGCACAAGAACGCTTAGACAAGGTAGGAATTACGGTCAATAAAAATTCAATTCCTAACGATACACAATCATTTGTGCAAACAAGTGGTATTCGAATTGGTGCAGCTGCGATTACGACTCGTGGAGCTAAGGAAGAAGATGCGATTCAAATTGCTGAATTTATTTTAGCAGCCCTTAAGGCACCGGAAGAAGAATTAACGGAATTGCATGAAAAAGTAATGGCTTTTGTGCAAGAATGGCCGATGTTTGCTTGGTAGAATAATTTGATTAAGGCGATAGCAATATCGTCTTTTTTTGTTGTGACTTTAGTCGGTCACGCACCGTAAGGTGAGTGACAAATAAACCACCCGCTATGCGGGTGCGCAACGACGGTTATACCAAAAAACTCCAAACGCGATACAATAGTGGTGTTCAAGCCAACTGTAAAGTGAAAGGAGAAAACGCATGGCACATAGTTTATCGCACACAAAGTGGATGTGTAAATACCACATTGTGTTTACCCCAAAGTATAGACGAAAAATCATCTATAATCAATGTCGCAGTAGTTTAGGAGAAATATTTCGACGATTATGTAGTTATAAAGGAGTCGAAATTATAGAAGGACATCTGATGCCGGACCATGTACATATGTTGGTCAGTATTCCACCAAGAATAAGCGTATCGAGTTTTATGGGATATTTAAAAGGTAAGAGTGCGTTAATGATGTTTGATAAACACGCAAATTTGAAATATAAATTTGGGAATCGACATTTTTGGGCAGAAGGATATTATGTGAGTACGGTGGGATTAAACGAAGCCACGATAAAGAAATATATTCAAGAGCAAGAGAAACATGATATAGCCTTGGATAAATTGAGTGTGAAGGAATATGAAAATCCCTTTAGGGATAGTGGTAAGTAATACAAACGCCTCTTTGAGAGGCGAGTGACGGGTCAAGAGCAATAAGGCTTGAACAAAGTGAAAGCCAGCGTCTTTAGGCGCTGGCTGGCTTTTTGGGCTTATAGCCCCTGTTCAAACCACCCGTTAGACGGGTGGTTATGATTGCAATAAAATATAGCCACATATGACAAATGTCATCTTTATAAAATGACATTGCTTACTAATACTGTCAGCCAATAGGTAGTATATTTTATCTATCAAAACAAAAGGTAGCTGAACCAGAATAGGAGTGAACAACATGATTGAAGTCAATAAATTATACAAAACAATCAGAGGGCAAGATATTTTAAAAGATATTTCCTTTACAATTAATAAAGGAGATTGTGTGGCTTTGATTGGGCCAAATGGGGCTGGAAAAACAACTCTGATGTCATGTATGATAGGCGATAAATTTATTTCAAAAGGACGATTAATGATTGAAGGTGTTGCAGCAATGGACTCAACATTAAAAACCAAAGTAGCGATTTTGCCACAAGAGAACGTAGCACCAGAAAACTTAACAGTAGCTGAATTGATAGCTTTTTTCCAAAAAATTCATCGCAATGCTCTATCAACAGAAGAAATTGATGCACTATTAGGTTTTTCAGCCGAACAAAAAAATCAACTCACTGAAAAATTATCGGGTGGGCAAAGACGCTTAATGTCATTTGTTTTAATACTAATTGGTAAGCCGAGTATTTTATTTTTAGATGAGCCAACAGCAGGTATGGACACTTCGATACGACAACGATTTTGGGAAATTATTAACCAATTAAAAACGATAGGAACGACTATTGTCTATTCTTCTCATTACATAGAAGAAGTGGAGCATACAGCAGATAGAATCTTAGTGCTACATAAAGGAGAACTGTTACGTGACACGACACCTTATAAAATGCGTTCTGAAGAACGAGAAAAACAGTTTAATATACCGATTGCCTATCAAGAAAGTATTCAAACACTCGATATGATTTATGATATAAAAATATCGCATGATATAGTAACATTTATGACAAAAGAACCACAAATAGTTTTTGACTATTTACAAAAAGCAGGGTGTCCGATTGATGATATGGAAATGTTAAACAAAACCTTGTTAAATACATTATTTGATAATACGAGTAAAGAGTAAGTTGTAGGAGGGGAAATTATGCGAGCCTTATTAAAAATGGAATTTATTTTAACAAAACGCAGTCTGTTTACGTTCATTATGGGAATTGGCATGCCAGTTTTATTTTTCTTATTATTTTCATCAATGTTTGATACAAGTTATGGTGATACGAGAATTTTGACACGCAATTATTTGATAACGATGACTGCATTTAGTATGAGTAGTTTTGCACTATTCAGTTTTCCAGCTTTGCTTGAAACTGATAAGAAGAATAATTGGCTGATTCAAATACAGCATTCTCCCATTTCGTTATCACAATATTATACTGTAAAAGTGATACGTGTATTTGTGTCATTTATCATTTCGATTATTATCAATTTTATCGTCGGATTTTTGATTCGAAATGTGACAATGAGTACATCACAGTGGCTTGTCAGTGCTTTATTATTGCTAGTTGGAAGTTCTGCTTACTTAGCAATTGGTTTATTATTAACACTGTTTAACAATACACAAACCATGTCCGTATTTGCTAATATTTTATATTTTGTTTTAGCGATTTTTGGTGGCTCTTGGATGCCATATGAAGTATTACCCAAATGGATGCAACAAGTAGCTCACTTTACGCCGAGTTATCATGCGAATCAATTAGTATTGGGTTATCTAAAAAACAATAAAGTAAATAGCTTAACTTTACTGATTGTCCTGGCTTATGCGATAATAGTAGGAGGAATAGCACTTATTTTGAGCAAAAAACAGGAGGTGAGATAATGTCGATTTTCAAAAAAATACACCCTATGTATTTTGGCTCACTTATTTATCTTATTTTTCCAATTTATTATGTTTTGTCAGGAGAGTATCCTTTGTGGACTTTACCGTTAACCATTCTGTTTGCGATTGCGTATTTATCGCTCACATTAGTCAAAAAAGAGTGGGTTAAAATAGTATTATTTCTCTATCTATGTGTGTATATCGTGCTATTAACCTTATATGGAAGTATCATGGCAACATTATTTATTTACTATGTTACAAATATATTGACATGGCATTTTCAAGAAGATACGATAACGAGCAAACGCTATATTATTTTTTATATTACTTATGCTATATTGCTTTATTTTATCTCTCAAGTAAACGACATTGAAACCATTGTCTTTCTGTCAATTTTACATGTGGTAGCCATTGGCATGATGTATGTGATGAGAAAAAATTTACAGGAGGAACGATTAAAGCGTGTTCTCCAAGAGAAAAATGAGTCGATTAATTTGCTATTAGCTGAAAATGAACGAAATCGTATTGGGCAAGATTTACACGATACATTGGGGCATGTATTTGCGATGTTAAGTATCAAAAGTGAATTGGCAGTAGCACTCATGGAAAATAAAGAGTATGACAAAGCTAGAAAAGAAATCGAAGAATTGAGAGCTGTCACGACTACATCTATGAAAGAAGTTAGGCAGATTGTTCAATCGTTGAAACGTCATACGGTGGCAGAAGAATTGCAGATTTTACATAATATGTTTACAATGGCACAAGTAACTTTAGCAGTGACAAATCGTGATTTAACCAGGTCATTATCAGAGTCAGTACAATCCGTTGTTACGATGATATTAAGGGAATGTGGCAATAACTTACTTAAACATAGTCAAGCAACACATTGTCATATTGGATTTGAGCAAAAAAACAACCAAATGATAATAACCGTAGAAGATAATGGAGTTGGATTTGAAACAGTAACAGGAGAAGAATTGCATTCGATTCGAGAACGCTTGACTACAATCAAAGGACATTTAGACATTACCATATTGAAAAATCCAACTCAAATTACAATGTGGATACCATTAAGTACGAATGATAGGGTCTGACCTACAAGTTAAACTGAACGAGTAAAGGAGAGTGTGGTATGAATATATTAGTTGCAGAAGACCAAGTGATGTTACTAGATGCGATGTGTCAACTACTATCCATGCAAGCGATTGTTCACCAAGTTCATCAAGTATCTAATGGTAAATTGGCAATAGAATGCTTAGAAAAAGAACAGATTGATGTCGCCATATTAGATATTGAAATGCCACACATGACAGGCTTAGATGTTTTAGAATGGATACGTCAACAACAGTTGAGTACGAAAGTGATTATTGTGACGACTTTTAAACGACCTGGGTATTTTCAAAGAGCTGTCAGTGCAGGTGTTGATGCCTTTGTATTAAAAGAACGGAGTATTTCAGAGTTAATGTCAACGATTCAAAATGTTTTGCAAGGACAAAAAGAGTATTCGCCGGAACTTATGGAAATGATATTCACGAAAGAAAATCCATTGACAGAACAAGAAAGGCTATTGTTAAAACAAGTAGCGTTAGGCTTATCGAATAAAGATATTGCACAAAAAATGTTTTTATCAAATGGAACTGTGCGAAATTATATGTCAACGATTTTATTAAAATTAGAGGCAACGAATCGTACTGAGGCAGTAAAAATCGCTGAAAAAAATGGTTGGATTTGAAAATTAGGTAGGCAGCAGCAGTGCTGTCTTTTTGTGTGTCAGCATTGTAAGATAATGTCTATTGCAAGTTTCTATACAGCTTGGGGTGATTTAAGGTATAATTCACTTTGAATACTTAAAAAGAATTTTTGAAAGAGGTATCGATATGAGAGAAGCAGTCATCGTATCGGCAGTGCGAACTGCCATAGGTTCATTTGGTGGTTCGTTAAGGGATGTTTCGGCTGTCGATTTAGGCGTAACCGTCGTGAAAGGTGCAATTGAACGGGCTGGGCTTAAACCTGAGCAAGTAGATGAAGTAATTATGGGAAATGTATTAAGTGGTGGTCTAGGTCAAAATATTGCACGTCAAATCAGTGTGAAATCAGGTATACCGATTGCGACACCAGCCTATACGATTAATAAGGTATGTGGTTCTGGCTTAAAATCCATTCAATTAGCGATTCAATCTGTTTTATTAGGCGATGCTGACATCATTGTCGCAGGTGGTACTGAAAATATGAGTCAAGCCCCTTATGTGTTACATAATCAACGTTGGGGTGCTCGTATGGGGGACGCTAAAGTCGTTGATACGCTATTAAGTGACGGATTGGTGGATGCATTTGATGAGCAGCATATGGGAATTACAGCTGAAAATGTTGCAGCCAAATATGGTATTACACGTGAACAACAAGAATTATTTGCGATAGAATCGCAACGCAAAGCAATAGCTGCCGTCAAATCTGGTCGCTTTATTAATGAAATTGTACCTGTTGAAATTCCACAACGTAAAGGCGAAGCGATTATGTTTGATATTGACGAGTATCCACGTGAAAATGTGACATTAGAGAGCTTGAGTAAATTGCGTCCTGCCTTTCAACAAGGTGGAACGGTTACAGCCGGCACATCTTCAGGTATCAATGACGGCGCTGCTGCCGTTGTGGTTACGACTCGTGAAAAAGCGGAGACATTAGGATTAACTGTATTAGCAACAGTAAAATCGTATGCAAGTGCGGGATTAGAACCAGAGTATATGGGGTGTGGGCCGATTTATGCGACACAAAAAGCATTGGCTAAAGCAGGTCTGAGTATTTCTGACTTAGATTTAGTCGAATCAAATGAAGCTTTTGCTGCGCAAGCCTGTGCAGTCACTAAAGAATTAGGCTTTAAATCTGAAATTGTGAATGTGAATGGTGGTGCGATTGCACTAGGGCATCCAATTGGAGCGTCTGGGGCTCGGATTCTAGTCACGTTATTGCATGAAATGCAAAAACGTGATGCCAAATATGGTTTAGCGACATTATGTATCGGTGGTGGCATGGGTACGGCTCTTATTGTAGAAAGATAAGATACTGAAATTAGTCGTAAATTAATAAATTAGTAAAATGATATATCGAAATTATACTTTACGAGCTAATAAAAAAGTTGTATGATAGGGAACAGAAAATAGTAGGTGTAGTGCAAATAAAAGTGCGAGGTTGCTTTTATTTGATAGGCAAAAGAGCAGAAAAAGGAGTGCAAATTATGGCAAAATTTACAGTAGTAGAACATCCACTTATTCAACACAAATTGACGATTATTCGTGATAAGAATACGTCAACCAAAGCATTTCGTGAAGTAACTAATGAGATTGCGATGTTAATGGCATATGAAATTACACGTGATTTACCATTGGAAGATGTTGTCATTGAAACTCCTTTGGTTACTACCACGCAAAAACAAATCGCTGGTAAAAAATTAGCGATTATTCCAATTTTACGTGCTGGTTTAGGAATGGTTGACGGCATTGTTAATTTAATTCCAGCTGCTCGTATTGGACATATTGGTTTGTATCGTGACCATGATACGCTTGAAGCAGTTGAATATTTTGCTAAATTCCCACAAGATATTAGTGAACGTCGTTTATTTGTAGTTGACCCGATGTTAGCAACAGGTGGTTCAGCGATTGCAGCCCTTGATTTATTGACGAAAAAATATAATGTTTCCCCTGAAAATATTGTTTTTGTGTGTTTAGTTGCTGCGCCAGAGGGTGTTAAAGCTATACAAGAAGCACATCCTGATGTTGATGTATACACAGCAGCATTAGACGAACGTTTAAATGACAAAGGCTATATCTTACCAGGATTAGGAGATGCCGGCGACCGAATCTTCGGAACGAAGTAATATAATAGTGCGACAACATGCGCTTTGAAATGAATCACTGGAGAAAGCCGCCGGAATGCGTGTAACGCATATAGGTGGCTTTTGAAGTGGATGTCATTTCAGCATGTTGGAGCCGGAATAACAAGGTGTGAGCGAGGTATTCTGTCTCAAAATACAATAGCAAAAGCTGGGTGTTGTTAGCCCAGCTTTTTTGAGACCAACAACTTTTCTAGTGGATTGGTGTTACAACAACTTCTAGTGAGGGACACAAATTCCCCACCAGAAGTTATAGTACTATAGATTATTCAAAAATAAACTCCTAAGTGGATATCTATCGAATTTTCAGCAGGAGGTTACTATATGTATCCTTTTGAAGATAATAAATTGTTGATTGCTCATTTATCAAATTTTAAATCGCGGACTAGCAACAAAGGCTATATTTTAAGTTGTTTTCTATTTGGTTTTGTATCAAAATCGGTATCTTTTTCACTTCTCATACAACACAGGAAAATTCTTTAGAGAAACATCCTGTTCTCTAAAGAATTTTCCCCAAACATCCCCTCTAGTATCAACCTTTTTCTATCGACCGGTTTCCACACAATGTACTTTTCTTCAAATAACGATAGCTATTGAATTAGCCTTTATTTACAGAACTTCATCTACTTCGTGGATACGTCCTTTGATATAAATACCCTATACTCCACACGAGCGAATAACAGAGGTCAATACTTATAGAACGAAATTAAGCTTTAGGATATACTGTGGAGCTAATTATTATCATAAAAGTAGGTTAACAAGTTACAAATCTATTTATTCGAAAAAAATAAAAATCAGAATTTATCATCTATGCAAATTCTGATTAGTTTCTAGAAAACTATTACTATGTGCTACTGATATCTTCTTCATTGTTGAAAGCATCGATTTTCCTATTTCCGACGACACAAGTCTTAACATCAAAAGCGGATTATTCTCAATCTCTTGACTTCCCAGAGTAGTTACAATACCTGAAAAAATAAAATCAATTTGCAATTTCTCCTCTGTTGTCATACGCTCTTCATCAATAGAAAAAGAATCCAACCATATCTCCTTTAAATAGTCATTGACCAATTGTTTCAGGTATGTTGACTCACTTCTAGCACACAACATGACACGCCTCGAATTTGGTAAAATAGACATATCAATATCTGAAATTTTTTCTTCACTTTGACACTTTAAGACAGTTAAAATTGACGAAATCATCATTCTCGAGGCATCGTTACTTGTATTATTCTTAAAAGCTTGATAAGCCAAATCATCAATATCTCTATAATGATAATAAAAAGAATTACGATTAACCCCAGAATCTTGAACAATTCTAAGAACAGTAATATCCGTATATTTTTCCGTCTCTAAAAGTTTCCAAAAAGCATTTTCTATTTTTACTACAGCCCTATTTGTAAAATCAGTTTTCCTTGGACGCGCCATATTGCCTCCTATAATTAGACACTTTACACTCTATTGTCGGTTTTATTTTACACCGTGTCATATTATAATTCAATTATAATAAGTAATTGAGAGGTGCTTTCTATGAAAAAAATGATAAATAATTGGTATAACATTTCTGTATATCTCGCTGGTCTAATTGCTCTGCTTACAATCTTTTTACCAGTAACTGAGGTGCAAAAATGTCTTTTGGCTTCCATTTGTATTTTGTTTCTACATTTTTTTGAAGAATTTGGTTATCCAGGAGGATTTCCACTACTCGGAGTAAAACTACTCCTCGGTACCAATGAGATGGATAAAACCAAGTGGGACTGTAACAATCTCAGTAGTATGTTCGGAAACTGGACATTCTTAATTTTAGTTTATGTACTCCCACTGTTACTACCTAATGTGCGTTTTCTAACATTATCAGCCATGTTGTTTCTTTTAATGGAAGTCATTATGCATTCAATATTTAATTTAAGGTTAAAAAGCATTTACAATGCTGGACTAATTACCGCAATTTTAGGACTAGGTCCTATTGGTGTATACTATTTCATCAATGTATTTGATAGTAAAATGTATAACTTGTATGATTATGCCCTTGCTGTACTTTGGCTTATTATCGTATTTTTATTCTGTTTTCGCTCTAAAATTTATTGGGGACTTGGCAAGAAAGACGGATATGTACTTACTGATCAAACTGCATTTGGTGTAACAAATTTAACAAAAAACTAATCTGAAATATATAAAAAGTCTTGCCAGATTTGCTCTGACAAGGTTTTTTATATTCATTTTGTCGTAATCATTAAAATTGTGTAAATAGGTTAGGGAGTTCGGATAATGGTTGCTCAGCATTAAGCGTGACAATTAATTTAATGCGTGCCTTGACACCACTTAAACCTTGAGTGAACAGAATACCCATTTGTTTTAATTGTTTGCCTCCACCTTTGTAATCATAGACATCTTCGGTAATTCCATTAAATGCACGAGAAACCATGACTACTGGAATATTCAGTGCCAGCAATGCTTGTATGCCATCTAATGTATTTGGTGGAACATTTCCAGCTCCTAATCCTTCGATAACCACACCGTCATAGTGTTTAGCTACTTCAAAGACATCGCTTTCCATGCCAGCATAGGCTTTGATTAAAATAACACGTTTGTCGGTGCGTTTTAATGAATAGTGTTGCTCACGTGAAAAGGCTTGGAAATACAGCACATTGTTTTTTGATACAATTCCAACCGGTCCAAAGGTAGGTGTTTGAAAAGTAGCAAGATTAGTTGTGTGCGTTTTGGTGACATAGCGGGCAGCATGAATTTCTTCGTTCATCACGACTACGACACCATGCTTGGCTGTGTTATCGTCTAAGGCAACGAATAGGGCACTGCGTAAGTTGGCTAAACCGTCTGAACCAATTTCATTGGCAGAACGCATAGCACCTGTCATCACAACTGGAATCTTGGTATCTAATACTAAATCTAAAAAATAAGCTGTTTCTTCTAGTGTATCTGTTCCATGTGTAATGATAATGCCATTAAAATGTTCAGCTTGTGATTGAATAAATTGGCTTAATTCATACATGCGTTCAATCGTCATATGTGGGGAGGGGATATGAAATAAATCAGAAACAGTAATGTGGGCAAATTGCTCGAATAGATGACTTTGTTGTGTTAATGGATTTTCATCGCTAGGAGAAACTTTCCCAGTCGTTCTATCTTCGCTCATTGCGATTGTTCCACCAGTGTTAATAATTAATATATGTTTCATTAGACACCTTCTTTACTAAATATTAAAGTAAAACTAAGCAAGTCGGTTTGAAATGCTTAGTTTTATTGTTTTATTCAAAATACGCCCGATACATCGCCTGAAGTGCTGATAATTTATCTTTCATGCGAATCGTAAAGAACATACTGATTTCAGATGCTCCTTGGTTAATCATTCGAATACTAATTTTTTCTTTAGCTAATGCTTCAGTTGTTTTGTTTGCCATACCATGTGCAGCAACCATACCCTCACCAACAACGACCATAATCGCTAAATCATCTTCAACTTGTAAAGTATCTGGCTCTAATTTTTCTTGAATATCTTGTAAAATCGAATCTAGTACACCCTCTAAATAAGCTGAACGTACGACAACGGAAATATTATCAATCCCAGTTGGAATGTGTTCGATTGAAACATTATGGTCTTCAAAAATTTGTAATAAGCGGCGTGTAAATCCGAGCTGACGGTTTAATAGATATTTACGAATTGAAATAGAAGTAAAACCTTCGTCACAACTAATACCGACTACTGGGAGTTCTTCTTTATATTGACGCTGTGCTACAATTTTAGTTCCTTTAATTTCAGGCTGATTTGTATTTCGAACCATTACAGGGATATTTACTTGGAATAAAGGTTCCAATGCTTCGTCGTGGAAAATACCGAAACCAGAGTAAGCTAACTCACGCATTTCACGATAGGTAATTTCTTTAATCGCATAAGGATTGTCAATAATACCAGGGTGTGCTGCATAAATATAACTTTGGTCAGTAAAGTTTTCATAAATATCTGCTTGGACACCACGAGCAACAATTGCTCCTGTAATATCACTACCACCACGTGGGAAAGTCACAATATTTCCCTCAGTAGAGTATCCAAAGAAACCAGGAATAACGAGAATCGCATCATTATGACGGAATTGTGCCATTTTTTCGTATGAAGTAGGTAATAATTGTGCATTACCAGGTTCGTCCGTTACCATAATTCCAAAATCTTTTGGTGAAATATATTGTGCTTTTAAGCCAAGGGACGTTAAGTATTGACTGAATAATTGAGCATTAAAATCTTCACCGCAAGCCTTTAGTGCATCAAGTAAACGATTGCTGTCGGAAATGGTTGCGATATAGTGACGTAATGTCTCTTCAAAATGCTGAATAATATCAGCTGAAAGATTTAACTCATCAACCATTGTGGCAAAGCGTGACAAAATAGTGTCTAAAGTTGGTTGATAATCTTCCTGTACCATCACATGTTGGTGCAATGTAATTAATAAATCCGTTACTTTAATATCGGATTCTTCGCGTTTTCCAGGTGCTGAAACGACGACAAATCGAATAGCATCGTCCTGTTTAATAATATTGGCTACTTTTGTTAATTGTGTGGCATCACTTAAAGAACTTCCACCAAATTTTGCTACTTTCAATTTATGTCATCACCCTTACAAATAATTTAATCTTTATTACAATATCATACATGAAAAGATGGTAAAATTAAAGTCTTTGTTGTAAAATGAGAATCGTCTTATTAAATAAATATTGAAAAACTATGGCTGGGAGGCTATAAAATTATG
The DNA here is from genome assembly GCA_016237705.1 of Aerococcaceae bacterium zg-252. Lineage (NCBI taxonomy): Bacteria > Bacillati > Bacillota > Bacilli > Lactobacillales > Aerococcaceae > Tuanshanicoccus > Tuanshanicoccus yangjingiae. The sequence continues at coordinate 459,371 of CP066204.1, forward strand.
AAAATTGCATTATTAGGACTTGGTACAGTAGGTGGAGGTGTATTGAAAATACTTCAAAACCAACCGAAAACGTCACATATTGAGATTGAATACATTTTTGCACGTGAAATAAAAGATAAATCACTTAATTTAAATAATATTAAAGTAACAGATGATATTAATGAAATATTAGAAAGTGATGTTGATTTAGTTGTTGAAGTATTAGGAGGAGTAGAATTTCCTTATGACATTCATCGTAAATGTTTAGCTAAAGGAAAGCATGTGGTGACAGCAAATAAAGATTTATTAGCATTACATTTAGATGAATTAGCTGAATTAGGTAACCAACATCAAGCACAAATCGGATATGAGGCAAGTTGTGGTGGTGGGATTCCAATTATTCAAGTGTTGGAACATCATTTGACGGCTAATCATATTACTCGTGTAATGGGGATTTTAAACGGTACGACTAACTATATTTTGACACGTATGACACAAGAAAATTGGTCGTATGAACAAGCATTAGCAACGGCTCAAGAGTTAGGTTATGCAGAAAAAGACCCAACGAATGATGTGGCTGGGTTTGATACAAGACGTAAAATTGCATTATTATCTCGATTGGCTTATCGCAAATCTGTTGATGTTGAAGATATTTCAGTTAGAGGAATTGATAATGTTGAATTTAAAGATATTGAAATCGCAAAAGCGTTTGGTTACACAATGAAATTAGTTGGTCGCAGTGAATTTGATAGCGAAAATGTATCAATTTCAGTAGAGCCTTTACTATTGGCAAATTCGCATACATTAGCGCATGTTAATGATGCTAAAAATGCGATTTTTGTTGAAGGTGATGCTGTTGGTGAAACAATGTTTTATGGGCCAGGAGCAGGAAGTTTAGAAACAGCTTCAGCCGTTGTAGCGGACATCTTATTTATTGAGCGCTTTGGTTTTATGGGAAACTTAATAGCAGACAAAGTGGCTGTTAGTGCACAGGAAAATGCGAAAAAAGCGTATTATTTCCGTGTAAATAATCAATTAGAGCAAGTAAAAACTGCCTTGAGTAATCTAGATGTGGCAGTAAGACAGTGGCATGAATCAGCGGAAGTAAGTTTCTTAACACAACCGATTACAGCTGAGCAATTTGAACAAATCAAGCTGCAATTAGCAGTTGCTGCTTACTATGGTGCTGAGGGAGAATAATCATGGAGATAACAATTAAAGTTCCTGCTACAAGTGCCAATCTTGGATTAGGTTTTGATTCAATGGGGATTGCTGTCAATAAATTTTTAGTAGTATCAGCGACACCGGCTGAACAATGGCAGTTTGAATTTGAAACGGATTTTTTAGAAATTTTACCGAGAAATGAGCATAATTTAGTGGCACAAACGGCTATTCAAGTAGCAGCAAAGTATCAGCAGACAATGCCACCATTAGCGATTAAGATGAGCAGTGAAATACCATTGACGCATGGATTAGGTAGTTCTTCAAGTGCGATTGTTGCAGGAATTGAATTAGCAAATTATTTTTGCCAATTGAATTTATCAGAGGAAGAAAAAATAACAATTGGTAGCGAATTTGAGGGACATCCGGATAATGTTGGCCCATGTATTACTGGTGGGGTATTTATCGGAGCGTATGAACATCAGATACTAGAATATGAAAAATTATCTATGGAAAATGTGGCGGTAATTATTAGTGTACCACCGTATGAATTAAGCACTGAAGTAGCACGCAAGGTGTTGCCACAGCAATACTCCAAACAAGATGCTGTAATGCAAAATGCACTGAACAATGTAATGGTTGCAGCTCTTTTAAAGGGAGACTACAAAAAAATGGGAGCATTGATGATGCGTGACCGACTGCATGAACCGTATCGTCAACCATTGATTGCAGAATTTGAAATGGTGCGTGAAACGTCGCTATCACAAGGTGCTTACGCATCGGTAATTAGTGGAGCAGGTCCAACTATTTTAACATTGTGTGAAGTGTCGAAAGTGGCGGAAGTCATCCGACAATTAGAATTGAATGTTCCATCTTGTCATCATGAAAGTGTTGAAATTTATCATCAAAATTAAACAAAAAAGTGTTGCTACAGCGAATTAGTAGCAACACTTTTATTTTATGTTTTAATGCGAGCCATAAATTTGTCTTTATTGATGACGACACGTGTATGGTTGGCGGTCGCAATTTTACCATTTGAATCATGTGCACTTAGTTCAAAGTAATATTGACGTGCTTCGTGTCTAATGTAATCAATGATAACAGTAATGGTATCCTGTATGGCACTCGGAGCTAAATGCTGAATAGAAAATTGTGCACCGACAGTCGATTGAGTGTCATCGAGTTGTTCTTGGCAAGTTAAGTAAGCAGCATTTTCCATATAGGCGATAAGCATAGGGGTGCTCAAAACATCAAGGCCACCAGAACCAATGACAGCAGCTGAATGATGTGGTTCAACGGTATAAGTATATTGTGTTGGCATATGTATCTTCTCCTTTGATTAATATATTTCGTTAAAACTAGTATACCACGAATTTTATCGAATAATGGAGAGGATAAATAGATGTTTTCTCAATAATATTTTTTTAGCCTAACAATTTTTTCAGACTATCAACAAGTGATGTTTGTGGACGTCCTAGGATTGATTCTAAATCTGAGGACTCTGCTTTTAGAAAACCAGCCCCTACAGCTCCTTGAAAACTTGCGACTAGGCTTGCCACTTCACTTGGCATTCCGTCTTTTTCTAATGCATTTGCTAATGTTTCTTGAGAATCGGAAACAATGGCAATATTAGTGCCCAATGCTTCATTAACGGCTTCAACAATATCTTGATAGCTGCGATTTTTACCAGAAAGTTCAACAATTGCTGGTGGATTGTCTGCTAATAAAATATTTGCACCAGCCTCAGCTAAATCATCACGTGATACCCAGCCTGCTACACTATTTTCTGGAGTTGTATTGATAAATTTCCCTGTCTTTAGACTGTTAGTAATATAGTCTAATTCATTTTCTAAGTACCAATTATTTCGCAAGCTTGTATAAGCAATTCCTGATTGTGCTAAAGCTTGTTCAGTCGCTCGATGGTCATCTCCTAGTGGGAAATTTGCTGCTATGCTATCTGCTTGTGCTAGCGAAGTATAAGCAATGAATTTAACATTTGCATCAGTGGCAGCTTGAATAACATTTTTATGTTCTTGTTGACGTGTTGGAGTTGCATCTGTCGAAACTAATAAGACTTTATCAATTCCATGCATTGCTTCAGCAAGTGCATCGGTTTGATTGAAATCAGCTATGCGAATTGGATAACCTGCCTCGGATAAAGCAGCACCTTTTTCTTTGCTACGTACAAGTGCAATTATATTCTCTTTAGGTACTGATTTTGAAAGTTCACGAATAACAGCAGAACCATATCCACCAGTAGCGCCAGTTATTAAATAGTTTGTCATATTTTTGTCCTCATTTCATGAATTAATATTTGTAACTTTTAAAGTTACAACAATTTTATTAAATGTGCTATAATATGTCAAGAGAATAATTTTATTAATAAAAAAATAGAGTACGACAAACCAGAAGAGGAGTTTTTTTATGCGTCAACCGGCACAATTAAGTGATGCGATACATATTTTGATTTATATTGCGTTTATTGAAAATCCTGATGAGTTAACAAGTGATGTGATTGCAGCGAGTGTTAATACGAATCCTGCACGAGTAAGAAAAATTATGGGACAATTAAAAAAAGCAGGTCTGCTGATTTCAACTCGTGGTAAAAGTGAACCTAAATTAGCTAAATTATTAAATGAGATTTCAATTCTTGATGTTTATCAGGCAGTTAATTCTACACAAACATTATTAGCAATTGATAGTGATGTTTGTGCTCAATGTATTGTGGGAGAAAGTATTCAAGAAATAGTAGAAATTAAGTTTGCAGATATACAGGCAGTAGCACAAAAGCGAATGGCGAGCATTACTCTAGCAGAAATTATGGATGATTTTATTCAATTATCTTCATCGAGACATCCGAATAATCCGGAACTATATGAACATATGAGAGGATAGTTTGAGGTAGTCTGGAAGTAGCGAACAAAAATTAATAGTATCTTGACAAATACCACATAAACAATATAATAAATGTAACAGATGTGACTAGTACTTAAAGCGCGAGTTTAGAGACATGGTGGTTGGTGCAAACCATGCAAGTTAATTAAGGAATCCACACATTGAGACGCCTATGAAAACAATTATGATTAAGTAGTGCCGGTAATCCCGTTAACGATTAACAATGAGTGCAAAGAATTATATGATTCTTTGAAATCGGGTGGTACCGCGAACAGAGCCTTCGTCCCAGATAATGGGGAGGCTCTGTATTTTTTTGTAGGAATGTCACACAAGTATCCAATTAGGAGGAATTGAAATGTTAGATCGTAAATTATTAAGAGACCAGTTTGAAGAAGTAGCTAAGAAATTAGCGACACGTGGAGTTGACCGTGAAACGTTGACCAATTATCAATCATTAGATGTAAAACGTCGTGAATTATTAGTGGAAGTAGAGCAATTAAAACAACATCGTAATACTGTTTCACAAGAAATTGCACAATTAAAACGTAATAAAGAAAATGCTGATGATAAAATCGCTGAAATGAAAACATTAGGTGATACTATTAAGGCTAAAGATGAAACATTGGCTGAATTAAATCAAACAATCGAAGCGATTGAATTTCGTTTGCCAAATATTCCGCATGAAACAGTGCCTGTTGGTGAGGGAGAAGAAGAAAATGAAGAGATTCGTCGTTGGGGTGAACCACGCAAATTTGATTTTGAACCATTGAATCACTGGGATATTGCTGAAAAATTAGATATTTTAGACTTTGAGCGTGGAGCAAAAGTAGCGGGTGCACGATTCGTCTTTTATAAAGGGTTAGGTGCTCGCTTAGAACGTGCGATTTATAACTTTATGTTGGACACGCATACTGAGAAAAATGGCTATACGGAAATGATTCCACCGTATATGGTTAATAATCAATCAATGTTTGGAACAGGGCAATATCCAAAATTTGTGGAGGATACATTCCAATTAACAGATGAAAGAGGCTTTACATTGATTCCAACGGCTGAAGTGCCATTGACGAACTATGTAGCTGATGAAATTTTATCAATGGAGCAATTACCGATGAAGATGACAGCCATGTCACCGTCATTCCGTTCAGAAGCAGGTAGTGCCGGACGTGATACTCGAGGTTTGATTCGTTTACATCAATTCCATAAAGTTGAGTTAGTAAAAATTGCTCATCCAGACCATTCTTATGAAGAGTTAGAGGCTATGACAGAAAATGCTGAGGGCATTTTACAAGCATTAAATATTCCGTATCGTGTATTGGCATTATCAACAGGAGATATGGGATTCTCAGCAGCAAAAACTTATGACATCGAAGCGTGGATTCCAGGTCAAGATACATACCGTGAAATTAGCTCATGCTCAAACTGTGAGGACTTCCAAGCACGTCGTGCGAAAATTCGTTTCCGTAATGAAGAAGATAAAGTGGAGTATGTACATACATTAAACGGCTCTGGCTTGGCTGTTGGTCGTACATTGGTTGCGATTTTAGAAAACTATCAGCAAGCAGACGGTAGTGTGAAAATACCAGAAGTTTTAGTTCCATATATGGGTGGTATTACTGAAATTCGTTAATTTGTAGGTGTTTTGTAAGCTTACATACATAAAAATCCTGTTACATCACATCATTTTGTGAAGTAACAGGATTTTGTTTATGTAAAAAACAGGTTAGGAGAAGTCCCAACCTGTCCATAGTTATAATATATATGCGGTGAATGGGACTTGAACCCACACGAGTATACACTCACCACCCCCTCAAGATGGCGCGTCTGCCATTCCGCCACCACCGCATGTGGTGCAAAATTACTATTTAAAAATAGCATGATTTGTTTTAAAAGTCAATCGGATAATTATTTTGGGCAACTTAGCTAGTTTCTGAAAGGCTTGTTGTTGCTTCATCATGTACCGGTTCCAAAAAATCGAAAAAAATTCAGAAAAAATTAAAATAGATATTGCAACCGTTTGCGTTATAGAGTATACTTCTATTTGTAAGCGTTATATACGCAAGAAAAAGGAGGAAAAGTGATGAAAAAATCATTGTTCAATAAAATTGGTAAGGCTGTGTTAACATTGAGTGCACTTGGAACCGTTATTGCACCGGTAACAGCACATGCAGCATCAAGTGATGCAAATTCATTTACGCTTTATTCAAATAAAAGCGAAACACAAAAAGCATTGACTGAATATGCTGCTGCATGGGGTAAAGAAAATGGTGTCAATGTTAATATTAAAGTATGTTCTGGTTCTTGTACTTTAGCAGATCAATTAAAAGCAGACTTTACAGCTGGTGACGGCCCAGACGTATTCGTTATCGAAGGTCAAGCTGGTTATGATTTATGGAAAGATGTTTTACAACCAATTTCTGGTAAATGGGTTGATCAAACAGACTTTGAATTTAAGCAAGGTGATCAAGTGTTTGGTTTCCCTGTATCAGTTGAAGGTTATGGTTTAGCGTACAATAAAGAATTATTAGAAAAAGCAGGTATTGACCCAGCAAGTTTAAATTCATTTGAAGCAGTGAAAGCAGCGTTTGAAGATTTAGAAAATCGTAAAGAAGAGTTAGGCTTATCAACAGTTGTAGCGAATGCAACAAAAGAGGGCGAAACTTGGATTATGGGTATCCATGACTTCAATGCATACTTAGGTGCTGGTTTAGAAAATGGTGACCGTTCAGTAGTTGAAAAATTTGTTAAAGGTGAAGTAGACGAAGAACGTTTAGCAAAATATGCTGATTGGGTAGAATTATTATTCCAACATACAGATAAAACAATGTTAACAGTTGGTACTCAAGAAGATATGGATATTGCTTTTGCACAAGGTAAAGCAGCGTTCTTACACCAAGGTTCTTGGAAAGACCCTAACTTATCAGAATTAGAAGCTAAATTTGAAATGGGATTCATTCCTTATCAAACATTAGGAGCTGATAAAAATGGTGAAGGATTATTCATCGGAGCTCCGTCTTACTATGTTGTTAACAAAGATACAGCAGCATTAGAAAATATTACTAAATTCTTTGATGATATGGTAGCAACAGAAGCTGGTCAAGACTACATGGTTAACAAAGCGAACATGATTTCAGCTTATTCTTCAACTGAAGCAAAACCAAGTACACCATTATCAAGTGCTATTTCACAATGGGTAGCAGACGGTAAACCAGTTTATTCATTTGATAATCCATACTTCATGCCAGACGGATTTGGTATGTCTAACTTAGGACCTATCTATGGACAATTTGCTCAAGGAAATATTGATAAAGCACAATTTATGGAATTAATTAAAGCAGAAGTAGCAAAAGTTCCTGAATTATTGGCTCAATAAGCGATAAATAATTGTATGTATAGGGTAGGGGTGGTGTAACTACCGTCCCTCCTATTTTTATAGATTACCGATGGGATTTCGGAATGAGAAATCCCATTTATTTTTGAAAAAACATAGTGTGAGTGAGGGCGTTCAGCTTCGAACCACTGGAGGAAAATACTGTCGTGTGTGCAACACACAGAAGGATTTTCTGAAGTGGACGTCGAAGCTGCCTGAACGAACCAGAAAAAACATAGTGTGAGTGAGGCTGTTTTGGCTTGAATCACTGGAGAAAACAGACGGCGTGCGTATAGCGCACAGAGGAGGTTTTTGAAGTGGACGTCAAGCCAAGCTGAACGAACCAGAAAAAACATAGTGTGAGTGAGGCTGTTATGGCTTGAACCACTGGAGAAAACAGACGGCGTGCGCATAGCGCACAGAGGAGGTTTTTTGAAGTGGACGTCAAGCCAAGCCGAACGAACCAGAAAAGAAGAGGTGAAAAAAATGTCACAGCAATCAAGACGTGGAAAGCGTGAACGACGTAATTTTGTGATTTTAGTATCTCCGGCATTATTTATATTCTCTCTTGTTATTATTGTTCCATTTTTCTTGGGATTATACTATTCCTTTACAAATTGGGGCGGTATTATCAAACCGGTTACAAAAATGGTGGGATTCGAGAATTATATTCAAGCATTTAAAGATACACGTTTCCAATATTCTTTATTAGTCACTGCTATTTTTGCGATTATTAACGTACTAGTAGTAAATGCTATTGCATTCGGCTTGGCATTGCTAGTATCAAGCGAATTGAAATTCAAAAATGCTTATCGTGCAGGGTTCTTTGTGCCTAACTTAATCGGTGGATTGGTACTAGGATATATTTGGCAGTTCGTTTTTAACAATGTTTTTCCAAATTTAGGAAAAGTAATTGGTAGCGAATTTTTAGTGAATAATCTATTTTTAGGAAATCCTCGTTTAGCGGTAATGGCATTAGTTATTACGAATACTTGGCAATACGCAGGTTATATTATGATGATTTATTTTGCAGCTTTGCAAAATGTACCAAAATCATTAACAGAAGCAGCATCATTGGATGGGGCAAATTGGTGGTTTAGACTTCGTCATATTACAATTCCAATGATTATGCCTGCATTTACGGTGTCATTATTCTTAACGATTAATAACTCATTTAAAATGTTCGATGTTAACTTCTCTTTAACAGGTGGTGGACCATCTATGTTATGGGCAAACCAAGCGATTAAGAGTACCGAGTTTATTACGATGAATATTTATAATACAGCATCGCTTGAAAACCAAATGGCACGTGGACAAGCTAGAGCGATTATTTTGTTCGTTATTTTAGTGGTAATTAGTATCACGCAAACAACAATTACGAAGAGAAAAGAGGTTGAGATGTAATGAGTAAAAAAACAGCAGGCCGTTGGGCATTAGAGATTTTTGCAGCCTTAACGTTTATTCTTTTCATTAGTCCAATTATCTTAATTATCATTAATGCGGCGAAAACTTCGCCACAAATTTTATCGAATCCATTGAATTTACCACAAGAATGGGGCAATCTTTGGAGTAATATTGTTGAAATTTGGAATAATCCAGTAGTTAAGTACCAAGAAAGTTTTATATCATCTGTGATTATTACAGTGTTATCATTAACTTTAATTACTTTGATTTCATCATTAGCTGCATGGGGTTTGGTGCGTTATCAGTCAAAATGGTCAAATGTAATCTTTTTAATTTTTGTTGCGTCAATGGTAATTCCATTCCAAGTTGTCATGTATCCACTTATTTCATGGTTTAAAACAGTGAGTGATCATGTTACGATTCCATTTATGGGCTTTAGCTTATTACGTTCATATCAAGGAATTATTTTAGCCTATATTGGCTTCGGTATGGGGCTTTCTATCTTTATGTTCCATGGTTTTATTAAAGGTGTGCCATTGGAAATTGAAGAGGCCGCAGAAATTGATGGCTGTAATAAATTTCAAACATTTTTCTATGTCGTTTTACCGATTTTAAAACCAATTTACATTACAATTATCATTTTAAATGGTATTTGGATTTGGAATGACTTCTTATTACCATTACTATTATTAGGTAAAGGAAATGCTATTCAAACATTACCAATCGCCGTATCTAACTTTGCAGGTGCTTTTACAAAAGAATGGGACATGATTTTAAGTTCTGCATTATTTGTTATGTTGCCAATTATTATCATCTTCTTAATTGCACAAAAACAAATTTTAAAAGGTATGGTAGACGGTGCAATCAAATAATCAATAAACAAATTTTAGTGGCACTCTCGGGTGTCACTTTCATTATTTAGGAGGGATTAGATGAGCTTTGATGTAGCAAAATTAAGTTGGAAAAATGAACCAAAAGAATATAGTATTGAGCCAGAAAAAATTTCTATTACAACGGAATCACATACGGATTTATGGCAACGAACGTATTATCATTTTAGAAATGATAATGCACCAATATTGCAGTTGCCAACAGAAGAAAAATATTTTACTTTTTTAGTGAAAGTAGACTTCAATGGGAGCAAACAGCGGTTTGACCAAGCCGGAATTATTGTGTATTTGGATAGTGAGCATTGGATTAAAGCGTCGGTTGAATTTGAAAATGAGCAATTTCAACATTTAGGAAGTGTTGTAACAAATCATGGTTATTCAGATTGGGCGACAATGGAAGTTCCAGCGACTGTTAAGGAAATATGGTTCCGTTTAAGTCGTCGTCAAGATGATTTTAAAATAGAGTATGCAACAGACGGTGAGCATTTTGAACAAATGCGTATTTGTCATTTATTTAATGCACAAGGAGTTATTAAGTTTGGAATTTATGCGTGCAGTCCAGAAAATTCAAGTTTTACAGCTCATTTTACAGAGATGATAGTTAGCGACTGTTTATGGCGAGCACATGACGGACAACAACCTGATACTGAGTATTAGTCGGAATAATAAAAAGGTAAATTTTTTTGAATAATCGTGTTATAATAGGCGAGTGATAGCTGAAAGTCCCTAGTGTCAATATGGGAATGATTGGGTATAACTAACTCGAGGCATCACAATAGTCAACCTATGGGTGACTGATTTGAAAAATAAAGTAGATAGGGAATTTTAGTGAAATGCATCACTGCTTTTCCTAGTGTTAGAATGGAGTTAAGTCGTTGCGGGCAAGTATTGATTTACATAGTTTAAATTTTTGGTCGATAAATATTCGTATTATATTAGCAGTTTTAATTGGTGGTATTATTGGTGTGGAACGTGCCATGAAAAATCATACGGCAGGATTTCGTACTCATATTTTGGTATGTCTTGGAGCAACCTTAGTGATGATGACCAATATCTTTATTCATGAAAAATATGGCGAATCAGACCCGTCACGAATGGCAGCTCAAGTGATTAGTGGTATTGGTTTTTTAGGTGCGGGCACGATTTTAGTAACGAAATACAATCAAGTTAAAGGTTTAACGACAGCAGCGGGATTATGGACAGCAGCGTGTGTCGGTTTAGCGATTGGGATTGGATTTTATGTAGGTGCTTTGGCAACTGCTGTATCGATTATTTTGATTATGACGCTTTTCCAACGTTTAAAGAAAAATATTGAAATGCGTTCGCTAGGAGTAGACTGTTATATTGTATTTGAACATATGGATAGCTTTAAAGAATTTTTAGTCTATTGTACACATCGTGGTTGGGTTGTAAAGCATGTTGAAAAGGTAGTGGCGAAACCACATCAAGAGGGGAAACTTGCTTATTCAATGACTGTTGATATGAACGAGAGCAAAGAACATGAATACTTCGTGCGAGATGTAGCAGTTGTTAATGGAATTATCGAAGTAGAAGAGTATTTTTAATCGCTAGCATTGGTAGGAGGGATTATATTGAAAAAATTACTCATATTAGCAATGATTTTATGTATGGGGTGGCTGAATATTGTCCCTGCCTTAGCTATCGATGTAAATACGGAGTCGACAACGAATTTAGAAACATTAGTTAATGGCTTGAAATCATTGCAGGAAGTACCAAGTTATCGTGTACAGATGACGATTATGAATCAACGTAGTCACGAAAAAAATGCTATCATTACAATGGATGTCAATCAAGAAACTGGTAATATGCGGCTAATATTTGATTTTTACAATCGCAAAGCGAATCCGAAAAATCAACACTTTGAATTATATGCTTATCATCATTTCTATGAAGTCTATACAACGGCTTTAGGTTGGTTGCAATCAATGCAATATTTTAAATTACCTGTGTTCAACCGTGATACGCACGCTATAATGGCACCTTATCGAGAGATGTTTATTCCGATTGACGACATCGACGGGCAGACTTTAGTACAGAATTTAAATGATGTTGCCTTACTATTACCCAATTTATCACGCTTATTGGAGGCAGATGAGCGTGATGTATATGAGTTAAATAATACTTATTTTCTGAATTTACATCGGATTGCTATTCCGGAGTATTTATTTAAAAATAATCTCTACTTGGGAATGCATTACAATGTCGATATGTCAATGGATGAACAGAGTGCTCAGCTGACTCAACGATTAAAATTGATGCCGATAGAAAGTGGTTTGTCCTATACTATGTCTTTGACCAATCAATTATCTCCAACTTATTTAGCGACAATTGACGGATTGGACAATAAGCGAGATTTACCGAATTTAGAGCAAGAACAAGTCATTGAAACAGCCGGTGTAACCGATAAATTAATTGATTTTAAGTTAGTTTACAATCACAATAATCAGATGTATAAATTGACATTAAACGGCATTACTGAAAATGTGGATTTAAATATTTTTAATAATCAAACGGCTGATTTTAGAACGTATGAATTTCAAATTGATTATGTATTTAGACCGTTAGAGTGGCAAATGCCAGCACCGAATGAATTAAAGATTCTTTCGCAAGCAGAATTATCGAAAATAATGAATCAGCTAATTGAGCAGGAGGATGTGAACGAATGAGAGTGAAAACGTATCGTGACACTGTATTGGCATGTTGTTTTGCCTATGTGATACAAGCGATGGTGATTAATTATGTTCCTTTGCTTTTCGTGAGATTTCAAGAGGAATTTCAAATTAATATTCTGGCACTTACAGGCTTAGTAACCGTCAATTTTTTAGTGCAATTATTAGCTGATGCATTGTCTATTCCGATTATTCGTCTGCTTGGTTATCGTTGGACAGCATTATTAGCCCATTTACTAGCAGTTTTAGGATTTATCGCAATGGCATTTTTACCTCAAGCGATGTCGCAACCGTATATCGCATTGATGATTGCGACGGTTTTGTATAGTGCAGGTGGCGGACTGATTGAAGTTGTAACTAATCCAATCGTGGAAGCTGTCCCAAATGATAATAGCGAAAGAATGATGAGTATTTTACATTCATTTTATAGTTGGGGATTTGTTGGGGTCACGATTTTGGCGGCATTATATTTCTATGTGATTGGGATTGAAAATTGGCGTTGGTTGACATTACTTTGGTGTATCTTACCATTGTATAATTTCATTCAGTTTTTGTTTGTGCCATTACCGACAGTAATCGAAGAAGTAGAAGAACCATTGCGATTTTATCAATTATTGACGAAAAAAACTTTTTGGACTTATGCTTTAATGATGTTTTCAGCTGGAGCAAGTGAAATGGCATTGAGCCAGTGGCTATCTTTATTTATGGAGGAAACGGTAGGATTAACCAAAGCAGTAGGAGATTTAGCAGGACCGTTATCATTTGCTGTAATGATGGGATTGGCACGAACTTATTTTGGTTTTGGAAGTCATCGTCTTTCAATTCGTACTTTTATCAAAATTTGTTTGGTTGCCCTAACGCTTGCGATTGTGCTGATGTCGTGGAGTCCGTCTCCATGGCTGAGTTTATTTGCCAGTGCATTATATGGTGGTGCAGTTGGTATTTTGTGGCCAGGAACGTATTCATTAGCAACGCAAGGAATGTCACACAATGGACCAATGATGTTTGGATTATTAGCATTAGTAGGTGATTTAGGTTGCACGATTGGACCGTTTTTAATCGGACGAGTTGCCAGTTATTTTGCTAATGATTTTCGTATCGGTATTTTAACGAGTTTACTATTTCCACTGATTTTTGCAGTGATGTTAGGGGCAGCAAGAGTGACGAAAAATAGCTAAAGGTTGAATTTAGCATAGACATTTCAGATTTAAATTGAAACTTTATGTGATACTTGATATAATGAGCCCATAAACAATGATGAAAACAGTGACGTGTGCTACTGCAGGGAGATTTAGCGAGACTGAAACTAAATCATATAAGTCGCATGAAACTTTCGCTTTCGGAGTTAATCTGTTAAGAAATTATTTTAATTTTGAAAAAGATTCCGCTAATCACGGTTAACGATAACGAGTGCAAATAGGAAATTTGTCTACCTATTTGAACGAGGGTGGTAACACGGTCATGCGTCCCTTTTGATAGGGGCGTATTTTTTGTGGAAAATTTTTGCATGAACATCATATATTTTTAGGAGGAGTATTCATGATAACTATGTTACAAGAAACTTTAGATAAGATAGATTTACTGGTTGCAGAGGCAATTCAAGATTTGCAACAGGTCAATTCGATTAAGCAATTGAATGATTTGCGTATTAAATACAGTGGAAAAAAAGGTGCAATTAACGAAATTGCAAAAGTAATGAAAGATTTGAATAATGATGACCGTAAAACATTAGGTCAAAAGATGAATGAATTTAAGCAAGAAATTGAAATGCGTTTAGGACACAGTCTGCAAGATATAGAGCATCGTGAATTAACACAACAGTTAGCAGAGGAAACATTAGATGTGACCTTACCAGGTCGTCATCAACATTATGGTAGTCGTCATATTATTACGCAAACAATGGAAGAAATCGAAGATTTATTTATCGGTATGGGGTATCAAGTTATTGAGGGGCCTGAAGTGGAATTAGACCACTATAACTTTGAGATGATGAATTTACCAAAAGGGCATCCAGCACGTGATATGCAAGATACGTTTTATATTACAGAAGAAGTGTTAATGCGTACACATACTTCACCAGTTCAAGCACGTACAATGGAACAGCATGATTTTGAAAAAAATGGGCCACTAAAAATGATTAGTCCTGGTAAAGTATTCCGTCGTGACAGCGATGATGCGACACACTCACATCAATTTCATCAAATTGAAGGCTTAGTAGTTGATAAAAATATAACATTAGCTGATTTAAAAGGTACACTATTACAATTTGCACAAACTTTATTCGGTAAAGAACGTGAAATTCGCTTACGTCCAAGTTTCTTCCCATTCACTGAACCGTCTGTAGAGGTAGACGTTTCATGCTTTAAATGTGGTGGTGAAGGCTGTTCTGTCTGCAAAAAAACAGGCTGGATTGAAATTTTAGGTGCTGGAATTGTGCATCCAAATGTATTAGAAATGGCTGGAATTGACTCAACACAATACTCTGGATTTGCATTTGGCTTAGGACCAGACCGTGTAGCGATGTTAAAATATAATGTTGATGATATTCGTCATTTCTATCAAAATGATTTACGCTTCTTAGAGCAGTTCAAAGGAGGGCAAAACTAATGTTTTTATCAAGAGAATGGTTATCAGAATTTGTTGATTTATCAAATGTATCAGCAGTAGCACTGGCTGATAAAATGTCACGCAGTGGGATTGAAATTGAGGGTGTCGAAAATTATGGTGAAAATCTGACAAAATTAGTGGTCGGAGAAGTGATTGAATGTGTTGCTCACCCAAATAGTGACCATTTACATATTACGAAAGTAGATGTAGGTAACGGTACTTTACGTCAAATCGTGTGTGGTGCACCAAATGTTCATAAGGGTGCGAAAGTGATTACGGCTCTTGAAGGGGCAGTGTTACCGGGTGATTTTAAAATTAAAAAGAGCAAACTACGTGGTGAAGTATCGGAAGGTATGTTATGTGCATTACAAGAATTAGGCTTTAAAGCGAATGTGGTACCAAAAAAATATGCTGACGGTTTATTCTTATTACCACAAGATGCACCAGTAGGAGAGAGTGCTGTTAGATATTTACAACTTGATGACCCAATTTTAGAGTTGTCGATTACACCAAACCGTGCTGATGCTTTATCAATGCGTGGTGCTGCTTATGAAGTAGGTGCAGTCATTGACCAACCTGTCAGCTTGAATGATAGTGTGCAAGCAACATTATCAGCGAGTTCTTCATTATTAGATGCTGTAACGGTAGAAGTGCCAGAATCTACACATTCACCACGCTACCAATTACGTGTGATTAAAAATGTAACAGTATCTGAAAGTCCAATTTGGTTACAAATGCGTTTGATGAAAGCTGGAATTCGTCCTATTAATAATATTGTTGATGTGACTAATTACTGTTTAATGTTATTTGGACAACCGATGCATGCTTTTGATTTTGATACATTAGTAAGTAAAGCGATTCGTGTTGAGGCTGCCGTTGACGGTGAAGTCTTTGAAACTTTGGACGGTGTGGAACGTACTTTAGCGTCAAGTGATTTAGTCATTAAATCAGGAGAAACATCAATTGCATTAGCTGGTGTCATGGGTGGTTTGGCTACGGAAGTGTCAGATAAGACACAAACAGTTCTATTGGAAACAGCTGTTTTCGACCGTCAATCAGTTCGTAAAACATCGAATAAATTTAATTTACGTTCAGAATCAAGTCTGCGTTTTGAAAAAGGAATTAATTTGGCGACAATTGATGAAGCTGGTGAGTATGCAGCTCATTTAATCGCACAACTTGGACAAGGTGAAGTTGAACAAGGGGTTAAAGAAGTCAATACATTAACGGTTGATTCACCAACGATTACACTTGACTATGATGTGATTGAACGTCGTTTAGGAATCCGTATCACGCCAGCAGAGTTGAAAGCTATTTTTGACCGTTTAGGATTTAACAGTGAGATTGCTGAAGACCGTTTTTCAGTTACGATACCACCACGCCGTTGGGATATTACGATTGAAGCTGATGTCTTAGAAGAAATTGCACGTATTTATGGTTATGATAATATTCCAACTAGCTTGCCTACTGTACCGAGTACACCAGGAAAATTAAGCGATAAACAACGTTTTGTACGCCATACTCGTCAAATAGCAGAAGGCTTAGGTTTAAATCAAACAATTAGTTATGTCTTAACTTCACCAGCAGCTGTTGACTGGATTCGCAGTGAAGAGCCAGTTGTTTCATTGGCATTACCGATGAGTGAAGAGCGTTCCGTATTGCGTCAAAGCCTATTCCCAGCATTAGTGGAAATTGCTAAATATAACCATGCACGTCAAAATAGTCCATTAGCCTTTTATGAAATGGGCAAAGTATATTTTGGTCAAAATGAAAATCAACAACCTAAAGAAGCTGAACGTCTTGCCTTTTTAGTGTCAGGTGTAAATCAGACAACTTCATGGTATCAATCAGCTCAAACTTATGATTTCTTCAGCATGAAAGGAATATTGGAAACATATTTTGAAGCGATTCGTGTATCGGATGCGATTCAATATCAAGCGACACAACGCTTTGAAGTATTGCACCCAGGTCGTACGGCAGAAGTGTTATTGGACGGTGAGATTATCGGTTACTTTGGACAACTTCACCCAGCTTTTGCGAAAGCACAAGATTTACCGGAAGCGACTTATTACGCAGAGTTGGATTTTGATGCACTATTGGCTTATAATCGTCCTGCATTGGTACAGTCAGTGATTCCGAAATATCCATCTACAACACGAGATTTAGCATTATTAGTACCTAAATCATTGGCACAACAAACATTGGTAAATATCATTCAAGAAAATGGTGGCGAATATTTACGTTCAGTAGAATTGTTTGACCGTTTTGTTGATTTGAAAATTGGGGAAGATAATCAATCATTAGCTTATCGCTTAACATTCCAAAATCCAGAAAAGACATTGACTGAAGAAGATGTCGTGAATGCGATGAATCGTATTACAGCAGCTTTAACAAATGTTGAAGGATTGGAAATCAGATAGATTTAGAGCGAGTTTTAGTTAAATAGAATCCAGTGCTATTAAGGCAGTGGGTTCTATTTTTTGTAGTTTGAGTATGTAGAGAGAGGAAAAATAGTTATTTTATGTAGTGAGGTATAGAATAAGTATTAGAATCTTCTATACTTCCACGCTTATTTAATTTATAATATAAGCGTGGAAGGTTGTGATAGTATGAAAGAAGTGGATTTGATTTATCGAATTGCTGAAGAACAGGAGGGAATTATTCAGACATCGGATATTACGAAAAAAGAAATTTCAAAGTTTATGTTGAAAGAATTTGTTGAACGTTATGATTATAAACGTGTTTCAAGAGGAATTTATATTTCTCCTGATGTATGGGAAGACCCATTATATTTATTGCAATTGCGTTGTCCGAAAGTTATTTTTTCGCATGAAACAGCTTTGTATTTATTAGATATGACAGACCAAGAGCCATTTCAACAAAATGTAACAGTTAAATCAGGATATAATGCGAGCCATTTGAGGAAAGAAAATATCAAAGTATTTTCAATTAAAAAGGAATTGTTTGAGTTAGGAATGTTAAAAGTAAAAACACCATTTGGTAACGAAGTAATAAGCTATAATCCGGAGAGAACTATTTGCGACATGATTAGAAATCGTTCGACTATGGATAACCGAATTTTACAAGAGGCATTAAAGAAATATATAAAAAGGAAAGACAAGAATTTGCATCGCTTAATGGAGTATTCTGAAAAATTACGCGTAAAAAAATTTTTAAGCAATTATTTAGAGGTGTTTTTATAATGATTAAGACATCAAAACAACTTAAAGATTTAATAAATAATTTATCCAGAATCATAGATGTTAATCCACAAATATTAATAAGAAAATATATGATGGAACGTTTTTTAGAAAGACTATCAAAATCAGAATATCGGTCATATTTTATTCTAAAAGGTGGCATGCTCGTATCTAATTTATTAGGTGATGAAACAAGGTCAACCATGGATATTGATACTACAGTTAAGGGGATAGATGTGTCTATGGATAAAATAGGCAAAATAATAAGCGAAATTTGCAGTATGGAGATTGAAGATAAAGTAGATTTTAGGTTAAAAGGTATTTCTGAGATATTAGATGAAGCGGATTACTCAGGTTTACGCTTTAGTATGGAAGCAAAAATAGATAAGGCAGTAATCCCCTTGAAATTAGACATATCAACAGGAGATATAATAACTCCGAAAGAAATAAATTATGCTTATTCCTTAATGTTTGAAAATAGGACGATACCAATTTTTGCATATCCTATTGAAACGATATTAGCTGAAAAATTAGAAACAATTATTTCGAAAACAATTACGAATACAAGAATGAGAGATTTCTATGACATTCATGTATTAATAAAATACCAAGCAATCAATCGAGAACTATTCAAAGAAGCGTTATTTAATACAGCAAATCAAAGAGGAACACTAACCTTATTGAGTAATGCAGAAAATATAATTTTGTCATTAGAAGAAGATATGGGAATGAGAATAAAGTGGGAGAGGTATAGCAAAAAGTATTCGTATGCTAAAGAGTATGTATGGGAAGATGTGATTGGTTCTGTAAGAAGATTATTTTTTGATGCAGAATTAGATATTGAAAATATTGCGTTAGAGTAATTGAATATCATAGTGGTAAAAAGTCTATTCTAAACATGAAAGTAATAGAAAAAAAGTGTAACGAGTAAAATGGTTATCAGCACGCCTCTGAGATTATTTCTTGCATATGAAAAATTCTAAACACTTAACTGAAAACGCTTTTAAAACATGATATACTAATAATAAAAATAGGATTGCCTGAATAATCAAAAGGAGTTGTTTTTCCATGTCTAATGATGTATTAGCAGCATTACCATTTCACCGTTTTTCCGACGCACGTCATCAATTAAAAGAAGTGCTAAATCCTACAAATTTAATTTATAGTGATTTTTTTTCAGAGTTAATTGATGCTGCGATTTATTTAAAGCCAGAAAATTTGCAGAGAACGGGTTCTTATAAAGTTAGAGGTGCTTACTATAAAATTTTTAACTTATCCAAAGAGCAAAAGAAACGAGGCTTAATTGCAGCGAGTGCAGGGAATCATGCACAAGGAGTTGCTTTTGCTGCACGTGCTTTAGGTGTAAAGGCAACGATTGTAATGCCAATCAATACACCACTTTTAAAAATCAATAAAACACGAAAATTAGGTGCAGAAGTTGTATTGAGTGGTGAAGTATTTGATGAAGCAGCTGCAAAAGCATTGGAATTAGCTGAGTTACATGATTATACATATATTCCGCCATTTGATGATTTAGATGTGATTGTAGGACAAGGAACGATTGCCTTTGAACTTCTTGATGAGCTACCAGAAGTTGATGTTATTTTAGTTCCGATTGGTGGTGGTGGTTTAGCTAGTGGAGTGGCTCGCCTAGCTAAATTATTAAAGCCGTCAGTAAAAGTAATCGGAGTAGAACCATCTGGAGCAGCCTCTATGAAATTATCGCTTGAAAAGGGGACAGTTCAAAGTCTGCCAAAAGTTCAAACGATTGCTGACGGTGTTGCAGTGAAAACACCGGGTAAGTTAACGTATGCGGTGGTTTCACAATGTATCGATGAAATAATAACAGTAGATGATGTCAATCTTATAGATTCCTTTTTAAGTATGGTAGAGCAGCATAAATTAGTCTGTGAAAATGCAGGCTTGATTACGGTAGCCGCTTTATTTAAATTAAAGGAACAATTGAAAGGGAAAAATGTTATCAGTATTATTAGTGGGGGGAATATTGATGTACTGACAATTAATAGTTTAGTTCAGCGTGGCTTATATATGCGTGACCGAGTGTTTACTTTTAGTGCTGATATTAGTGATAAACCAGGGGAATTGGAACATATTACTGGCTTGATTGCGAGAGAAAAAGGAAATATTATTCGTTTAGAGCATGACCAATTTTCTATTTTGGAACGCTTTAGTGAAGTGAGTGTGACGATAACAATTGAAACCTATGGTTCTGAGCATAAAGCACAAATCATTCAAGTGCTGAAAGATGAAGGATACCGTATTTCATTAGTGGAGCGTCATTATAAGGAATCTTGATACAATGCAAACAAGGAGAGTGGGTTGAATCTTGCTCTCCTTGTTTTGATGTAAGTTTATAATTTATTGGACTTAAAATTAAGTAGTCGCAAACCATTTAAAATGACTAATATGGTACTGCCCTCATGACCGACAACACCAAGTGGTAAATTAATCATTTGTAAAACATTAGCTAAAATTAATAAGACGATAACCGACAATGAAAAGATTAAGTTGATATTGACGATACGGTGCATTTTTTGAGTTAAGGTGAATAAAAAAGGTAAGGTATCTAAATTATCTTTTATCAAAATAATATCAGCCGTTTCAATCGCCACATCTGTACCACTACCCATAGCGATACCGATATTGGCTAAAGCTAATGCAGGGGCGTCATTGATTCCGTCTCCTACCATTGCACTAGTTTTACCTTGTTCTTGCAAACTTTTTAAATAATTCAGTTTATCTGCTGGCAAACAGTTAGCTTTGATTGTTTCAATTCCCACTTGTTCTGCCACATAGCGAGCTGTCTTTTCTTGGTCGCCAGTTAACATAATGGCTGTGATACCTAATTGTTTCAATTCAGCAATCATTTCACGTGCTTGTGGTTTAATGACATCACTTAATGCAAAGTATCCAGCAAATTGTTGATTGCACGAAACAAAGATGAGTGTATGTCCTTTTGCTTGTAAGTCGGTAACCTTTTGTTGAATTGTCTCATTTATAGATGAATGCGACATTACAAAATCGTATTTTCCAATTTTCCAAATATTCTGTTGCTGCGTCACTTGCAGTCCTTTTCCAGTAATATCTTCGACAAGGACATCGTCAAGAGCGTGTGTATGTAAATGTTTGAATAAGGCTAAAGCAATAGGGTGGGTTGAGTGTTGCTCTGCACTGACAACAATTTGAGCAAATTGTTCAGCATTAACCCATGGTTCAATATGAGATGACACTACGCTTGGCTGACCCATAGTTAATGTTCCAGTTTTATCAAAACAAATGCAATCAACTTGTTTCAGAACATCAAAGGTATCGCTCCCTTTCATCAAAATACCGTTTTTAGCTGCTCGACTTAATGCAGATAAATTGGCAGGACTGGCACTGGCTACGAGTGCACAGGGAGATGCAACGGTTAATAATACCATACCGCGATAAAATGCATGCATCCAGCCCCAATTGAGCAGTGTAGCAGTGATGAGAATGAAAAGTGGTACGATGATTAGGACAACTTTTACATAAGTATTTTCGATGTAGTTAACGGACTTATCTGTAGCTGATTGTGTGTCTTGTGCCGTTTTAACCATTTCGACTATTCGATTAAAATAGGAATCTGTATAAGTTGCTTGGCTTTCCATATAAAAAGGTTCACCACTATTAAGTGTTCCACTTATCAATTTATCATTCATCATCTTGTTGATAGGGAATGATTCACCAGTAATTGATGCCTCATTAATGAATGCTTGCTCAGACAGTAAGATACCGTCGAGTGGGATAATATCGCCTTTTCGTACATGGATACGGCTACCAACTGCTACGTTTTCAATCGGAGTTTCGATTATTTTACCATTTTTGTCTACTCGTACAACTTGTGGTGCTAATGATAACAGTGCCTCAATCGTTTGACGGCTTTTTCGCATGGTTAAATGTTCGAGCGTGCCAGATAGCGAGAAGATAAAAATTAATAGTGCTCCCTCTAACCAGTATCCAATCAATCCGGCTCCAATAGCAGCGAGAATCATTAAAATATCTACTGATAGATGACGTTCTACTAATAGTTCGTAAATTCCGTCATAAGCTGCTTGCCAGCCACCGATTATAAATCCGATGATAAAACAGATAGCAGCAAGTTGAGTGTTGCTTTGCTGAAATATCAATCCAATACCAATAAATATTGCACAAAAAAGTGTACAGAGTAATTGAATATTTTGTTTTATCCATGTTTTCATTGTCATATCACCTCTCTTTATTAATTATAACAATTATAAATAAAAAATCAATAATTATAAAGATTATAAATAAAAGAGTGCCTCACGCTGATTCGTGAAACACTCTGAATAGAAAAATTAATGTAATCCTGTAAATAAGAAATACAATATAATAATAGAACCGAGAATAATACGATAGTAACCAAATACTTTAAAGTCATGACGTTTAATGTAATTCAATAAGAATTTAATGGCGATTAATGACACAATAAAGGCAACTAACATACCGATTCCTAAATAAATCAATTCTGATTGAGAAAAGACAAGACCGAATTTGATGAGTTTTTTCAAGCTCGCACCGAACATAATCGGAATACTCATATAAAATGAAAATTCAGTTGCGATAAAACGAGAAGAGCCAAGTAATAAAGCACCGATAATCGTAGCACCTGAACGAGATGTTCCGGGAATAATGGCTAATGCTTGAAAACAACCAATCATAAAGGCATCTCGGAATGTTAATTTATGAAATGAGTTGATTTCGTGTGCATGTTTAGATGGTTGACGTGATTCGACCCATAAAAAAGCAAAACCATATAAGATTAACATTGCTGCTACTACGAGTGGGGTGTTCAAGTATTTATCCATATAGTCATCTAAGATGAAACCAAATAATACGGCAGGAATACTTGCGACTACCACTTTAAACCAGATAATCCAAGTGTCCGTACGTTCTTGTGGTGATTTTCTTAGAGATAGTGGATTTAATTTGTTAAAGTAAAGGACAACTACGGCAAAGATAGAACCGAGTTGTACCAACACCATAAATAATTCTTTAAAGGCAGGGCTAGAAGTTAGTGGGAAAAATTCTTCCACTAAAATCATGTGTCCGGTACTACTAATGGGTAGCCATTCGGTAATTCCTTGTACGATACTTAAGATAAGAATACGAATAAGTTCTAATAAATCAATCGATTCAAGCATGAATAGATAGACCTCTCTTTCTTTTAATATGGAGTGATACAGTAGCGATAGTTAACTACTGTTAATTCTAACTTTTATCAAGCGGTTTGTGTTGCTAAGTCTCCATTTGGTTTCCATTATACACTTTTCAAATTGATTTAGCGATATTTTTTTACTTATGCGACAAGGTTGTGGTATAATACGACTATTGAAATATGAACAGACAACAGAGTGTGATTGAATTTATGCACTCAATGAAGTTTGTGAGAACGAATGAATAAAGGGGTAAAAAAATATGTTTGGATTTTTTAAAAAGAAAAAAGAAGAAGCACAACCAGAAGTAAAAGAAGTTGTATTATACGCACCAGCTGACGGTGAATTAATTAATATTGAAAATGTAAATGATGTTGTGTTCGCACAAAAAATGATGGGTGACGGTTTTGCTGTTGTGCCAGCAAATGGTACGATTACATCACCAGTTGCAGGTACTATTGTCAATGTATTTCCAACACAACATGCGATTGGTTTCAAAGCTGGAGCATTAGAAGTATTATTACATATGGGAATTGATACTGTTGCGTTAAATGGTGGGCCATTTGATACAGTTGTATCTGAAAATCAAACAGTAACTGAAACAACAACAGTTTCTAATGTTGATTTAGCAGCTTTAGAAGCTGAAGGTAAGGACAATGCAATGATTGTTATCTTTACAAATGGTATTGATGTTATTGATTCATTTGAATTAACAGCATCAGGTACTGTAACAAAAGGTCAAGTTATTGGTAAAATTGTCTTAAAATAATTGGTGTGAGCTAAGGTGAAGTAGTCTGAGCGAGCATGAATAAAATAAGGCACCGAAATTTTCGTTTTTCAAACGGAAGTTTCGGTGTTTTGCTGTTTTATGGGATTGAAAAAGTATAAAAGTGTGGGCGATAATAAAAAATTGTATTGTCTGAACAAATAGGGTAAAATCAATTTTATTGATAGGATAAGAAATTAATAGCGTAAGCAATAAGTTTTGTCTGCTTTGAATAGATGACTATCAATATGCATTAATTAGGAGAGTGACTTTTTTGAAAAATATTCGCACAGAAGTGGCTAATACATTAGGGTTGAAATATAATCAAGAATCGACAATTATCTATGGTCAGCAAAATGGTTTTACGGTTGCGTTAAAAATGGGAGAGGGCAAGAAAAATGGTCTGTCTACTTTAATTGTGTCCATTCAAAAAGATGGGCAACCGATAACTAAAGCGTTAAGTGAAGAATTAAAGAATTTAACTAAAGAAATTTCTGCTGTAACTTGTGATACATATAAAACGAACATTACAATCAAACAAGGAATGACAAAAAATAAAACAAAAGAAAATGTTTTAATTGTATTTCCTTTAGTGATGCAATTTTTACAAAAGCATCAATTTGTAAACTGTTCTGAAATAGATGTAAATCAAACAGAAACTTCTGTTTATATCGTTCAAAATGTTATTCAGTTATTGAATCAAGAAGAGTTTAATCAAATTTACTCGGATATTGACCGTCAAAAACAAGAGCGTGAAAGTAAAAAAGAGAGTCGTTTATTAGGTATTATTGGAGCATTTTTAGGCTCTTTAATTGGTGCGGCAGTGATTATCATTATTGGACAGTTGGGATATGTTTCAGTCATTGGTGGGCTAGTTATCGGTTTTGCAACGGTGAAAGGTTATGAATTGTTAGCAAAACGTTTCTCATGGTTCGGAGTTTTTGTGAGTTTTTTAATGGCACTTATCATGGTATATATTGCTTATAAAATTGATTGGGCAATATCAATTGCACGTCAAGTGGAGGCAAATTTCTTTGATGTCTATCAAAATATTCCGGTTTTGCTAGACAATGAATATATTGATGCAACATTCTATGCTACTGAATTAGCAAAATTATTCATGTATTCATTGGTTGGAATTATTACTTCGATTTATTATACTTTTAGAGAGTATAAGCAGAAATTTGATGTACAAAAATTGGATTAAAAATAAAACAGAGCGTCATCAGTCGATGTGGCTCTGTTTTTTTGTAGTGTGACGATTAAGTTTTGTGCACTGTATGTATTATTAATAAAATATATTACCCACCATAATACAATTGGTCATTCGCAAACTCTGGGTCGCTGGTAATCATGATACCTAAATTACGATATGCTTCGTCATCTGCTTTAGTAGCAATGACAGTGCTATGAGCTTGTAGGTGACGTAGCATTGGCAACTGTTTCAGTGCTGCTGATGCAGACGGATTGGTTACGGCAGACATACTTAAAGCAATTAATACTTCAGTCGTGTTTAATACATGATGTCTACGCTGTAATACCCCAGTATTTAGTTGGTCGATTGCTTCTAAAATCATAGGTGCTAACAGATGTAAATCATCGCTAATATGTGCTAAACGTTTAATACTATTTAATACACAAGCAGCTGAGGCACTCATAATGTCACTATGTTTACCTGTTACAATCGTACCGTCAGGTAGTGCTAAGGCGACAACTGGAACACTATCTTTTAAGGATTTTTCACGAGCAGCTTGTACGACTGGACGGTCATTAGTTGAAAGTCCCATTTCATCCATAATTAATTTACTGCGTTGAGCTGTTTCAACGGTGACAAGTCCTTTTTTATATTCAGTTTGAGATGTTAGGTAGCGACGAATAATTTCTTGTTTTGCAGCTTCTTGTACGATATTATCATCAGTAATCGCAAATCCAACACGATTGACCCCCATATCTGTCGGTGAAAAATAAGGGACATCGGTTTGACTAATCTTGGTTAAGATACGACGTAAGAGTGGAAATGCTTCAATATCTCGGTTATAGTTAACCGTTGTAACTCCATATTTTTCCAAATGGAAAGTATCAATCATATTAACATCTTCTAAATCGGCTGTTGCAGCCTCGTATGCGATGTTAACAGGATGTTTTAGTGGTAAGTTCCATACTGGGAAAGTCTCGAATTTTGCATAACCAGCTGTGCGTCCTTGTTGAACTTCATGATAAAGCTGACTCAAGCAAGTACCGAGTTTACCACTATTTGGGCCAGGGGCTGTCACGACAACTAATGGTTTTGTTGTTGGGATGTATGTATTTTTACCATATCCCTCTTCACTCACAATGGTATCAACGTCCATTGGATAACCTTGTGTATTCCCATGCGTAAAGACTTTTAACCCTCTGCGTTCTAATGTTGTTTTTAATTGTTGTGCTGCAGATTGTCCATTGTAACGTGTAATGACCACACTATTAACTGTCAAATCCCAATGACGTAAATCATCAATCATTCGCAAAACATCTTGGTCGTAAGTAATACCTAAATCACTACGAACTTTTTTGTTTTCGACATCACCAGCATAAATACAAATAATAATTTCGGCTTGGTCTTTTAAGCGTGCTAATAATTTGATTTTTCCGTCAGGGTCAAAACCAGGTAAGACACGCATTGCATGGAAGTCACCCATTAATTTACCACCAAACTCTAGGTACAGTTTGTCATATTGTGCCACTCGTTCTTTTATATATTGGCTCTGTTCATCGAGGTATTTTTCACTATCAAATCCAATTTGCATTAAAATCCACCTTTCAACTTCGTTTTTCAATACATGCTATTGTATCAAAAATATTCTAGGAAAAAAGGACTTTTGATAAAGTTTTTGCGAAAGGAAAAAAGATTCGGAATTTTGATTGAAATATGGTATTATAATGCTGAACCCCCTGAATGAGTTAGAGGATATTGGAGTGTTGTTTAGCTCAATTCATTTATAAATGTGATTGCAACGTATATTATTTTCTGTTAAACTAAGGAAAATCTTATTTTTAATAAAATAGAGTGTGACAATGAGTGTTCTGAAATGAACCACTGGAGAAACGCACATAGGCGGCTTTTGAAGTGGAGATATTTCAACGAGTTGGAACCAGAATATTGATGACGATGAAGAGAAGAGTAATTTGCGAATTTGTCAGAGAGAAAACAGTTGGTGAAAGTTTTCAAAGCAAATGAAGGTAGCTTGGAGTTTGGCGTGCCAACGGTTATTTAACTTAGTAGTGCGACACGGAGATCCACTTCGATAACAAGGCAATGAGTGAAGTGTTTAAACACTTCAAAATTTAGGTGGTACCACGTTAATTGACGTCCTATGTAGTAACATACATGGGGCGTTTTATTTTGTTAGAAAAAGTATAGTGCGAGCGAGCCAAAAATGGAGGTAGAAAAATGAAAAAAGAAATGTCAACTAAATATCAACCACAAGAGGTTGAGGCAGGGAAATATCAACAATGGGTAGACTCAGGCGTTTTCAAACCGAGTGAAGACCCAAATGCAGAGCCATATTCAATTGTTATCCCACCACCAAATGTTACTGGTAAATTGCATCTAGGACATGCTTGGGATGTTACTTTACAAGATATGATTATCCGTCAAAAACGTATGCAAGGATTTGATACTTTATGGTTGCCAGGTATGGATCATGCCGGTATTGCGACACAAGCAAAAGTTGAAGAAAAATTAGCCAAAGAAGGCATTTCACGTCATGATTTAGGTCGTGAAAAATTTGTAGAACAAGTATGGGCATGGAAAGAAGAGTATGCTGCTACGATTCGTGAACAATGGGGTAAAATGGGGGTATCTGTCGATTATTCTCGTGAACGTTTTACACTAGATGAGGGTCTGAATAAAGCAGTTAATAAAGTATTTGTTCAATTATATGAAAAAGGCTTAATTTATCGTGGTGAATATATTATCAATTGGGATCCAAAAGCACAAACAGCTTTATCGGATATTGAAGTTATCCACAAAGAAATTGAGGGGGCATTTTATCATATTCATTATCCGATTGTGGGAAGTGATGAAAAATTAGAAATTGCGACAACACGTCCGGAAACAATGTTAGGTGATACGGCAGTAGTGGTGAACCCTAATGATGAACGTTACAGCCATTTAATCGGTAAAACGGTAATGTTACCATTAATGAATCGTGAAATTCCAATTATCGCTGATGAATATGTTGATATTGAATTTGGTACAGGTGCGATGAAAGTGACACCGGCTCACGACCCGAATGACTTTGAGTTAGGAAATCGCCACGACTTGCTACGAATTAATGTCATGAATTTAGACGGTTCGATGAATCACTTAGCTGGTAAATACGAGGGCTTGGACAGATTTGTTGCACGTAAACAAATTATTAAAGATTTAGAGACATTAGGCTTATTGGTGAAAATTGAATCGCATGCACATAGTGTGGGGCATTCTGAACGTAGTGGAGCCGTAGTGGAACCATTATTATCAACTCAATGGTTTGTTAAAATGGCACCATTAGCACAACGTGCTATTGACAATCAATCAAGTGATGATGCAGTAGAATTTTTCCCACCACGCTTTAACCAAACCTTTATGGGTTGGATGGAAAATGTTCATGATTGGGTTATTTCACGTCAATTATGGTGGGGTCATCAAATTCCGGCTTGGTATCATAATCAAACAGGTGAAATTTATGTCGGCGAAGTAGCACCAGCAGATGAAGAAAATTGGACACGTGATAAAGATGTACTCGATACATGGTTCTCAAGTGCATTATGGCCATTTTCAACAATGGGTTGGCCAGAAGATACAAAAGATTTTGAGCGTTACTTCCCAACTTCTACATTGGTAACTGGATATGACATTATCTTCTTCTGGGTAAGTCGTATGATTTTCCAAAGTTTAGAATTTACTGAACGTCGTCCATTCCAAAATGTATTGATACATGGTTTAATTCGTGATGCTCAAGGACGTAAAATGTCGAAATCACTAGGTAATGGGATTGACCCTATGGATGTTATCGACGAATTTGGTGTAGATGCTTTACGTTGGTTCTTAGCAAATGGTTCTGCTCCAGGACAAGATGTACGTTATAGCGAAGAAAAATTAAGTGCAGCTTGGAACTTTATTAATAAAATTTGGAATGCAAGTCGTTTTGCCTTAATGAATGTTGGTGATATGACGATTGAAGATATTCATATCGGTGAAGATTTAACTTTAGCTGACCGTTGGATTTTAGCTCGTTTACAAGAAACGATTGCAGATGTGACACGTCTGTTTGATAAATTCGAGTTTGGTGAAGCGGGTCGTACTTTGTACCACTTTATTTGGGATGATTTCTGTGATTGGTATATCGAAATGACGAAAGAACAATTACAAGATAAGACGGCAGATAATACGACAACGAAATCAGTATTGGTACATGTATTAGATCAATTTTTACGTCTATTACATCCAATTATGCCATTTGTGACAGAAGAAATTTGGCAACAAATTGCTCCTGAAAATGCGTCAATTGTGGTTGCTGATTATCCAGTGGTGAATGATGCGTATATTGATGCTATTTCAGAACAAGAAATGGAACAAGTAATGGAAGTAATTCGTGTAGTGCGTATGATTCGTAATGAAATGAATACTCCATTATCAAAAGCAGTTGATTTATTTGTTAAAGCAAATGATGAAGCAACGGTTGAATTATTAGTGAAAAATCGTCATTATATTGAACGTTTCTGTAATCCAGCACAATTAGAAATCGCAACGAATCCGTCAGCACCAGAGGAAGTTGTTTCTCAAACAGTTGCCTTTGCACAAATTTTAATGCCACTGGCTGGTTTGATTAAAGTAGAAGATGAAATTAAACGTTTGGAAGCTCAAGTTGAAAAATTAGAAAACGAAGTGAGTCGTGTTGTGAATAAATTGAGCAATGAAAAATTCGTAGCGAAAGCACCAGAAGCAGTTGTAGCTCAAGAACGTGCAAAACAAGCAGAATACGAGCAACAGTTAGTAGCTGTCCGTGAACGTATGGTACAATTGGCAAAATTAGCTTAACATAGCATGTGAGTGATTAAGGGGGGCGTCAATGTCCTCCTTTTTTCAAATAGAAATAGAGGATAAAACATGAATGAAACAGTAAAATTATATAATATGTGCATGGTGTGCGATGATAGTCGCATTTTAGTACAAGACCGAAAAAAATCATCGTGGTCAGGTATTGTCTTTCCAGGTGGTAAGGTAGAGCCGAGAGAATCTTTTGTACGTTCTACTATACGAGAAATAAAGGAAGAAACAGGACTGACAATTTGGAATTTAGAATTATGTGGTGTGAAGCAGTGGTATGATACTGCAAAGAATATTCGCAATGTGGTTCTGTTATATAAGACAAATCAATTTGAGGGTGAGTTAAAATCATCAGCAGAGGGTGATGTATTTTGGATTGAACGAGATACGATTGATAATTATGTAACGGCTGAAAATTTCAAAGAGATGCTCGCTATTTTTGAAGGGAATGAGTGGTCGGAGCATTATTATGATGATGCGGACGGTGAATGGGTTAGTCGCTATTATTAATGAGGCAGAAAATAAATACCGATAAAAAGCTAGTTATATTAGTTTTATCGGTATTTTTGTGCATTTTAGCAATAGAACAATATTACACTTTGCGAAAAAACTCCCTATATAGGCATAATAGAATCGTTTTAAAGAACTGAAAACGCTATTTTGTAATGGTTCTTATGTTTTTTAAAATACAGAAAATTGTGAAAAGATGTGTTATGATTATCGTGTATTTTCTGAATGAATAGGATGCATTGTAAGCAAGGAATAGTAACAATGTAATCCTAATGTGCGTTGAATCAAAAATTGATAAGAGGTTGAAAAATGAAACCCATTTATTTATGGTTATGCTTACTTATAATGATTGTCACCTCAATATTGACAGGGGCCCAACCGCTTGAATGGAATACGAATGGGCAATTAACAGAGCTATCGTGGAAAGTGTTATGGTATTCACGTATTCCACGTACCATTAGCATTGTGTTAGCGGGAAGTAGTATGAGTGTCGCTGGTATGTTAATGCAAGCTATCTCGCAAAATCGTTTTGCTGCCCCCTCGACGGTGGGGACCATTGAATCAGCAAAATTTGGGCTATTGATGAGTTTATGGATATTTCCACAAGTGACTCTGCAACAAAAATTAATGAGTTCGTTTATTTTTGCAGTATTGCTGACAGGATTATTCTTTTTCGTTTTAGTAAAAATTAAAGTAAAACAAGTTTGGACGATTCCATTATTTGGTATGATTTACGGACAAATCATCGGCTCAATTGCATCTGCTATTGCGTATCGGTTTGATTTAGTCCAAAGCATGAGTTCATGGCAGCAAGGAAATTTTTCACTAATTCAAGTAGGGTCGTATGAATGGTTATGGCTGACATTAATTTTATTATCGCTTATTTGGGTGTTAAGACGTCCATTGACGATTATGCAATTAGGGGAAGTAGCGAGCCTTAATCTAGGTATTGCGTATCAGCGAATGAAATGGCTTGTCATTGCAGGCGTCTGCTTGATTTGTGCAGTGAATGTAATGATTGTCGGGACTTTACCTTTTATCGGTGTCATTATTCCAAATCTAGTTCGCATGACTTTTTCTGATTCGATGCAACAATCGTTACCGATAGTGATGTTGTCAGGGAGTTTATTTGTACTTATCTGTGATATTTTAGCCCGCACATTGATTGCACCTTATGAATTGCCAGTAAGTCTGCTCATTACCTTTATTGGTGGCATCTTCTTTTTAAGTATGTTGTTTTCAAGGAGAGGGGCGACGAGTGCATGAAACATAAATATTTATGGTTGTTAGTACTTTTGTTGGTAGTCGTGATGATGACCTATCTTGGCTGGGATATTTTTATGTTATCGCCTTATATTCAAGTTTCACGATTGACGAAATTGTGGGGCTATTTATTAGTGGCGGCACTGGTGATACCGAGTACGATTGTGTTTCAAACGGTTATTCAAAGTCGATACTTATCGCCTGGAATATTAGGAATTGATGCCGTATATGTTTTGATTCAATCGATTTATTATTTTATCGGTAAGCGATTGTTTGGCGAGCTAACACCAAATTCAATAACAGGATACTTTTTTCAAATCAGTTGTCTAATGTACTTTTTTGTGTTGACGCTCAAAATGACGAAAATTGATTGGCGTGTACAACAACAAGAAATATTATGGCTGATGACAGGTATGATTTTGAGTTCGGTTTTACGGCAGTTGAGTACTTTTTTTCAAATATTAATGGATCCTAATGAATATTTAAAGTTGCAGCGACATTTGTTTCCCACCTTTCAAGGCTTATCTCAATCGCTACTATGGGTAGCAACTGTTGTGGCAGTGATAGGGCTTTGGTATTTTTATCATCAGCGTTTTGTATTAGATGTCTATCATTTGGGGCGTGAAACAGCATTATCATTAGGTGTAGATATTAGTCGTAAAACACCACGTTTGTTAAGTATGGTCGTTTTAATGATAGGAACAGCTACTGCATTAGTAGGGCCACTATTATTTTTAGGGTTTATGATTGCGAATATTGCGTATATGCTTGCTGATAGTCATCATCATACACAACGAATATTGACAGGTATTTTATTGGGAAGTCTTTTTATTGTCGGTGGTCAGTGTTTGGTTGAACGAGTGTTTAATAATCAATATACATTAAACCTTATAGTTGAAGGAGTCGGAGGAATATTGTTCTTTATTTTATTATGGCGTAAAGCGGGTGAAACATTTGCTAATCACTAATCTTTCAAAGAAATTTTTCCATGGGAAAAAGACACAGACAGTGTTAGATGATATTGAGTTGGAAATTCCTAAAGGGCAGTTAACTGCTATCATTGGACCTAATGGAGCTGGTAAATCGACCTTATTAAATATTATGAGCCGATTAGAGTCAGCAGATGCAGGAACGATTACTTTAGACCAACGAGCTTTAACCGATTGGACACGTGATTCTTTTGCAAAACGAGTAACGATTTTAAGACAATCACAACATTTTGATGTGAAATTGACGGTACGTGAATTTGTGGAATTTGGTAGGTATCCCTACTCAAAAGGACGATTAACTGAGCAAGATCATCAAAAAGTAGCAGAATGCTTAGCGTATTTGAATTTGGAACAAATGAGTCACCGTTTTATTGATGAATTGTCAGGTGGACAAAGACAGCGAGTATTACTGGCAATGATTATGGCACAAGATACGGAATTTATATTATTAGATGAGCCGTTGAATAATTTGGATATTAGTCAGACGATTCATTTGATGAATTTATTGAAAAAATTAGTTGCCCAATATGATAAACGTATTGTTATGATTGTGCATGATATTAATATTGCAGCTCAATTTGCGGATTATGTTGTTGCGATGAAAGAGGGCAAAATTTGTGCACAAGGGGGTGTTAGTCAGATGATGACGCCGGAAATATTAGAGCCACTGTATAATATTAAGGTAGAACGCATCGAACACAATGGATTTCCAATTATTAATTTTTATGAAGAATAACTAGAAAAAGTAAAGGAGTAAATAGAAAATGAAAAAATTAGTTGTAGTATTATTAATGTTAGTTGCAAGTTTAATGAGTGGGTATACATCAGTATCAGCACAGTCTGTAACAGTTCAAGATAGTCGTGGTGATGTGACTGTTGAATCAACACCGAAAAAAGTAGTTGTGTTAGGTTATGCTGAATATGATACATTGCGTGCATTGGGATTAGAATCACTTGTTGTGGGGGCACCGATGAAGCGAGTTCCTCAATATATTGGTGAAATGCCAGCTGGTATCACGGATATTGGGTCGTTAAAAGAACCAAATTTAGAAACGATTGCGGCATTAGCACCTGATTTGATTATTGCGAACGGACGTACAGCCGAATTAGCGTCAGAATTAGAAAAAATAGCCCCTGTCTTTGTATTATCGCTTGATACAAAGCATTATTGGGATTCATTTACTTCTCAAAATATCGCAATTGCGACATTATTTGGCAAAGAAAAAGAAGCGAATGCGTATATTGAAGAATTATCTGCTACTATTGAATCAGTAAAAGAAAAAAATGATGCGACGGATGAAAAAACATTAATGTTAATGTTAAATGAAGGGAATATTTCAGCATTTTCTGCTAATTCTCGTTTTGCATTGGTGTATCAAATTTTAGGTTTTAAACCGGTAGATGCAGAAATCGAAGATTCACGTCATGGGCAAGAGATGAGTTACGAGGGTATTTTAAGTTTAAATCCAGACCGTATTTTCTACTTAAATCGTACAGCTGCCATTGGTGGTGATTCATCTACTAGTGAAGATTTTGAGAAAAATGAATTATTATTACAAACAACAGCTGGTAAAAATGAGGCGATTACGCCATTAACAAGTGATTTATGGTATTTATCAGGTGGGGGATTAGAATCATTCCGTCTTCAAGTGGAAGAAATAGCAGCGAGTGTTAAATAGAAGTCTGATATAGTCAAAACATTTAGAAATAGGCAGTACTTTAGGTATGTCGATATTTCTAAATGTTTTTTTGCATGCGAATAATGGAGTAATAAAAAATATTTATAATTGAATCGAAATATGATAATATATAAGATAAATTTATATAAAGGAGGCGACGAAAATGGTAGAGCTGATTGCAACAGTAGAATCCATTTCGCAAGCAGAGGCACTTTTAGAAGTAGGTGTCGATATTTTATATTTTGGTGAAGATAAATTTGGCTTGAGATTACCTCATTCGTTTACACGAGACGAACAGCAAAAATTAACAGAGTTAGCACATCAATACGGTAAAAAAGTGAGTATTGCTGTAAATGCGATTTTTCATAATGAGGGTATTCAAGCAGTTCCTGAATATTTAACATTTTTAAAATCAATAGGTGTAGATTCCATTACATTAGGTGACCCTGGTGTAGTAAATTTGATGAAAAATTCGGCATTATCAATCCCATATCGATATGATGCACAAGTGTTGGTGACAAGTAGTCGTTCGATTAATTTTTGGGCAAAACGTGGAGCTATCGGTGCAGTGGTAGCACGTGAAGTGCCACGTGATGAATTGAAAATTTTAGCAAAAGATTCGATGATTCCAGTAGAGTTTTTAGTGTATGGTGCAACTTGTATTCATCAATCAAAACGTCCTTTACTACAAAATTATTATAATTTCATTGAAAAACAAGAGGGAGTAACTCGTGACCGAGGCTTATTTTTATCAGAGCCACGGAAACCGGAAAGCCACTATTCTATTTATCAAGATGTGAATGGAACACATATTTTTGCGAATAATGATGTTTTATTGGCACAACATTTACAAGATTTAACGGATATGGGTGTTGCCCAGTGGAAATTAGAGGGGATTTTTTCACCAGGTGAAAACTTTGTTGAAATTGCACGCTTATTTGCACAAGCACGTGACTTAATTGAAACAGGTAATTGGTCAGAAGAACACGGTGATGCGTTAGAAGTGCAAATTCGTCAATTGCATCCAGCTAATCGTGGTGTCGATACAGGGTTCTTCTTGTATGAACCTAATTTTGTTAAGTAAAACATAGTGTGAGCGAGGGTGTTTTGTGAAGTGGACGTCAAGCCAACACGAGCGAACCAGAATAAAACATAGAGTGAACAAACCAAGGAGTAGAACATGAGAACAATTACAAAAAAACCGGAAGTATTAGCTCCGGGTGGAACATTAGAAAAATTAAAAACAGCGATTCATTACGGTGCAGATGCCGTTTTTATTGGAGGACAAGCCTATGGATTGCGTAGCCGAGCAGGAAACTTTGAATTAGAAGAAATGATTGAAGCCGTTCGTTTTGCACATAAACGCAATGCGAAAGTATATGTTGCAGCGAATATGGTGACGCATGAGGGCGATGAAAAAGGGGCAGGAGAATTTTTCCGTACTTTGCGTGATATTGGCATTGATGCTGTTATCGTATCTGATGTCGCTTTGATTGAAATTTGTGCAGAAGAAGCACCAGGTTTACCGATTCATTTATCGACGCAAGCATCAGCAGCGAATTATGAAAACTTAAAGTTTTGGAAAGATGAGGGCTTAGAGCGTGTAGTATTGGCACGTGAAGTGTCGATGCAAGAAATTTATGATATGCAAGAACATGTTGATGTAGAAATTGAAGCCTTTATTCATGGTGCAATGTGCATTTCATATTCTGGACGTTGCGTCTTATCTAATCACATGGAAAATCGTGATGCAAACCGTGGTGGTTGCTGTCAGTCGTGTCGTTGGAAATATGGTTTATTCGATATTGCTCTAGGTGGCGAACGCAATATGGTCGGTGCTGGTGAAGAGGGTATTGAAGAAAAATTCTCAATGAGTGCTGTTGATTTGGCGATGATTCACCATATTCCAGACTTAGTAGAAGCAGGTGTCGATAGTTTAAAAATTGAAGGACGAATGAAGTCGATTCATTATGTATCAACCGTATCAAATGTCTATCGTGCTGCCGTTGATGCTTATTGTGCTGACCCAGATAATTATGAGTTGAAGCAAGAATGGGTCGATGAATTATGGAAAGCAGCGCAACGTGAATTAGCGACAGGATTTTACTATTCAACGCCAAGTGAAAATGAGCAATTATTTGGTACACGTCGCAAAATACCACAGTATGCGTTTGTTGGGCAAGTATTGGATTATAATCCTGAAACGCAAATTGCAACGATTCAGCAACGTAATAATTTTAAAGTGGGTGATACGATTGAGTTTTATGGTCCAGGTATGCGTCATTTTGAGCAAGAGTTGACAGCGTTATGGGACGAAAAAGATGAAGAAATAGAAGTTGCCCCACATGCGATGATGATTTGTAAAATTAAAGTGGAGCAACCAGTTGAGCGATTTGATATGATTCGTAAACGTAAAGAATAGTAATTTAGTAAAGACAACGAACGACTTGTTCGTTGCTTTTTTTGCGTGAAACGCTCACCAATTTTACAAATCTATTAATATTTTTACTGAAAGCGTTTGACATTTATATAGGGGGTTTCATATTATAATAAGTAGGTTTCCAAAAAAACATTATGTTTATAAGAGTTACATGGACATAAAAATGAAAGGAGAATACAATTTTATGAGTAATAAAAAGCGTGAAGAATTGAAACGATTGCAGACATTGAAGGCAAATGCAGAAGCAGAATTAACTTCCTTGCGATTTGAAGCTAATGCAATGAAAAAAGAAATAGAGTTGAAAGAGACAAATATACGCAGTTTGAACCAACAAATAGAGAAGTTAACGAAAGAAAGCAAAGGTATTACCGTATCCGAGCATGCGATTATTCGATATTTGGAACGTGTATTAGGGATTAATAGTGAAGAGATTGTCGAAAAGATTTTACCTGAGAGAACCAAACAATTGGCAATGGAACTCGGTAATGGTCAATATGCGGTAAATGAAGGTGAATTTAAAGTTGTCATTAGAAATGGTGTGGTTGTGTCGGTGCTAACAGATGAACAGAAGTGAGTTGCTAAAACAATGGGACTGGGCAAAAAGTCAGAAGTTCTAACAAATCGAATGATAAGATTGTTGTTAAATCAGTATCTTTAATTTCATTTGTTAAAATTTATGTATTTTCTGCCAGTCCCTTATTTTATTGTTTCTTCAAAATTTTCTCTGTATTAGCAAAATGCATTTTAGCAATCGTTGGTAAAATTTGTTGACCGTATTTTTGAACGAGTTGCAGACCTATCTTATCAACATTGGCACCAGCTCCAGAAGGTAATGTTAAGTTATATTGTTTGCCAAGTGTTTCTAAGGATTCTAAAAAGGCTGCACGAGCAATAATGGATGCACAAGCCACAGCTAAATGATGACTTTCGCCTTTTTGCACAAAATATAGGTCAGTTGTATATGGATTTTGTTCTTTTTTCAAATAATCTAAATATTTTTTTTCAGCAACAAATTGATCAATTAAAACTCCTTGTAGTTTTTCCTTTTCGTCTAAGGATAATTTGGCGAGTAATTTTTGCAGCGTAAAATTGTGGAGTGCCACTTTAATGCCATTTGCATTACGTGTTTGATTCGCTTCATTATATTTAGCAGGTGAACAAACGGTTAAATGATAAGGCACACTGGCTTTAATTTGCCATGCTAAGTCAAGAATTTGTTTATCTGATAATTGTTTAGAATCTTTTACTCCTAGCTCAGTCATTAAAGCTTGTTTGTCTTGTGGTAAGTACACTGCACAAACAGTTAGTGCACCGAAATAACTGCCATTGCCGACTTCATCGCTGCCGATGATTGTCCATTGGCTGAAATTGGTGGGCAATGTAGATAGAGTTGAATTATTTTTCTTTTGTCTAGCTGTTGGCGTATTTTGGGTATTATCACGCCATTTTTCTGCTTCTTGTTCGGCACGTTCTCCTTGGAAAAGAACTTTACCACTTTTATAGGCTGTGACGGTTACGCCATTTTTCTTAGCACGAAATATACTATGTGGAACAGCAGATAGCATATAGGTTTCATAATAGTGTTGCATTTGTTGAATGATTTCATTAGATAATAACAGTGTTTGATGAGACATAGATTTTCCTTTCAAAGTATACAGAATAGAACTATTTAATAGTATACCATAATGGTGGGGAGTATGTGTTTTTAATAAATCGTTACAAACTGTTAAAATTAATGATTGAAAGATGCAACAGAAAGCATTTTCTGATAAAATATAGAATGAACTCAAAGTAGAAGAGCTAGACATTAATATCTGACTACACATAGCTCTTGTTGAAATGGAGGTTATTTATATGGAAGAAAAGCGTCGTTTTAAAGTGACGATTGCTGGGAGACCCTATACAATCGTAGGCGAGCGTTCAGACCAACATATGGCAGCAGTGGTTGAATTAATCAATACACAATTAAATCAGTTAGCTGAGTTAGCACCGGATTTGTCGGTGGCAGACCGTAGTATTTTAATGGCAGTCAATGCACTGTCGGATCAGTTGATTAAAGAAGAAAAGATAATGGCATTAGAAGCAGAAATTGAAGCACTAAAGCAACAAATAGCAGCAGCTAAACCTGTTGATATCCCATATCGTAAGCGGAAATGATGCCAAAGGAGCGAACAACATGTTATCCATTATTATACTAATTGTTTTAGCATATAGTTTTTACACCGGATTTCGTCGTGGATTAATTATGCAGCTAGTGCAATTAATTGGTTACTTGATTACCTTTTTATTAGCGACAAAATTTTATGAACCTTTATCCAAATACGTTGAAATGCTGATTCCTTTTCCGTCAATACAGCAGACGACCAAATTAGTGTTTTATAATGAAACTCAAAGTTTTTTAGTCGACCAAGCGTTTTATCGTGCGATTACCTTTGTAATCATTTGGTTGATTGGTTGGTTAGTAACAAAATTTTTAGCAATCTTTTTCACTCGCATTACTTACTATGATATGTTGCGTCACTTGAATCATATCGGTGGTGGTGTGGTGAATTTGGTGATAACGTATATGGTAATCTATGTTTTCTTATTTATCCTATCCTTAATTCCAGTTGAAATGATTCAACAACAATTTGTCGATAATCCACTGGCTTATCGGATTGTCGCTGATACACCAATTATTTCGGATTGGACTGCAGATGCTTGGTTAAAGGTGAATCCATTTAATTAAGGGTAATTACTTCGTTAATAAGTGAACGGGCATAAGGTTCTGATT
Organism: Aerococcaceae bacterium zg-252; assembly: GCA_016237705.1. Classification (NCBI taxonomy): domain Bacteria; kingdom Bacillati; phylum Bacillota; class Bacilli; order Lactobacillales; family Aerococcaceae; genus Tuanshanicoccus; species Tuanshanicoccus yangjingiae. Next base: position 499,279 of record CP066204.1, read on the forward strand.
GAGTTGATTGGTACTCAATGAATTGGAACTTTATGCCTTATCTTTTGAGTGTATGAATAATGAAAGGAGTCATTATGTCGAAAAATCAAAAAATTTATGAAACACTTGAATTTGGTAAAGTCCAACAACAAGTGCAACATTTTATCCAAACTGATTTAGGGAAAGAAAAAATAGCAGCAATGCGTATTTTAAATAATCGTGAGCAGTTGCAGCAATTGCAGTCAGAAACAGAACAGAGTTTAGCGATTTTAATGCAACAAAAGCATATGCCTATTCCACGCTTGGCAAATTTAAGACAAGCCTTACAACGCTTAAAACTAGAAGCGACTCTCAATGGCATGGAAATTGCACAAATTGGACGTTTGTTGGTGACGACAAAGCAGTTGATTCAATTTTTTGACCAGTTGGAGAAAGAAGATAAGCATTTTCCAGCTTTAACGCATTGGGTGTACCAATGTGTGCATTTACCACAAGTTGAACAGATGATTATTCAATCGCTTGCTGATGACGGCAGTGTGTTGTCAACGGCATCAACTCAATTAGCGTCTATTCGCCGTCAACAAACACAGACTGATGCACAAATTCGCAATCAGTTAAATCAATTAGTTAAATCAAAGGCAAGTCAATTATCGGATACGCTGATTACGATGCGTAATGATGTCTATGTGTTGCCAGTAAAAGCTGAATATCGTCACCAATTTGGCGGTCGTGTCCATGACCAAAGTAGTACAGGACAAACATTGTATATTGAGCCACAAGTTGTGACGGCATTGAATCAAAAACGAGCTGAACTGATTGTCGCTGAGCGTAAGGAAATCGAACGAATTTTGGCTGAAATATCGGTTGCTTTAATGCCGCATTATGCTGAATTGATGCATAATCAAGAAATGGTTGCCGAATTAGATTTCATTCAGGCACGTGGTGAACACGCACGAGCTTATCAAGCTGTGCGTCCGAAATTTTCAGATGATAATCATGTGGCTTTGTGGCAAGCTAGACACCCTTTGATTGATGCGAAACAAATTGTGGCGAATGATTTGATTATCGGTGAAGAATATCGTGCCTTAATTATTACAGGGCCGAACACTGGTGGTAAAACAATTTTGCTTAAAACACTAGGTTTGTTGCAGATGATGGCACAAACAGGATTGCATATTCCAGCCGATAAAGGCAGTCAAGTTGGGATTTTTGATGATATTTTTGCTGATATTGGTGATGAACAATCAATCGAGCAAAGTTTATCGACATTCTCAAGTCATATGACGAATACGATTCGGATTTTAGATCAAGCGACACATCAATCGCTGCTATTATTTGATGAGTTAGGTTCTGGTACAGACCCACAAGAGGGTGCTGCACTAGCAATGGCGATTTTAAATTATTTACATAAATTAGATGCAACAGTAATGGCAACAACTCATTATCCAGAATTAAAATTATATGCACATGACACACCAAAGACGATTAATGCGAGTATGGAATTTGATAGTTCCACATTATCGCCAACGTATCGTTTATTAATTGGTGTACCGGGACGCAGTAATGCCTTTGACATTTCGCAACGTTTAGGATTGCGTGCTGATATTTTAGCAGAGGCACGTAGTGGTATTGATACGGACACGCAATCAGTCAATGAAATGGTCGCCAATCTTGAGCGAGAACGCCGAGAAGCTGAGTTAGCACATGAAGAAGCATTGGAGCAATTAGCACTGGCAGAACAATTGCACCAAGATTTACGAACTGAGTATAATCGCTGGTTAGAGCAGAAAAATGATTTAGTTGAGAAAGCAAAACGTCAAGCTAATGAGCAAGTGGAAGAAGCGAAAGGGCAAGCCGAGAAAATTTTACAAGAAATCCGAGATTTACAGTTAGAACAAGGGACACGTGGAACGATTAAAGAGCATGTGTTGATTGATAAACGGAATGCTTTTGAACAATTGAAGCAACCAGAGAATTTGAAGAAAAATAAAATATTAAAACGTGCGCGTGAGAAACGTCGTTATAAAGTAGGCGATGATGTTGAAGTGTTAACGTATGGACAGCGTGGTACGATTGTCGAGCAAGTCAGTGCAGAAAGTTACATTGTACAAATGGGTATTTTGAAGATGAAACTCGTATCGGAAGAACTGTCGCCACTTGAGAAAATCGAACCGAAAACAAAAGTGAACGTTCAACGTCAAGCCGGTAGCAAGGTACAGACGACTTTAGATTTGCGTGGTGAACGCTATGAACAAGCACTGCATCGCTTGCGTCAGTATTTGGACGCTGCTTTATTATCGAATCACCCTATGGTAACAATTATTCATGGTAAGGGTACAGGGGCTTTGCGTGAGGGAGTAAAAAAAGTGTTATCACAACATGCACAAGTCGACCGTTTTGAATATTCTGCACCGAATGCAGGTGGTGACGGCTCAACCGTTGTCTACTTCAAGTAATAGGAAGTGATGAATGTGTTATATAAAAGTCATTACGATTCGCCTATTGGAAAATTATGGATAGTCAGCGATGAAATGGCGATTAAAGGAATTTGGTTTGATAATCAGCGACATTTTGCTGCCGGTTATTCGTTAGCAGCGATACAACAAGCAGAAACGGACAGTATTTTAGCGCTAAAAAAGTGGTTAAAAGCGTATTTTAATGGTGAACGTTGCGATGTGAGTGCTTTATCCCTTGCACCAGTTGGAACAGTATTTCAGCAGCAAGTCTGGCAAATATTAATGACAATTCCTTATGGTGAAACAATGAGTTATGCTGAGATTGCTGCACAGATTTGGACAGATTCAGCGAAAGGTTCACCACGTGCAGTCGGTGGAGCTGTTGGGAAAAATCCGATTGCGATTTGCATACCTTGTCATCGAGTGATTGGCAGCAAAGGAGCGATTACCGGCTATGCAGGTGGTCTTGAGAAGAAACAGTGGTTACTCGAACATGAAATGAAGCGTTGAAAAGAGTGTGATGTATGAAAGAAAATTATATTATGTCGATTGATCAAGGGACAACCAGTTCACGTGCGATAATTTTTAATCACAAGGCAGAAATTGTGGCGAGTGCTCAAAAGGAATTCCCGCAATTATTTCCACAACCGGGTTGGGTAGAGCATGACCCACAACAAATTTGGAATTCTGTACAATCAGTTATGGCAGAATCCTTAATTGAAGCAGGGTTGCAATCGCATCAAATTGCAGCGATTGGTATTACCAATCAACGTGAAACCACAGTCATTTGGGATAAGAAAACAGGCCAACCAATCCATAATGCGATTGTGTGGCAATCTCGTCAAACGGCTGCCATTGCTGAAAAGCTAAGACGTGACGGTTATAGCGATTGGTTTCATAAGAAAACTGGTTTAGTGATTGATGCCTATTTTTCTGCTACAAAAATTCGCTGGCTATTGGATAATGTTCCAATGGCACAAGAACGTGCAGAAAAGGGCGAGTTATTATTTGGAACGATTGATACTTGGTTATTATGGAAATTAACCAATGGTGCCGTACATGCGACAGATTATTCGAATGCAGCACGCACAATGATTTTTAATATTCAAACATTGGAGTGGGACGAAGAAATTTTAGCCTTATTGAATATTCCAAAGTCATTATTACCGACTGTAAAATCTAATTCTGAAATTTATGGCTATACGAGTGAACATTCCTTACTCGGAGAACGTATTCCGATTGCTGGTATGGCTGGTGACCAGCAAGCAGCATTATTTGGGCAGTTAGCTTTTGAACCGGGGATGATAAAAAACACCTATGGGACAGGATCATTCATTATTATGAATACTGGATCCGAATGCTTGCTGTCACAAAACCAATTATTAACGACCATTGCGTATAGCTTGAATGGGAAAGTGCATTATGCTTTAGAGGGTTCTATCTTTGTAGCAGGTAGCGTGGTTCAATGGCTGAGGGACGGACTCGAATTGATTGAAACATCGGCTGAATCGGAAGTATTAGCTTATCAATCTGAAAGTGACAATGAAGTTTATATTGTACCAGCCTTTACAGGATTAGGTGCACCTTATTGGGATTCAGATGTTCGTGGTGCTGTCTTTGGCATGACAAGGGGGACGAGTCGTTCAGATTTTGTTAAAGCGTCCTTGCAGTCGATTGCGTATCAAGTGCGTGATATTATTGAAACGATGCAGCAAGATACACAGTTATCAATTCCCCAACTGAGAGTTGACGGTGGGGCTGCCATGAATCGCTACTTAATGCAATTTCAAGCAGATATTTTGAATATTGAAATTTCTAGAGCGAAAAATTTAGAGACAACTGCATTAGGAGCTGCATTTTTAGCAGGATTGGCAATTGGCTATTGGAAAGATTTATCGGATTTACAGGTACTCAATGCTACTGGCGATATTTTCTATCCAATGATTGTAGCTGAAAAACGAGAAACGCTCTATAAAGGGTGGAAAAAGGCTGTGAGAGCAGCACGATTTTTTGCTAAAGACGAATAATATAAACAAACATCGTGAAACATACGAAAAACGTAAGTTTCACGATGTTTTTGTGTATAAACTAGATAATTGCCATTGCAAAGAAATTTAGTATAAATAATGCAACGGATACCCATAAGATAGGGTGAACTTCTTTTGCTTTGCCTTGAACTACTTTCACTAAGCAGTAAGTTACAAATCCAGCAGCGATACCGTAAGAAATTGAGTAAGCTAGCCCCATAAAGATTGATGCAAAGAATGCTGGTGCTGCCTCAGCAAAATCTGTCCAGTTAATATCATTGAGTGATGAAATCATTAAAATACCAACAATAATTAATGCCGGTGCTGTTGCTGATGACGGAACAATGCTAATTATTGGTGCAAAGAAAATCGCTAAAATAAACATAATAGCCGTTGTAACTGATGTTAAACCAGTTCGTCCACCTTCTCCGATACCGGCAGCTGATTCCACAAAAGTAGTTGTATTGGAAGTACCAAACAATGCACCGATTAATGTACCGATAGAATCTCCGAATAATGCACGATCCATTTTAGAATCAAAACCTGAACTAGATTCTAATGCAGCAATATCTTCTGCTGTAAAAATACCTGTACGACGTCCAGTTCCGATAAAAGTACCGATTGTATCAAAAACATCAGATAAACTAAACGCAAAAACGGTAATTAACACGATTGGAAGTTTTGATAAGTCAGAGAATAAAGACGGTAATCCCTCTGGTTTGAAAATTACTAAAAAGGTTTCGCTTAATGCTGAAAATGCATTAGTGACAGAGTTATCTGCCCAGTTAATATGAGCTAAATCGACTACACCCATTGGAATACCAATTAAAGTTGTTAACACAATACCAGCTAAAATCGCACTTTTTACGCCACGAATCATTAAAATAATCGTAATGGCTAGACCGATTAAAGTTAATAATGAAGTAGGGCTAGTGAAGTTAACTAATTCAGGTAGTGCACCACTATTCGATACAACTGATTGAATACCACCTTGGAAAGTTTCAGCTGTTGGACTGCCACCGTTGACAGATAATAAATTATGACCGTCAATTGTAAAGGTTAATAAATTTCCGTTTTTAATTCCAATATATCCAATGAATACCCCGATACCAGCTGAAATCGCATGCTGTAATGATTCAGGAATTGCTTTAATTAAAGATTTTCTTACTTTTGTTACAGTAATTAAAACGTTGAAAACTCCACAGATAAACACCATGGATAATGCTTGTTGCCAAGTGAAACCTAATCCAAATACAACAGTATAAGTAAAGAACGCATTTAATCCCATACCCGGTGCTAATGCGTATGGCACATTTGCGAAAAGTCCCATAACTAAAGTTGAAACAGATGCCGCAAAGATTGTCGCTAAGAAAACTGCCTGACTCGGCATACCAGATAATGCTAAGATAGACGGATTAACAAAGATGATATAAGACATCGCTAAGAATGTCGTAATCCCTGCTGAAATTTCGGTTGAAACCGTCGTTCCATGTTCTTTCAACTTAAAATAATTTTCCACTATAACCCCTCCAAAATAGATTGATAAATTAAATTACACGATGAGTATAGGCAAAAATCATAGGCGAATCAATGAAACATTAACTTTATTTGCAAATAAATATTTAAACGTTCGTATTTTTGAATGGAGTGGAGTATAGTGCAAAAAATATCTGTAACTCTCTATTGAGATACAGATATTTTTAGCGATTATTTTATAAAATGACTGGTATCATTATAGGATAATAATTTGAATTGGCCGTCAATGTATTGAACTTTCGATACTGAGGCATTGCTTAGTAGTCCTGTTTCGTTAAAATCAGCGATTAATCCATGCAATAAATTTTGAATAGTTAATCCGTGACTGACAATTAAAATATTTTGTTGGGTGTCGGCATGCTCATTTAAGAGATGTAATAAGCCACTTTCAACTCGCATCCAAAAGGTCATGTAATCTTCAGCCATTTTATATGGGTCTAATTCATGAACCGTATTTAAAAAGAGTTGGACTTGATTATCGACTGATTCGAGATTATAAACTTTACGCATATATTTATGCACATCACGCCATAATTCTTTGGCATCCAATCCCTCGTAATAACCAAAATTTACTTCACGAAACTCTTTCATTGATTTCAGTGTCAAATGCTCTGCATGGTGATTCTCTGCTAAAATAATATTCGCTGTTTCGACAGTTCGCATTAAATCGCTCGTATAGACGGCATCAAAACGAATATCGGCTAATCCACGACCACTGCGTTGTGTGTCACGAATTCCTTTGTCAGTCAGTGGGGCATTTACCCAACCTTGTACACGCTCCATGCGATTCAACATGGTTTCAGCATGACGCATAAAATAAAATGTAACTCCTTTAGACATCGTTATCTCCTTAATTTCAAATTAAATTTTTTAAATAGTTAAGTAATAGCTGAACATCATTCGAGCAGTTCAAGCTGATTTCAAAGTTAAACTAAAATAATTATAGCATTGTTTTGAAAAACGTTCAAAAATATTGAAAATATCTTTGCTTTTCGTGCAAAATGAGGGGAATTATGGTATCGTATTAGAGTATATGCACGAGTTTTTTTAGAAAGAAAGCGTATTGAAAATAGTGCATTGAATTAATTCCAAGGGAGAGTACGACGATGCAGTCAGCAGAACCGACGGTTATTCAGCGATTACTCAAAGTGTTTGCCTTAAATCCACAACGTAAGTTTGGTAGCTACGCTGCTGAGTTATCCTTTTATATTATTTGGGCAATTATTCCGCTCTTATTGGCTTTTGCGAATGTGGTTTCCATTTTACCATTTTCTGCACAAGAGATTATGACACTGATTGAAAATGCACTTCCAAATGAAGTCGGTTCATTTTTATTGCCGATTTTAGACGGTTATTTAAAGAGTACGAGTTCGAGCACTTTATCAATCGCCTTAGTTATTTCTTTATGGCCAGCATCGAATGTATTTAATGCCTTGCAGCGTATTTTAAATATGATTTTTAAAGCTCCATTGCGAAAAAATGCGATTATTGCTCGTGGATTTTCCTATGTCTTTACACTTGCGATTGTATTGGTTATCTTTACAACAACCATTGTGTTTACTTTTGGAGAAGTAATATTATCTTATATATCAAGTGTACTTAATATTGAAATTCCATTTATTGGAGCGATATTACATCAAAGTGGTTTAATTGGTTTTATTGGGCTTTTTTTACTGATGTTTCTAATTTATCATTTTATGCCGAATGTTAAATGGCGACCGAAATATGCACTGATTGGGGCACTCGTTGCGTCTACAGGATTTTTACTGATTTCGCAATTGTTTACGATATATCTATCTTTTAATAAAAATATTGATAGTAACAGTGCCATTGGTATTTTTATCGTAGCACTCATTTGGTTGTATTATAATATTATGGTCATTGCGATTGGAGCTTATGTTGCAGTCGTTTGGCATGATTTTGATACCTATCGTTATGTGGAATTAGTTGATATGACGCATGAAAAATATGTGTTTAAAGCACAAAGTGACCAATATCAAGAGGTCTATTATCAACAGTTAGAAAATTTGGAAAGTGGGGAATAATGTATGGCGAAAACAAGACGTTTAGCTGCCTATAATGATAATCGTATTGATTATGGAATTGTATTAACGATTATTATATTAGCGATTATTGGAATTGGGAGTGTTTATGCAACAACAGTGATGATTGCAGGAGATAATGTTCGTGCGACTCTAATGCATTCGCTTTGGTATGCGATAGGTGCCATTGTTGTGATTTTTGTCATGCAATTGGATAGCGAGCAATATTGGAAATTATCAACCTATATTTATGGATTTGGGCTGATTTTATTAGTATTAGTATTACTATTCCATGACCGAGCGACAGCGGCGGAAACTGGTGCGAAAAGTTGGTTTCGTATAGGTTCATTCTCTTTTCAGCCGTCAGAGGTATTCAAGCCTGCCTATACTGTATTTTTAGCGAGAGTTATTACAGAGCATAATGATAAATTTACTAATCGCAACCTAAAAAGTGATTGGTTATTAATCGGAAAAGTCTTATTGTTCGCTGCCCCTGCGATTATTTTAATTCAATTGCAAAACGACTTAGGGACAAACTTAGTGATTATGTCGATTACAGCAGGAATGTTATTACTATCAGGTATTAGTTGGCGAATTATTTTACCAGCATTTTTATCGGTAGTAATTATTGGTGGTGGATTAATATATTTAGCGATGTACCAACAAGACATATTGTTAAAAGTTGGTTTTAAACCATACCAATTACAACGTATTCATGCTTGGTTAGACCCATTTGGCGACACGCAAGGTCAAGCCTATCAATTATCACGTAGTATTATCGCAATCGGTTCAGGTGGCTTAGCCGGAAAAGGATTCGGTGTATCCGAAGTGTTAGTTCCGGTACGTGAGTCTGACTTTATCTTTACGACAATTGCTGAAAATTTTGGATTCTTAGGCTCAGCATTTTTATTGTTTATTTATTTCTTACTCATTTATCAAATGGTGCAAACTTGTTTTGAAACGAAAAATGAGTTTTATACTTATATCGCAACAGGTGTTATTTCAATGATTTTATTCCATATTTTAGAAAATATCGGAATGTCTATTGGATTATTACCGATTACAGGGGTGCCATTACCGTTTATTTCTCAAGGGGGTTCAGCCTTATTGAGTAACTTAATTGGTGTCGGATTGGTGTTATCAATGCGTTATCATCACCGTAGCTATATGTTTGCTAGTGATAGTCAATTTGAATATTAATCATAAACAAAGTGCGAGCGAGGGAGCTTTTGAAGTAAACCCAAGTGAGCAAGAATAGGAGACGTGAAGTATATGAGAAAAATTAATCAACAATTATGGATTCAAAAAGAAGAGGCAGGATACCGTATTGGTATGACACCGGAATTACAAGATGATGCCGGCGATATTTCGTATGTTAATATCGCTCCAGTAGGTGCTATTGAAGTGGACGAAACTCTATTCAATGTGGAAGCATCTAAAGCAGCAATTGAAATTCCAAGCCCACTTAATGGGACAATTGTTGCAGTCAACGAAGCAGCCTTAGATAATCCAGCACTATTAAATTCAACAAACGAATCTGATAATTGGGTTGCATTATTGACTGATGTTGATGAAACTGAGTTTTTAGCATTAGATTAAGGTGTCAGATGTTAAGTATAAAACAAGCGATTTTGCATATATTAGATAAAAATTCGGGTAATCTATTATTATCTGACCAATTAATGAATTTAGAAGACGGTTATGTACAGGACTACATTAACCGTCTTGTTGTTAAAATCCAAAAATCAGATGTACAATTTGATTTTTTAAACACAAATTCAAAACTATATGCACGTGTTTTAGATGAACAGACTGATTTTATTGATTTAACACGTGATATTGCTCAACAAATTTATAGTATTATTGCACCGGCAGAACAAATTCCAGCAGCAGATTATTTATTTTTTGAGGGGAAGGACGAATTGGAAGAAGTGTATTTCGGTATTTTACGATTAGATTATCAGACTTCTTTCACACATTATTTGGAAATGGAAGACGGTGTACGGAATCAGTTAATTCAAAATCATGCGATTTTGCCGGCACCTACTCAAAAAACGAGTGAAGCATTTATTTTGAACCGAGCTACAATGCGTTATGAATTGGTGGAAAAGCGTTACGAAATTGAAGGGCAAAAGACCAATTATTTTTCAGAACAGATTATCGGTATCGAGCCACCAGCAGCGACTCCGACACATATCAAACAAATTCGTAAAACCGTTAACTCGGTAGCCAAGCGTTTTGATGAACCAAGCTATGAAGTTATGGCAATGGCTCAAAAAGTGATTTATGAGCAATTAGATGAATCGAATGAAATAGATGCAGAAAGTGTCATCGAGCGAGTTTTTGAACATAATGAGGGAGCAAAAGCAGCAGCGAAAGAAGAAATCAGCGAAAAACACGTACCTGAAAAAATAGTTGTTACGAATGTTCCAAAATACGAGAAAAAATACAGTATGCAAAAATTCAAATTAGCAAATGGAATTGAGTTATCCATTCCGATTAATTTGTATGACAATAAAGACATTATTGAATTCGTCAACCAACCCGACGGCTCAATCTCAGTCATCATCAAAAACGTAGAAGCAATTGTTAATAAATTTAATGGGTAATACATAGTGTGAGCGAGGGTGATCTGGCTTGAATCACTGGAGGAAAATACCGACGTGCGTGATAACGCACAGAGGGATTTTTCGAAGTGGATGTCAAGCCAACTCGAGCGAGCCGGCATAAACATAGTGCGACATGGAGTGTTCTGAAATAAATCACTGGAGAAAGTCGCTGGCGTGCGAGCATCGCACAGAAGCGACTTTTGAAGTGGACGTCATTTCAGCTCCAGGGAGCCGGCATAATACATAGTGTGAGCGAGAGCGATTTGCCTTGAATCACTGGAGCAGAGGTCGTAGAAGTACGTAAGTACTTCAAGAGCTATGCGAAGTGGACGTCAAGCCAACCCGAGCGAGCCGGCATACACATAGTGTGAACGAGCCATACCATACAACTGGGAAAAGCAAACAAGTATCTCACACATAATCAAAGTGTGAATGATATTAATTAGTATGCTGCTCCCAGTTTTATTGCTACTACACATTCAGAGTCTACCAACTCAGTGATAAATATTAAGGCTTATCATTTGTCACTTGTAAAATTTTAATGTAGAATAATCAAAGTATTTAGCTGAAAGAATCGTATAGACATAATAATATTCTTTTAGCATAACAGGAAAGGAGTGACGCAATGCGTTTTATTTGGCAATATTTAAGAAAAGAACCTAAATTATTGATGTTAGATGCTCTAGGGGCTATTTTTTTTGTGTTAATTAACTTAGGGCTGCCCACAATTTTAGCAAGAATGATTGATGAGGCGATGATTCCAAAAGATTACAACAAATTATATTTTTGGGGCATAGTAATGTCCATACTCATCATATCTGGAATGGTAGGGCGAATTATTTTGTCTTATGCATCAAGTAAATTAACGAATAATATGATTCGAGATATGCGTAATGATTTATTCGACAAAATACAACAATATTCACATCATGAGTATGAACAAATTGGTGTATCTTCGCTGGTGACACGTATTACCAGTGATGCGTTTGTCTTAATGCAATTTGCTGAGCAATCATTGCGAATGGGTGTGATTACACCATTGATGATGCTATCGAGTGTGGTAATGATATTAATTACAAGTCCGTCATTAGCATGGTTATTGTTATTAGCAACCCCATTATTAGCGATTGCGATTTATTGGATTGCAGTGAAATCTCGTCCATTGTCAGAACAACAACAAAAGACTTTGGACAAGATTAACCAATACGCAAGAGAAAACTTAACAGGTTTACGAGTGATTCGTGCATTTGCTAGAGAAGAATATCAAGAACAACGTTTTGAAACACAAAACGAAAAGTATGCTAATACGTCAAAACGTTTATTCAAATTAATGGGAATGGCACCAAGTTTGTTCGTACACATCTTAATTTGGATGATTGTCTTGATTGTGTGGTTTGCATTGAAACCAATTAATGACGGAGCATTACAAGTCGGAAGTTTAGTAGCATTTGTTGAATATGCTTTTCATGCACTATTCTCATTTATGTTATTTGCAAATTTATTTATGATGTATCCACGTACTGCCGTATCAGCACATCGTCTGCAAGAAATTATTGACTTACCGATTTCGATTGACCCAAATGAACAAGGTATTACAGAAACTAAGACGAAAGGTTATTTAGAATTTGAAAATGTAACCTTTGCCTATCCAGGTGAAACTGAAAGCCCAGTATTGCATAATATTAGTTTCAAAACTAAACCAGGTGAAACCATTGCGTTTATCGGTAGTACCGGAAGTGGTAAATCATCACTTGTCCAATTAGTGCCACGATTTTATGATGTCACTTTAGGACGTATTTTAGTTGACGGTGTTGACGTGCGTGATTATCAGTTGAAAGCATTGCGACAAAAAATTGGTTTTATTCCACAAAAAGCATTGTTATTTACAGGAACAATTGGCGAAAATTTACGTTATGGTAAATATAATGCCACTGACCATGAATTAGAAAAAGCAAGTGATGTTTCGCAGGCGAAAGATTTTATCCACCGTACTAAAGAGCGATTCCAGACGCATTTGTCAGAGGGTGGTGTCAATTTATCTGGTGGTCAAAAACAACGTTTGTCGATTGCACGTGCAGTGGTAAAAGAACCAGATATTTATATTTTTGATGATAGTTTTTCTGCATTAGATTATCGAACAGATGCTGAATTACGTCGACGTCTAAAAGAAGTAACCCAAGACGCAACGGTATTAATTGTTGCACAACGTGTCGGAACGATTATGAATGCTGACCAAATTATTGTATTGGACAATGGTGAAATCGTTGGACGTGGTACGCATGAGGAATTAATGCAATCTAATCAAATTTACCGTGATATTGCTAATTCGCAATTGAATCAACAAAGTTTAGTAGAAGAATAAGGAGGCGATAACTATGAAAAAGCAAAATGTATTTAAACGTGCGTGGCATTATTTACAAGATTATCGCGGTTCGGTCTACTTAGCATTATTCTTCACGATTTTTGCTGCTGTGATGAATGTTTTAGAGCCTTTTGTATTGGGACTCATTATGACGGAAATTACGAATAATGTGGCTGCAATGGTACAAGGGGTTGAGGGAGCAGGACTTAATTATCCATATATCTTAATGTGGTTAATTATTTATTTTGTTCGTGGTTTCTTATGGCAAGTGACTTCTTATGGCTCCAATGTGCATATTGCCAATGCTGTTCAAAGTGCTATTCATGATATGCGTCGTGATTTAAGTGCTAAATTGAATCGCTTGCCAGTATCGTATGTTGACGGACACCCATTCGGCGATTTGTTAGGACGCTTAACCAGTGATGTGGAGTCTGTATCGAATGCCTTACAACAAAGTATTTTACAAATATTTAATGCGATATTAAGTATTGTGTTGGTTATCATTATGATGTTGATTTTGAATCCATTATTGGGATTGATTATTTTCATCAGTATGCCATTATCTTATTTTGTTTCAAAAGCGATTGTTAAACGGTCACAGCCTTATTTTAAGCGTCAAGCGACGATTTTAGGGGACTTGAATGCGTATGTTCAAGAAAATTTATCTGGATTTAATGTGATTAAATTATACGGACGTGAAGAAACTGCACGCCAAGATTTTCAAGCTATTACAGAAGATTTGGCACAAACAGGGTTTAAAGCGAGCTTTATCTCATCCTTAATGATGCCATTAGTTAGCGTGGTTTCGCATATTACTTACTTATTATTAGCCGTATTTGGTGGGCGAATGGTAATTCAAGGAATATTAACGATTGGTAATTTACAAGCGTTTGTTCAATATGTATGGCAAGTAAATCAACCAATTCAAACAATTACGCAGTTATCAGGTCCATTACAAAGTGCTAAAGCTGCATTAGATCGTATTTTTGAAATATTGGACGAAAAAGAAGAGGCAGTGACGCAAACACGTGAATTGGGTGAGAACCTAACAGGTCAAGTGTCATTTGAAAATGTTTCTTTCCAATACAAAGCAGATGAGCCACTAATTCAAAACTTCAATGTCGAAGTGAATCCTGGCGAAATGGTTGCGATTGTAGGACCTACCGGTGCAGGTAAAACGACGATGATTAATTTATTGATGCGTTTTTACGATGTCACAGGTGGTGCCATTAAAGTAGACGGTATTGATATTCGTGATTTACCACGACAAGCCTATCGTCAGCAATTCGGAATGGTATTACAAGATGCGTGGTTATATGAGGCAACAATCAAAGAAAATTTACGCTTTGGTAATTTAGATGCAACCGATGAAGAGATTATTGCAGCAGCTAAAGCAGCCAATGTGGATCATTTCATTCGTACTTTGCCTGGTGGCTATAATATGGTCATGAATCAGGAATCAAGTAATATTTCATTAGGACAAAAGCAATTATTAACGATTGCACGTGCCTTATTATCGAATCCAAAAATCTTGATTTTAGATGAGGCAACCAGTTCGGTTGATACACGCTTGGAGCAACTAATTCAAAAAGCGATGTCACGTTTGATGAAAGGTCGCACAAGTTTTGTGATTGCACACCGTTTATCGACCATTCAAGAGGCAGACCGTATTTTAGTAATGAAAGAAGGTCAAATTATTGAACAAGGAACGCATGATTCCTTATTAGAACAAGGTGGCTTTTATTACGAGCTATACCAAAGTCAATTTGCTAAATAGAGCAGGACGACACCCAATTGATGTTGGGTGTCTTTTTTAGATAGTACACTGTCAGTCATGAGCAAGGCAACCAATGACAAAACGTTTCTTATGACCCAGAGTAAATCTGCAATAATCAATGTTAACAAAATCTAAATGACAGATTGCGAGTGGATATGGTACAATAGAGCAGACAATAGGATTTATTGACATGGTGTGAGCGAGGGTGCTCTGACTTCAATCATTGGAGCAAAGGTCATAGAAGTACGCAGTACTTCAAGAGCTATGCGAAGTGGACGTCAAGTCAACCCAAGCGAACCAGAATAACATAGTGTGAGCGAGAGTGCTCTGGCTTGAATCACTGGAGCAAAGGACGTAGAAGTGCCAAAGCACTTCAAGTTTTTTGCGAAGTGGCGTCAAGCCAACTCAAGCGAACCAGAATAGGAGGAATAATATGAAATGTCCAAACTGTGAAAGGGAAGTCCGTTCGAAAAAACAATGTGCTTTTTGTGGACATCAATTTGATGAGAGTGAACCAGTTAAGACAGAATCAATTGATAGCTATATCGAAGAATCCGAAGTGATTCCGAAAACAAAACGTAAAAATAATGTTCTTCGAATTTTATGGAGCGTTATTAAATTAGTGTTAACGATTTTCATTATCTTTTTACTGATTGCTTTTGGACCAAAATATGCTACTAAATTATGGGAGCAATACGGATTTGGTAATAAACAATCATCGCAAGTAGAAACAACGGAATCGGTAGCTGAAGAAACAACAGTGGAAACGACTGAAGAAACAACCGTTGCTCCAACAGCAATGTTGAATGCATCAGTTGATACAAGTGCTTATCCATTGACGAAAATTGTTATGGAGTTAGCGAATGATTCTACAACCGTTGACCGAAATCAATTAGAATTGGGTGTTGTATCGAATGATACTGAAAAACCGATTGAAAATTACTCATTATTGCAAGAAGGCAATAAATTTACAATTAGTTTCAACAATCCGGCGATTGAATCAGTAGCAGCCAATGAACGTGAACAGACGCTTTATTTACGCTCAGAAGAATTACTGATTGATGAAAAAATTCCAGTAACATTACCAGAAGTGATGGTTGATAAAGAACGCTTTGATTTCTTGAATGAAGTCATCGGCTCACAAGAAAATATTTCAGCTGCCATTACTAAAGTTGGAGAAAAAACGCCATTTGTTCATGCTGATAAATCGGCTGAAAATTCTTACTTATTTAGCTGGTTTATTTTAAATCGTGTAATGGAAGCAGTTGATAAAGGTGAGTTGAAGTTAGACGATTCAGTGACGATTTTAAATGCTTTAAAAGCAAAAGATGAAACAACTGGTGTTGCCTTAATGGAAGAAAATGAAACATTAACGGTTGAAGAAATGATTAAAGCAGTGATTCAACAAGATGTGACAGCGATGAATCATTTAATTCAAGAAACAGGTGGCCCAAATGCGTTTAATGTTTGGTTGTCAGAAAATCAATATTTCGCAACAAAAGTAACGAATTTATTGAATACTGATGAAAATGGTCATGTATCAGGTGTTGTAACAAATACACAAGATGTGTTAAGCTTGTTGAACTTATTTGCAGAAAATAAATTAGTAAGTGAAACAGCTGACGCACAGTTAAAAGAATGGATTTTACAAACACCAGTTACAGAAAAATATCCAGCCGATATTGAAGGTGTCACAAGACGTTATGAAATTGCCTCAACTGATACGGATAATAATGTACAAAGTTATAGTGCCATTGTGGAAACAGAAGAAGGTAACTATATTATTGTCGCAAGTGTTGATAAAGTATCTGAAACAACTGTTAAGGAAATATCTTCAGTGATTAATCGAATCGTTCAGTTTTTAAGAACAGGTAATAAGGAAATAACAGATTCTGAGCCAACTCCAGCTCCAGAATCGGAAGAAACAACAGTGGCAGTTCAAGAAAATCAAGAAGCACCAGCTGCTCCAGCTGCCGAACCAGTACAAAGTCGTTATGGTGCAGATAACGATGGTGACGGATTTGCCGATTCTATTTGGGATGAAGCAGGTGGTTACTACCGTCCAGTTCGTTGGACACAAGGTGCAGACGGCTTGTACTATTACGAATTTACTGAGTAATTTTAGGGGCATATAGCACGAAAAGCAGCATACGTTCAAATGGTTTGAGCGTATGCTGCTTATTTAATTTGCAGAAGATTCATTATCAAATGGTCCTGGTAATAAACGGTTGACCGTAACGGCAATCGTAGCACCGATAAAGGCATCGAGCACTCGGTTGACGGTGTACCAGATAAGGTCATGGTGCGAAATGGTCAGTAATACCACAAAATAAGTGGCAGATGCATTAACAATACTTTGACTATGATTAAATTGATTACAAATGACAATAATTAACATGACACCGAATGAAACAGTGAAAATATGAATGTAATGATTGCCAATGCCTAGTAGTAATTCTAATTGTACAACAAGCCCAGCAATAATAGCTCCAACGGAATTACCGAAGACTCGAAAGCGTCCGAATTTGATACTAGTTGGTACATCGTTTCTCAAGGTGAAAACACAGGCGAGTGCTGCTAATGCTGCTGGTTGTCGGTGCAACCATTCGTATAATAATAAGGTTATCATAACGGCAACAACGGTTTTTATTGTTCGCCAGCCGATTTTTATTGGGGGGATTGACATGAATGCTCACTCCTCTCAGTTATCTGTTGAAAAATTGTATATTTATTATACCGCTTTTTAACTATTTTCTCCATTTTTTTGTAAAATGCAGTATACTAGAAGAGAATAAGATTAAATAGGCAGTAGCAGTAAACCAAATATTTTACAGTATCACTTAAAAAGTGTATAATCGTGAGCAATAAGTGAGTGATATTTGACAATAAAATTTATTGAAATGCGATTACTAGGAATAATTCGGCAACTAATTGAAGCAGTTGAAATTCAGTTGTTGACTCGGTTAATCAAGAAAGTGAAAAATTAAAACAAGAATAGAGATGTGAGTACAAAGTGGTGGCTAAAAAAATAACAAAAAAGAAACCAGTTAGAAAGAAAAAAACGGTGAGGCGTCGAACGCCTAAGAAAAATAAAGTAAAAAACTTTCAACAATTCAAGAAAGTCTTTTTTGAAAAGTTAGGTGTTATTTCCTTTGCGATAATCGTTATTTTATTGTTAGGTTTTTTATTTATCTATCAATTGCAACGAACTGAACGCAATGACTATGAGAGTCCGGCTGTGTCAGGTGATTATGAAGTAAGAAGAAAATTTGTTGATACGATTGCTCCTGTGGCACAGCGTTTGCAACGTCAGTACGGTATTTTTGCAAGTGTGTCGATGTCGCAAGCGATGTTGGAATCGGAGTTCGGACAAAGTTTGTTGTCGGATAAATATTATAATTTGTTTGGAGTTAAGACAGATGAGCATGACCCAGACGGTGTAGATTTGATGACGTCAGAGTATGTTGACAATAAGTGGATTGAAGTGAAACAACGGTTTAAAGTTTATCAGAGTTGGGGAGCATCAATGGAGGCTCATGCCCTATTATTGGTTAATGGCACGAGTTGGGATAAAGATTTTTATGCAGCAGTGAAAAATGGTACAACCCCTGAAGCGCAGGCGAAAGGATTACAAAGTGCTGGATATGCTACTGACCCTGGATATGCTCAAAAATTAATTGATATGATGGAAGAGTGGAACTTAAAACAATATGACCAACCTGTTGTCACAGAAGAATCAGAAACTTCATCGCAGCAGTAGAAAACATTAATCCCCCAATCGATTGAATGTTAGTTCATATCGAATGGGGGATTTTGTTATTTATTTTTTAGCACTAGGTTTATGGTAAAAGAGTTCAACATTTTCATAATCTGCTTCTGGATCATATTGCATTTTATTTCGGGCGCCTGATTCATCACGATTATCTCTTGTAGCTCTCGAAAAGGGAACACGTTGTAAGAACCAGTTTTTACCTGCTCCGTGCATCTCAGCGTCGACATTTCGTTTATAGATACGAAAATTTATCCAAGCAATAATTATTAGTATACCTATTAAGATAATCAACATCATTGAAATCGCCTCTTTCTAAAATAATATTTACTTATATGATAACATAAAAATGTCAAAGGTAAATAGTTGATTTTTAAAGATCAGTCTCAAAAAAAACTGTACGAAAACTATAAACATACCAATTATAAATAGTGGATTTTTTATGATACAATATTAATTGTAGAAAAGTGAAGACGGTGGCTCCTAACACCGAAAGAGAGGTGATGCCTATGGGCATTTCATCAAAATCTACCGGAAAGGAGGGAGCCTATTTTGACTGCATTTGAAGTTGTACAAACAATTCTTAGCTTTAGTAGTTTTATTATTGCTTTGATTAGTTTGTGCTATAAAATCTTCAAAGACAACAAAAAATAATCCGTCCCCCACTTTGGCAAAGTAGGACGGATTAAATCCAAAATACGAGCCACCGTCTTTTTAACGGTTCTACGCTGGAGCTGGGCTGCAACCCAGCTCCTTTTATGTTTTTATTATATACCACATGTTGTTCGAATTCAAGGCGGTTGAAAAAATCAGTAAACATGCCAATTTTAAATAGTGAATTTTTATGATACAATATTAATTGTAGAAAAGTGAAGACGGTGGCTCCTGCAACCGAAAGAGAGGTGATGCCTATGGGCATTTCATCAAAATCTACCGGAAAGGAGGGAGCCTATTTTGACTGCATTTGAAGTTGTACAAACGATACTTAGCTTTAGTAGTTTTATTATTGCTTTGATTAGTTTGTGCTATAAAATCTTCAAAGATAACAAAAAATAATCCGTCCCCACTTTTGGCATAGTTGGACGGATTAAATCATCTGACGAGCCACCGTCTTTTTAACGGTTCTACGCTGGAGCTGGATTGCAGTCTAGCTCCTTTTATGTTTTTATTATATACCACATGTTGTTCGAATTCAAGGTGGTTGAAAAAATCAGTAAACATGCCAATTTTAAATAGTGAATTTTTATGATACAATATTAATTGTAGAAAAGTGAAGACGGTGGCTCCTGCAACCGAAAGAGAGGTGATGCCTATGGGCATTTCATCAAAATCTACCGGAAAGGAGGGAGCCTATTTTGACTGCATTTGAAGTTGTACAAACGATACTTAGCTTTAGTAGTTTTATTATCGCTTTGATTAGTTTGTGCTATAAAATCTTCAAAGAGAACAAAAAAATAATCCGTCCCCACTTTTGGCATAGTTGGACGGATTAAATCATCTGACGAGCCACCGTCTTTTTAACGGTTCTACGCTGGAGCTGGATAGCCGTCCAGCTCCTATTATGTTTTTATTATATACCACATGTTGTTCGAATTCAAGGCGGTTGAAAAAATCAGTAAACAAGCCAATTTTAAATAGTGAATTTTTATGATACAATATTAATTGTAGAAAAGTGAAGACGGTGGCTCCTAACACCGAAAGAGAGGTGATGCCTATGGGCATTTCATCAAAATCTACCGGAAAGGAGGGAGCCTATTTTGACTGCATTTGAAGTTGTACAAACAATTCTTAGCTTTAGTAGTTTTATTATCGCTTTGATTAGTTTGTGCTATAAAATCTTCAAAGAGAACAAAAAATAATCCGTCCCCACTTTTGACGAGTCGGACGGATTAAATTCACAAGACGAGTCACCGTCTTTTTAACGGTTCTACGCTGGAGTTGGACTGCAATCCAGCTCCTTTTATGTTTTTATTATATAGTATAAAAAGAGTAAATTCAAGTAAGTGGGAATTTAGGTAGCAATCAAATCAAATTTACAAAAATTTACGAAATTTATAAACATGATAATTCTAAACAGGGGATTTTTATGATAAAATAATCTATGTAGAAAAGTGAAGACGGTGGCTCCTAACACCGAAAGAGAGGTGATGCCTATGGGCATTTCATCAAAATCTACCGGAAAGGAGGGAGCCTATTTTGACTGCATTTGAAGTTGTATAAACGATACTTAGCTTTAGTAGTTTTATTATCGCTTTGATTAGTTTGTGCTATAAAATCTTCAAAGACAACAAAAAATAATCCGTCCCCCACTTTGACAAGGTCGGACGGATTAAATTCTATCTTACGGAGTCACCGTCTTTTTAACGGTTCTACGCTGGAGCTGGATAGCCGTCCAGCTCCTATTATGTTTTTATTATATAACACATGTTATTCGAATTCAAGGTAGCTGATTGATTAGTTGCCACTTTACTGGCTTCCTAAAGGCAGTTCTTTGAGAGCTTATAGAAGAAACATTTGTTTTTTTTATCATTTTATGGCATAATCAAGTGTATGAAAGTTATTGAATTTTCAGCGTAATAATAGAGAATCTAAGGTTAGAATTAGTAAGTTGTGATGCAGTATAGAGAGCTTATGGTTGGTGTAAATAAGTCTGCTTAGCAAGTGAACTCATCTAATCGATGTTTGTTTGAAAAGATAAAGTAAGGCAAACCGTATCAATCTGCGTTAAAGATGAGAGGTTAATGATTATCGCTAATAGATAAGCATTAATGAAAAATAGGTGGTACCGTGCTAATTGCACCCTATGACAGAAAGTGAATTCTTTTTGTTGTAGGGTGTTTTGATATTTTTAGAGAATAGGAGTAAAAAATATGACGTATCAACATCGAATTATTGAGAAAAAATGGCAAGAATTTTGGGATAAGGATCAAACATTTAAGACACAAGATAGGCAGGGACATCCGAAGTTTTATGCTTTAGACATGTTCCCTTATCCTTCAGGACAAGGACTACACGTAGGGCATCCTGAGGGTTATACAGCAACCGATGCGATTAGCCGTATGAAACGTGCTCAAGGTTATGATGTTTTACATCCAATGGGGTGGGATGCTTTTGGTTTACCTGCTGAACAATATGCTTTGGACACAGGAAATGACCCAGCTGAATTTACAGCAGAAAATATCGCAAACTTTAAGCGTCAAATTAAATCGCTTGGTTTCAGCTATGATTGGGAGCGTGAAATTAATACGACAGACCCACAATATTATAAATGGACACAATGGATTTTCTCTGAATTGTACAAACGTGGTTTGGCATACGAAGAAGAAGTATCAGTAAACTGGTGTCCTGCTTTAGGAACTGTTTTAGCCAATGAAGAAGTTATTGACGGTGTTAGTGAACGTGGTGGACACCCAGTTTATCGTCGTCCAATGCGTCAGTGGGTATTAAAAATTACGGCTTATGCGGAACGTTTACTAGAAGATTTGGAAGAATTGGATTGGCCTGAAAGTGTTAAGGCAATGCAACGTAACTGGATTGGTAAATCAGAGGGTGCTATGGTTACGTTCAAGGTACAAGAAAGTGACGCATCATTTCAAGTATATACGACACGCCCAGATACATTGTTCGGTGCGTCATATACTGTTTTAGCTCCTGAGCACGAGTTGTTGAAAACCATTGTGCCTGAGAGTCATCGTGAGGTAGTTGATGCTTATGTGAAAGCAGTCGAATTAAAGAGCGATATGGAGCGTACATCGCTTAATAAAGATAAATCAGGTGTCTTTACTGGTGCGTATGCGATTAATCCGGCGACGCATGAGCCAATTCCAATTTGGGTTGCTGATTATGTATTAAATTCTTACGGAACAGGTTGTGTCATGGGTGTTCCTGCACATGATGAGCGTGATTTCGAGTTCGCAACAAAATATGAATTGCCAATTAATCGTGTAGTAGAGGGTGGTGACTTACCATTTACTGGTGACGGTGCACATATTAATTCTCGATTTTTAGACGGCTTGAATAAAGAAGAGGCTATCAAAAAAATGAATGAATGGCTAGCTGAAAATGGTATTGGACAGGCTCAAGTTAATTACCGTCTACGTGACTGGTTATTCTCTCGTCAACGCTATTGGGGAGAACCTATTCCGATTATTCATTGGGAAGACGGTACGACGACATTAGTACCGGAAGAACAATTACCGGTAATGTTACCAAAAACTGATGAAATTAAGCCGAGTGGAACAGGTGAGTCGCCATTAGCAAAAATTGAAGAGTGGGTAAATGTTGTTGACCCAGAAACAGGTAAAAAAGGTAAGCGTGAAACACATACAATGCCACAATGGGCTGGTAGTTCATGGTACTTCCTACGCTATATTGACCCAAATAATACCGAAGCAATTGCGTCGCCTGAAAAATTAGAAGAATGGTTACCAGTTGATTTGTATATTGGTGGAGCAGAGCATGCTGTATTACATCTTCTATATGCACGTTTCTGGCATAAGTTTTTATATGATTTAGGTATTGTTAAGACGAAAGAACCATTCCAACGCTTGTTCAACCAAGGGATGATTTTAGGTTCTAACAATGAAAAAATGTCGAAATCTAAAGGTAATGTTGTCAATCCAGATGATGTTGTAGCACAATACGGTGCGGATACGTTACGTGTTTATGAAATGTTTATGGGGCCTTTGGACGCATCAATCGCTTGGAGTGAAAAAGGGCTTGAGGGTAGTCGTCGTTTCTTAGAACGTGTATGGCGTTTATTTATCGATGAGACAACTGGTAAATTGAAAGAAACTGTTAAAGCAGAAGCGAATGATGCGTTGACGCGTGTATATCATCAAACAGTGAAAAAAGTAACCGAAGATTATGAGCAATTACATTTCAATACGGCGATTTCACAAATGATGATTTTCTTAAATGCAGCCAAAGACCAAGCAGTGATGCCATTGGAATATGCGAAAGGTTTTGTTCAATTATTGGCACCATTGGCTCCGCATTTAATGGAAGAGATTTGGCAAATCTTAGGTGAAACGGAAAGTATTCAACGTGCTGCTTGGCCAACGTATGATGAAAGTTTAACAGTTGAAGATACGGTTGAAATTGTAATTCAAGTCAATGGTAAATTAAAGCAAAAATTAGTTGTGGCAATGGACTTAACTCCAGACGCGTTGGAACAAGAAGCATTAGCACAAGCTGCCGTACAAGAAGCGATTGCAGGTAAAACAGTACGCAAAGTTATTGCAGTACCAAATCGTTTAGTTAATATTGTAGCGAATTAATTTTAATCTATTGTTAGAGTGCAACACCTATTGTTATTGATTACCGCAATAGGTGTTAAAGGTTAATACTATTAGAGGAAGGAGTATTATTTATGTCGGATAAGCGTAAGACTTCGTATGACTTAGATGAAACAATTCAATTTACGCAAGACGAATTAAGACGTTTGCGTCAACCGAATAAGCAACCGATTGATGATGATTACTTCTCTCGTGACTTACATCGAGGGGAGATGGATTTATCAGGTGAGACAGTGGAACAATTGGATATTATGCCACGCAAAATATCGCCGTCAGCTGAGTTAGATGTTGTCGAAGATGAAGTCGTACAGGTAGAAAGTGAGATAAAAGAAGAAACGAATCCTTTTTTATATCAATCGAAAAGTAATGAATTGCGACAAGAAAAGGAACAAAAAAAGCGTGAACTAGAAGAAAAAGCTAGAGCTAAAAAAGAATTTTTATCACGAAAAATGGACGAGTTATACGAACCGGTCTATGATGAATATGAATTAGAAGACTTAGAATCGTATAATCAGTTTGATAGTGAAGAAAATTATGCCAATGAAATGGTGGAAGAAGAGCCAATATTATCGAGAACAGCTAAAGCAGCGAGTGTTAAACAAGAGCAAAGAAAACCACGAATTAATGTGGGGCAATGGTTCAGTAAAGCGTCTGAGCAAGTCAAATCCAAAATTACAGAGCTTAAAGATAAAACACAATCTCATGCTGAAATGGCTGAGGAAGACACTGAAGTATTGGAAATGTCGGAAGAACCAGTAATTACTGTTGATACTGAATTAGTACCGGAAGAATCGGTGCAAGACATTGAACCATTGGTGGAAGAAGTTTCACAACAAGAAGAACTAGAGATAGCTGATTTTCAAGAGAATGTGAATGAATTACCAGTAGAAGATACAGATGATACGCAGATTGAAGAGATTTCGCTAGATAATGAAGATTCGGCTATTGTTGACGAATTGAGTGCACAAGTAACAGAATCCACTCAATATTTTGAAGAGCCGATTTTAACGGATAAAGTATTGGATGAGGTACTAGGGCATGATGATATTCAAATAGAAGAATTAGCAGAAGAACAAGTTTCATTTGTTAAAGGAACAGCTTGGTTAACAGTGGGTAACTTAATTTCACGTATTTTAGGTGCACTCTATGTTATTCCTTGGGCGACATGGTTAGGAGCAGAATTTACCAATGCCAATGCACTTTATAGTGTAGGGTATCGTCCGTATTCACTCTTTTTAGCGATTTCTACGGCTGGTTTTCCAAGTGCAATTGCTAAGCAAATGGCATATTATAATGCACGTAAAGAATATAAAGTTGCTGACAAATTATTCAAAAATAGTTTAATGGTTATGGGAGTCACAGGTTTAATCTCGGCACTGCTATTATTCTTGTCTGCACCATTTATTGCGTATAATTCGGCAACCGATACACCGGAGGCTGCTATTGTTGTTATTCGTTCGCTTGCACCGGCACTGTTAATTTTACCGGTAATGAGCTTATTGCGAGGTTATTTCCAAGGGTTTGGTGATATGGTGCCAACAGCAGTATCGCAGATTTTAGAACAGATAGCTCGAGTGGTCTACTTATTGGTAGCTACTTATGCGATTATGCAACTATTATCTGGTAATGTGACGTCAGCCGTAGCTCATTCAACATTTGCAGCGTTTATCGGTGCTTTATTATCACTTCTTTATTTAGTGATTGTTTACTTGAAACGTCGTCCACTGATTCAAATACTATTTGAACGTTCAGAAGATACGACAGAACTTGATTTTAAAACGAGTATGAAATTATTATTAGTGGATAGTGTACCATTTATCTTACTTGGTTCAGGTATCATTATTGCACAAATGGTTGATTTATTCTCATTTAGACAAATCTTAGAAACGACAACGATTATTTTATCAAGTGATATTAAAGTGATGTATGGAACAATGAGTCATGATGTCGACAAGTTGATTATGATTGTTATTTCAGTCGCAATCGGTATGTCACTGTCTTCGATTCCATTGATTACAAGTCTATATGCCAATGCCGAAGTGAAGAAAACGGCACAATTAATTGAAAGAATCTCAATTGTATTTTTAATTTTTATGTTGCCAGCTGCATTAGGAATGGCGAGTATCGCAGATAATATGTATCAATTGTTTTATGCCAATGGTAGTGAACAAGGGCCAGGATTATTGGTAACAGCATCTTATTTAAGTATTATTTTAGGTGCTTATACGGTGCTATCAACCATTTTACAGTCAATGAATTATCGTCGTTTAGCGATTAAATATTTATTCATAGGTCTATTGGTTAAAGTGGTGCTACAATTCCCATTGGTTGCTTTATTCCATGCACATGGTGCACTCGCTTCGACATTAGTAGCCTTTTTAGTGACGAGTTGCTTAATGTTATGGAAGATTCATCAATTAGTTTCATTGGATTTTAAAGCGATGTTGCCGGATACGGTTATTATCTTTACAGCATCAGTTTTAATGGCATTATCGGCTGGTTTTTGGAATATATCACTGAATGCATTATTCGGGCCAGTAGGACGATTGTTTACATTCATCAAAATTATCGTGATTGTATTGTTTGCGGCAATGGTATATGGTGGTGTATTGGCATTATTTGGTAAATTATCACTAGTTATCGGTAATAAATACCAAACATTACAAGAAAAGTTGAGATTGTTCTAAAATGAGATTAGATAAATTTTTAGCTCATACTGGATTTGGTAGTCGTAAGGAAGTAAAGCAGTTATTGAGTAAGGGCTGGATAACGGTCAATGATAGTGTAGTCAAAAAGGTCATCTCCATTAATGAGCAGACTGATGTTGTAAAAGTTGACGGTGAAATTATTCATTATGAGGCATTTAGTTATCTATTGCTGAATAAACCGGAGGGCATTATTAGTGCGACAGAAGATGATTATCATGAAACGGTTATTGATTGGATAGGCCCTGAGTTTGCACATTTAAAATTATTTCCAGTAGGAAGATTAGATATTGATACGACGGGTTTGTTATTATTGACGAATAATGGGCAATTATCGCACCAATTGTTGTCACCTAAACGCCATGTTTCAAAGCGTTATTACGCTGAAATTGACGGGATTGTGACGGAAGAAATGGTTGTTAAGTTTGCTAAAGGGTTAAATTTAGATGATTTTACGACACTTCCTGCCAAATTGGAAGTATTATACGTCAATCCACAAACCAATCAATCAAGAATAGAAGTTGAAATTCAAGAGGGTAAATTTCATCAAGTGAAACGTATGTTTGAGAAAGTGGGTTGTACAGTAGTTCGTCTGCATCGTTTATCTATGGGGCCACTCGTATTGCCAGAAGATTTAGCAGTAGGCGAATTTCGCCAATTAAATGAACAAGAACGCCAAAGTTTAGAGCCATACGGCTTGCAGTAAAATATAGTGCGACAACGAGCGTTTTGAAATGAATCACTGGAGCAAAGGTTGAAGAAGTGCATGAGCACTTCAAGAGCTTTGCGAAGTGGACGTCATTTCAGCTCGTGGGAGCCGGAATAAGCAAACAAGATTTGATTTAAAGGAGGAAATTCAATGGTAAATTGGTTAGCAGAAGTAGAACAACGCAAAGAACAGTTGTTCTCAGATTTATTTCGATTATTACGTGTCCCTTCTGTAAGAGAAGATGACAAAGCAACAGCAGAGGCTCCGGTTGGGCCAGGGCCAAAAGCTGCTTTAGAAGAATTTATGAAAATGGCTCAAGAAGACGGATTTGAAACAAAACAATTTGGGCCTTGGGCAGGACGTATCGAAGTAGGGTCAGGCGAGCAACTATTAGGTATTTTAGGGCACGTTGATGTTGTGCCAGTCGGTACAGGTTGGGAAACAGACCCGTTTGAACCAGTCATTAAGGACAATCGTATTTATGCACGTGGTTCAAGTGATGATAAAGGGCCGACAGTGGCAGCTTATTTTGCTATTAAATTATTGCGTGAATTAGGTTATGAATTTAATCAACGTGTGCATTTAATTGTGGGTACAGATGAAGAGAGTGGTTGGCAATGTATGGATTATTATTTCCAACATGCTGAAATGCCTGATTTTGGATTCTCACCAGATGCTGTATTTCCAATTATTAATGGCGAAAAAGGGAATGTGAGTTTCACTTTATCCCTAGCACCTAAAGCACAAGCTGGTGAACAACAGTTAGTTTCATTTGAGGGTGGCTTACGTGAAAATATGGTTATTCAAGATGTAACGGCGACTGTAAAAGGGTTGAACCCAAGTATTGCAGCATTATATGCAGACTTTTTAAATGAACATGACTTAAAAGGAAATGTTGAGTTGAATGGTGACGAGGGTGTGTTCACTTTAGTTGGTAAAGCTGCACATGGTTCAACACCGGAAAAAGGTCGTAATGCAGCGACTTACTTGGCACGCTTTTTAGTGGAGTTTGCTTTTGACAATCATGCAGCTGATGATTTTATTACATTGTTGGCGACTGAATTGCATGAAGACTTCATAGCAGAAAAAGTAGGGGTAGCACATCATCACGAAGTAATGGGTAATGTCAGCATGAACGTGGGAATCGTATCTTATGATGCTGAAAAAGGTGGTAGCATTATTTTGAATTTCCGTTTCCCAGAGGGAACTACACCAGAAACAATGGGTGAACGTTTTGCTAAAAAATTAAGTCATTATGACTTTGATTTAGCAGTGGGTGAATCGAAAGAACCTCATTATGTACCAGCAAATGACCCGCTAGTATCAACATTATTAGATGTATATGAAAGTCAAACTGGTTTAGAGGGGCATGAAATGACAATCGGTGGTGGAACATACGGACGTTTGATGCCACGTGGTGTCGCATTCGGTGCATTATTCCCAGATTCAATTGACACAATGCATCAAGCGAATGAATTTTTAGCAATTGATGATTTATTACGTGCAACTGCTATTTATGCTGAAGCCATTTACCGTTTGACACGTTAAGACGATGAAACAGATTACTTCAAAACAAAATAGCCAACTAAAAGAGTGGCATAAGTTACTGACGAGTAAAGGTAGAAAAAAAGCACAAGCGTATTTGGTTGAGGGAGAGCATTTAGTAGAAGAGGCTGTAAAATCCAAAGTGCCGATACGAACGATTATAATGTCGGAACAATATTATCAAACCCATAATATTGAACAGTGGCAATCAGTTTGTCAAGATATGGTATTATTAGCCGAGCATTGTGTTGATGTACTCAGTCAAACGCAACAATCACAAGGCGTATTTGCGATTGTTGATATGGTGTCGTCATCTCAGTTACCGGAAACAATGCGTCGTGTTTTGATTGTCGATGCAGTGCAAGATCCAGGTAATTTAGGGACTATCATTCGGACTGCTGATGCAGCAAATTATGATGCTGTTATCTTGGGTGAGGGTACGGTTGATTTGTACAATGATAAAGTTTTACGAGCAACACAAGGTTCTCTGTGGCATTTGCCTGTTCTGTCCATGTCAGTGGGGACGGCAATTTCCATGTTGAAACAGCAACAATTTACAATATTAGCTACTGCCTTACATCAGACCGCTCAGCCGTATACTGACTTTTCACAAGTTGAACGAGCTGCTATTATTGTCGGCAATGAGGGACAAGGAGTGGCACAACAATGGATTGAACAATCCGATGTGTCTGTCTTTATTCCAATGTCGACACGTGTTGAGTCTTTAAACGTAGCAGTAGCAGCAGGTGTATTAATGTTTCATTTAAATTAAACAATATTAAAAAGCAGCAAGACGTTATTGGTCTAGCTGCTTTTTGAATTCTTGTGGGGGTAAGGCTTTAAAATACTGACTGTAAAATTGACTGGAAAGCCGAGTATAGTCACTGTTTTTGATTGAAAAAATAATGCGATAGTCAAAGGTGTGATAACGAGTAGGAATTAAACCTAAAATAACAGGCTCACTAGTTAGATACTCAGCGTACTGTTGTTGTATGAGAGTTGTTTCCTGTGCAATAATGGTTTCAATTTCAGCTAAATTTTCGGTCGAATGTAAAGGAATGTCAATGTTAACACTTCGGTCGCTGCGACTTAAATTATTGACGATTTTTAAGATACGATTAGGAATATAATAGAGATTTCCATTAAATCCTTTAATTGTTGTTGAGCGAATTCCGATATGTTGAATAATGCCAATAATTTGCTGTGAGGGCAGTTCAATGACTTCGCCAATATCAAAATGCCCCTCAAAAATAATAAAAATACCATTGATGACATCTGTTACAAATTCTTTAGCCCCCATACCAAAGGCAACCCCAGCAATTCCGGCACTGGCTACAAGCGTACCAACAGGAAAACCTAGTATTGATAGAATGGCATAAAATAAAAAGAAATAGAGTAAATAATTTACGGCATTTTTAAGTACAGTAGTAATAGTAGAAATTCGTTGTGGTGCTGTATAGCGTAATTTATTTTTGATAGCCGTATCAAACAGACGGTCAATGAAAAATTTTAATGCGATAAATAACATAATGGTGCTACCTAATTGCATGATGATATAAAGAAGTTTTTCACTATTATCGAGTAAAAAATGTTGTATAAAGTTTAGAGTCCATTTATCTGATTGATTCAAAATAGTGACCCCTTTAGAGTTTGTCTATTGAATATTTTACGAATTTTTTGCAATAAATGCAATTGTATGAATAGCCTAATAGAGCTAGAATAAGCGAAACATTTGTCAAAAGCAGACAACGCATGGTATAGTAAAAGTAACAAATTTTTGAACAGGAGCGTGATATAACCATGACTTTAGGAGGAGTAGCTGCTTTAATTGCTGCTATTGCATTTGCAGCGTTAGTTGTGGTCGTGTGCTTATCATTGGGGAAATTACCCAAGTTATTATCTGATTTGCAATTAACGATTCAACGAGTGAACACAACAATTGATGTCGTGACGAAAGATGTTGACAGTCTTTCAATTGAAGTGGAAGCTTTACTTAATAAGACCAATAGTTTAATGGATGATGTAAATGGGAAATTAGCAAAAACCGATCCATTGTTTGGTGCCATTGGTGAGTTAGGTGAAACAGTTTCTGAAATTAATGTATCGGCTAAGGATACAGCAACTAATTTAATTAGTGGTATTGGTAAGCGTAGACCGTCTCGTGTACAACGATTATTTAAAACAACACGTAATTTATCAAAAGCAAAAGATTTTGTCACTGCAAGTCCAAATTCAAATGAAGTTGTAGCACCTGAAGTGGAAACAGTGGTGACAGCAACTGACCCAATGAGTGAATTAGAGCGTGAATTATACGCCCTTGCAGAACGTGAGACATCAAAAACTGCTGGTGAAATTACAATTAATCGATAATAAAAGTTAGTAGGAGGAGTGAAAACGATGAAAAAACAAAATAATGGTGGCTTTTTATTAGGTGCAATTTTTGGTGCAGCTGTAGCAGGTATTACTGCCTTATTATATGCACCAAAAGCAGGTGAAGATTTACGTAAAGATTTCTCAAACGAAATGGATAATTTATTAGATAGAGCAAAAGATTATAAAGATTTAGCCATTGAAAAAGGTGTAGAATTATATGATGCAGCAGCTGAAACAGCGACAGAAGTTTCAGATGACATCAAATTAAATGTTAAGATGCAAGTTGAAACTTTAAGCACTAAATTTGATGAAATTAAAGAAGAAAGTAAAAAAGCATTAAGTAATGCCAAAGATTCTTTAGAAGAAGTTGCTAATAAAGTGACAAAAGAAGCAGAAGAAGTCGCTGACAAAGCGAAAGACGAAGCAGAAGATGTAGTAGTCGAAATAAAAGAAGTTGCCGATAAATCGAAAGAGGCAGCAGAAGAAGTTGTCGATAAAGTAAACGAAAAAGTTGAAGATGCTAAGGACGCAGTAAACAATGCGTAAAACATTACTGATTATTTGTAATAATTAATATGATGCAGCTCAAAACGTGATACTTATATTGCGATTTGAGTTGCTTTTATTAAGTGGAGTAGAACATCTGAAACAGATACTTTTTCAGAAAGTAAATGATTGGAAAAACCCAACATGTTTTCATAGTAATGTTGTTAAATGAGAGCATTTATGCAAATAAAACGCTTGCAATCATAAAAAAATTATGTTACATTTAAACTATATAAAAAATAAACTAATTAGGGGCGAAATGCTTATGGAAAAGCAAACAATTACAATTTATGATGTTGCTAGAGAAGCAGGCGTTTCAATGGCAACAGTTTCTCGAGTGGTGAATGGAAATCCAAATGTAAAACCAGCGACTAGAAAAAAAGTTAATGATGTCATTCAACGTTTGGATTATCGACCAAATGCCGTAGCACGTGGTTTAGCTAGCAAACGAACAACAACTGTCGGTGTCATTATTCCAAGTGTATCAAATGTATTTTTTGCATCGTTAGCACGTGGTATTGATGATATTGCTGTAATGTATAAATATAATATTATCTTAGCAAATTCGGATGAAAATCCAGAAAAAGAAGTGCAAGTATTTAATACATTATTAGCTAAACAAGTTGACGGAATTATTTATTTAGGTAACTCGATTGAGGCACCATTGCGTCGTGAAATTAAACGTACGAATACACCGGTTGTCTTGGCTGGGACAGTGGCTGAGGGCGATGATTTTTCAACTGTAAATATTCGTTACATGGATGCGATTCGTGAGGCGACTGAAAGTTTATTGAATCGTCATGAAAGAATTGCGTTAATTACAGGGCCAGAACATCATGAAATCAATCGTTATCATTATGTGCCAGGATACAAAGATGCTTATGCTGCAAAAGGTGTTAAAACAGATGATGAGTTAATTATTCAAGGTGAGTTTAATATTAATTCTGGTGAAACATTATATAGTCATATTCATGCAACTGAAGCAACAGCAGCAATTGTTGCGAATGATGAAGCAGCTGTTGCGTTGTTAAATGAATTGCAAGATAGAAATATTTCAGTTCCTGATGATTTTGAAATCATTACGAGCCATAACTCAATTTACTGTTCAATCGTGCGTCCTAAATTAACTTCAATTCAATTACCATTGTATGATTTAGGTGCTGTTGCGATGCGTCTATTGACTAAGATTATGGCAAATGAAGAAATTGACGAACGTCATGTATTGTTACCATATAAAATCGTGGAAAGAAATTCGACAAAATAATTTGAATTGATATGAAAAACTCTTATGGATATTTAAAATCATAGGAGTTTTTTTGAATAGGGTGGGTTTATATTTTCTCTGAATGGATTATTTATGATGCATTAAAATTTTTAGATACAAATAATGTTATTATTTGATAAGAGAGTGAAGTTGTAAAGGGAGTATTGCATGATGACAAAAGTTTCAAGATATTTTTATTTGTCGTTGGTATTAGGAATACTATTTGTAACATTTGATTTTTTTAAAGCATTGCCTTTTGTTCGAACCATTGGTAAAGGGCTAATAATTTTATCGATACTGTTATTTTTTAAAGCATTTTCTCTTCATAAGAGAAAGGGTTAAATACAATTGACGGACTAGGCAAGTAATGGATTTTTTGCCTAGTCTTTTTACTATTCAGTATTTTTTATTCTTACGAGTACAAATGATTTAGTGTTTAATCGTGTATTTATCGTAAAGAATAGAAAGTAGGTGTATCGAAGATGTGGCAGAAACATAAGGGAGTATTAGTAGGTGTTATTGTTTTATTGACAGGGTTTATTTATCATCAAATGGCGACTCCTCAAACAATTGACTGGCATTCTGAAATGAGTGATACCACGCAACAAGTTACTGAAATGGACAGTGATGTCAGTACGGAAATTTTGACTGATATTTATGTTGATATAAAAGGGGCTGTAAAAGTTCCAGGCGTGTATCGTTTGCCCCAAGGAAGTCGGGTCATGGACGTGATTGAACAAGCTGGTGGTTTACTGCCGGAAGCAGCCGATTCGCAATTAAATCAAGCACAATTATTGACGGATCAAATGATGATATATGTTCCCAGTTATGAAGATGTTACGGGTGATACGGTACTATCAACGCAAATGCTAGCAAGTCTACCTAATTCAGAAACTACTGACAAAATCAATATTAATCAAGCTGATAGTTCACAATTGCAAACTTTACCTGGAATTGGCCAGAAAAAGGCTGAGGCGATTATACAATATCGACAAGAAAATGGTTCGTTTCAAGATATACATGATTTAACTAATGTCAGTGGTATCGGTGAAAAAACTTTTCAACAGTTGCAAGATTATATTTCGGTGGGACCATGAAAGCATTACATCATCATTTTATTTTTGGTGCGATGACGGTATTGATTACTTGTCAGATTGTCTTGACTGGGCAGTGGTTTTGGTGGCTGGCAGCCATGTTTTTATTATTTCGTATGTGCTATTTTGGCAATGCTGTAAAAATTATGATGATTACTTTGAGTATTATAAGCTGTTTTTTGGCTTGGCGAGCAGTACAAATACCGAATTTGTCAAGTAATCATGGAGTATGGCTTGTTGAAGTGAATCCCAATCATATTGAAATTGAGAATGGCCATTTAACTGGACGTGGAAATTTATTGTTGAATCATAAAAAGTTGCCGGTTGAAATTATTTCATGGGACTGGAAAGAAGAGACGCAATCATACCCGATGATATGGCAAGTTCAAGGTGAAATTGAAAAGCCGGAACAAGCACGTAATTTTGGAGTATTTGACTATCGAAAATATTTAGTGAGTCAAGGTGTTCATTATCAGCTACATATTGAATCCGTATTGAAAAAGCAGCCAATACAGTCGTTAGAAGCGAAATTAAGTCATTGGCGTTTTATTATATTAGCGCATTTTAAACGTTTGAATATGAGTTATCTGTTTAGTTTGTATAATAAAATATTTTGGAATATTCAGTCTACTCACTTTCGGAAATCGAAACAATATTTTATTGAATTAGGTGTGATTCATCTATTTGCTTTGTCGGGTTTACATGTTACTTGGTTAGGGCAACGATTAAAGTACTTATTACGGCGATGTGGAGTTTGGGTGGAATATGTAGATTATTTTGTTATTGCATTGTTATTGGCATATACTTATATTACAGGTTTCCCAATTGGTGTAGTACGCAGTGTAGGAATGTTAATCTTTGCCAAAATATTACCGGTACAGCGCTTAGATAGATTAAGTTTACTAACAATTTGTCTTTTATGGTATCAGCCTTATTTAGCTTTATCGATGAGTTTTCAGTTAAGTTTTTTAATGAGTTATTTACTTATTTTAATGCCTAAAAATTTACCAGAGTGGGAAATGTCGACTATTTGCTTATTATTTTCACTTCCGCTGACAATTGGACAATCTGGTGTGTGGTATCCATTGCAGTTTATTTGGGGTTGGTTAATTGGTAAAGGGCTTATGAAGATTTTGACTGCTTGTGTCATGATATTAACTATCTTGTCGTTTATTCCCAACGCACTTAATTTACTATTATGGTTAGAGCATTGTTTGCAACCATTAGCTGCCGTGGTATTAGTAAAGCAACCAATTGTTATCATGGGAACATTATCGGTTATGTGGCAATTGTGGTTATGGGGTAGTGCGAGTTTGTGGCTGAGTCAACACTCACATCGTTTTTTATTAACGATTGTAAGTTACGCTGTTTGCTGTTGTTTAGCCAATATTTCATTAGTGCCACAAGCGATTGTGTTAGATGTGGGACAGGGTGACGCATTATTAGTTAGACAAATTGCAACACATAGAGCGTGGTTAATTGATACAGGTGGTAGAGCGACTTGGAGTGGCGATAGTACATCTGGTATTGATTCACATTATGCAGATAAAACGATTATTCCGGCTTTAAAAGCATTAGGTATTCGTGCCCTTGAGGGAGTAGTGATTACGCATGCAGATATTGACCATATCGGTAATTTAGCAGCACTAGCACAAGCCATTCCGATTCATCAAATTCTGATAACGGAACATACACGAGGGCAGCCAATTTGGCAAGAAATTGAACGTGTGATTTCCCAAAAAACTAAGGTGCTTATTTTATCACCAGGGCAGCAATTGAAAACAGCGACACAATTTCATCGTGTGATTAATACACCAGAAATCTATTTAAATCCGAAAAAAACAAATGATGCATCGATTATCAGTTCCATTCAATTAGGTCCGCATCAATTATTGAATTTAGGGGATATTTCAGTGGAGGCAGAACAAAAATTATTAAGGCAAGAGCCATATTTATCAGCAACTTTATTAAAAACAGCTCATCATGGTAGTCAATCGAGTACGTCAGAAGCTCTGTTAATGCAGTTGGAACCACAACTCGCACTCATTTCTGCGGGAGTGAATAATCGATATGGGCATCCTCATCCAGCTGTACTTAAACGGTTGGAACAGCACCATATTCCTTATCTAGCAACCAATGAATATGGTGCCATTCGTTTAACGCAATGGCCATTTCAAAAATTAATGATTGAAGTTGCGATTCAAAATCGTGGTGAAAAGTAAGGGCAGTCAATTAGAATGCAAAAAATGAAAGAAATTCACAAAATATTTCGATTGAAAAGCTAATTTTTATGTGGTTTATTCTTTTATTCTCACAGTTTAAGTGCTATAATCTAGTAGATAGACTGTGCATTTATATAAAAAATTTTATACAGTAATTTTGGGAATAGAGGAGCGAATGACGTTGAGATTTTCAGATATATTATTTATTATTGTCATTCTTGTGCTAATTGGCTACGGTATCTATTTTTATTTAGGTAGACAGCGCAAGGACGCAATTAATGAATTAGAAGAACGAAAGAATCGAGTAATGGCTGTGCCGATTCCAGACCAATTATTTACCTTGAAGAACATGGAATTATCGGGTCAAATGAAGCGAAAGTATGAATCGCTTGTGGCTAACTGGCAGACGATTACTAATTACCAATTCAGTGAAATTGAATCAGCAATTGTTGGCGCAGAGCAATTCGCTGAACAAATGAATATTTTTAGAGCAAAACGTATTATGGATGAAGCGAGTGAAATGTTAGATGAGACAGAAGCCCAAGTGCAAGCATTGAATGTTGCTTTACAAGAGTTACTACAAGTTGATACAGAAAATTCAGAGCAACATGAAAAATTGCTTGAACGCTATCATACGGCACGCAAAAGTGTGTTAAATCATAGCTTTGACTATGGCCCTGCGATTGAAACATTAGAGAAGAATTTACAGTATATTGAATTGAATTTTACAAAGTATAATGAATTGACAACATCAGGGGATCATTTAGAGGCACGTGAAATGTTAACTTTAATTGAATCTGATATGTCAAGTTTGGAAGAAATTTTAGAAAAGATTCCAGCGATGTATAATCAAATCAAGAGTACCTATGAAGATTCAATCGAAGATTTACGTGACGGTTATCAACGAATGGTCGACAGTCAGTTTAATTTTGGTGAGGTTCAGATTCTTGAGGGAATTGATGCTGTTCAAGAAAAATTAGATGAGGCCAAAAATAATATTAAAAATGCGAATTTAGAAGAAGCTCGTACGCTTATGGATAAAGCAGAACGTGAAATCAATTCCTTGTACGATGTAATGGAATCTGAAATTATAGCGAAGGAATATGTTGACCGTCATATTAATCAATTGGCGAATCAATTGAGTCAAGTATCTGAAAATATTCGTTATTCTGGCATTGAAGTAGACCGTATTGCTCAAAGCTATATTTTACATCAAAATGAAATTGAACAAGTAAGTCAATTAGCAGAGCGAGTGCGTATTGAGATGACACGTTTTGCAGATTTACATCAGACAATTGAAGACGGTAATGCGATTTATTCTAATATTGAATCAAGTTTGAAAAAAATTAAGAAACATGCTGATGAAATTGAAGAAAAACAAATTGAATTAGTTGACGGATTGGCTAAAATGAATGTCAAAGAAAAAGAAGTGAAGCAAAATCTTGATTTATATGAAATGGATTTGCGTAACTTGAAACGAAAAGTTGAAAAACATCATTTACCAGGTTTACATGAATCGTATTATAGCTTGTTCTATAAAGTAACAGATCAAATTGAAGAATTGGCAAAACATCTTAATCGAGTGCGTGTTGATATTCGTGAAGTTGAAGCAATGGAATCTGCATTGATTGAAAATTTGAATAAATTAGAAGAATTGACAGATGAAACTGTGGATGATGCGATGTTGACGGAGTATATGATTCAGCATAGTAATCGATTCCGATATGATCATGCTGACGTAGATGCAGCTATTACTGAAGCTCAATATCTATTCCATAAAGAATTTCGTTATCAAGAAAGTTTAGCGGTAATCGAAAAAGCATTGCGTCGTGTTGACCAAGAAGCACCAACACAAGTACGTCGTATGTATCATAAAGAAAAGCAAAATCGTATTTATTAATACTAAACGGGATTGGGTGTTAACGAACCAATCCCGTTGCCTTTTATATAAAAATAAGTAAGGAGTAAGTGCTAGATGTATTATTTTGATAATAGTGCTACAACGCAACCGAATGCGTCTGTTTTAGAAACATATCAACAAGTTGCCATGCAATGTTTTGCGAATCCGTCGAGTATCCATGCTTTAGGGGTAACAGCACAAA
The DNA here is from genome assembly GCA_016237705.1 of Aerococcaceae bacterium zg-252. Taxonomy (NCBI): domain Bacteria; kingdom Bacillati; phylum Bacillota; class Bacilli; order Lactobacillales; family Aerococcaceae; genus Tuanshanicoccus; species Tuanshanicoccus yangjingiae. Next base: position 537,693 of record CP066204.1, read on the forward strand.
AATTATTAACGCAAGCACGTGAACAAGTGGCAGCACTCTTAAAGGTTCAGGCAAAAGAAGTGTATTTTACTTCTAGTGGAACGGAAGCGAATAATTGGGTATTACAGTCTGTTGTACCAGCACTTCATAAAATGCGACCTGATGCAAATCGTATCTTAATATCAGCGATTGAACATCCGTCAGTTTCTGAACAAATTAGTTTGCTACAAGAACAAGGATTTGATGTTCAATTCATTCCAGTTCAAGTAAATGGAAGTATTGATATACTTGCCTTTGAGCAGTTGTTAGATGCTAAGGTATTATTAATTTCTTCAATGGCAGTTAATAATGAAGTTGGAAGCGTGCAACCCCTTGTTGAAATGGCAGCATTATTGCAGCAGTATCCGCAAATTATTTGGCATGTAGACGGTGTTCAAGCAGTCACTACTCAATTTGATTTATTGACCTTGAAGCGTATTGATGCTATTACTTTATCTGGGCATAAATTTCATGCAAGTCGTGGCACAGGTATTTTGATGTTAAAACAGCGTGTCAGCAGTCAGCCAATTTTGTATGGTGGTGGTCAAGAGTCTGGATTACGCAGTAGTACAGAGAATCTTGCGAGTATTGTGGCTACTGCAAAAGCATTACGTTTAGCAGTTGAAATGCAGGATGAAGTTAAATTACGCTTAGCTGACTATCGTCAACAAATTATCAGTGTGTTAGAAAAACACAATTGGATTGTCTTTGCTAAAGAGAGTGCTAGCGAACACATTATTTGTGCTGCTTTCCCAACAATCCCTGGAGAAGTATTGGTTCATGCCTTTGAGTCGCAACAAGTAATGGTATCTACTACAAGTGCATGTTCTAGCCGTAAACATCAACAACACCATACTTTAGCTGCGATGTCTGTGCCAGATAAGGTGTCGACTTCTGCAATTCGTATTAGTATGGCAAGTACAACAACACAAGCCGATGTGATAGCACTACTTGATGCAATCAAAAAAGTTTCAGAGCAATTTAAATAGAAAGGAATTATTGTATGCAACAAATCGTTATTCACTATGGTGAATTATCAACAAAAGGTCGAAATCGTAAATCATTTCAAAATCGTTTAGGAGAGCATATTCGTCAGCAAACGAAACATTTAGAACGGATTAAAATTGTTGCTAATCATGATTTCATGCATTTGACATGGGAAACGACACCAATGGAAGAGATTGTAGACATTTTAAAAACGATACCGGGTATTTCTCGTTTTGAGCCGGTGCACCGAGTTGAAAAAGAAATCGATACGATTAAAGCAAAAGCGATTGAATTATTTGAACAAATTAATCTACAAGAGGGTGACACTTATCGTGTTGTGGTAAAGCGTTCGGATAAGTCATTTGAGTATGATACGATGAGCTTACAACGTGAGGTTGGCTTTACAATTGGTGCAACATTTCCAATGCTAAATGTTGATTTACGACATGCGAAGCATAAATTGACGATAAGTATTCATCAAAATACAGGGGTAAATTTAAGTTTGACTTCGTATACTGGCTTAGGCGGTTTACCTTATGGGTCAAGTGGCAAAGGTTTATTGATGTTGTCGGGTGGTTTTGATTCACCGATTGCTGGCTACCAAATGATTAAGCGTGGCTTGGAAATTGAGGCAGTACATTTTAGTAGCCCACCATATACAAGCCCCCAAGCATTGGATAAGACGAAAAGATTAACGGCTGTATTGGCAAAATATGCGATGCCAATTCAATTTTTAAATGTTCCATTTACAAAGATACAAGAAGCAATTAAAGAACAAATTCCAGATGATTATTCGATGACTGTTATGCGACGCATGATGTTGCGTATTATGGACGGCTTATTAGAAAAACGTCATGGTCAAGCAATCGTAACAGGTGAATCACTCGGACAAGTAGCTAGTCAAACATTGAGCAGTATGCATGCGATTAATGCGGTAACAACGACACCGATTTTGCGTCCGCTAATTGCAGTAGATAAAACAGAAATCATTCAGCAAGCAGAACAAATCGGAACGTATGATATTAGTAATGAACCGTATGAAGATTGTTGTACTGTCTTTGCACCGTCTTCTCCACGTACGAAACCGAAATTAGAGCGTGTAGAAGAAATGGAAAAAGCATTAGATATTGAAAGTTTGGTTCAAGAGGCAATTGACCAAACGACAGTTGAAGTGATTGATGCACAATATATTCAACGTGTTACTCAAAGTTTCTCGGATTGGTTATAGAACCAGTCTTAATGTTAAAAGATTAAAGCTCTTTGCCGTTTTGGCGGAGGGCTTTTTGGAAAGTGTAAGGAAAGCCAGAGCACTCTCGCTCACACCATGTTGTTCTGCTATACTATAATCTTGGAGGGGTTATTATGCTAGAAAATCTTAAAGCAATGCAGGCGTTAATTCAAAGTAGTGCAAGAATTGTCTTTTTTAGCGGAGCTGGTGTGTCAACGAATAGTGGTATTCCTGATTTTCGTTCGGCAAAAGGTTTGTTTGTAGCTGAACAGGGTTATCATTATGCACCGGAACAAATTGTATCGCATTCCTTTTATCATCGTTTTCCCAAAATATTTTTTGAATTTTACTTTGATAAATTAGTTCATCGCCATGCGAAACCGAATGTGGCACATCAATTTGCTAAATGGCTTGAAACATTGGGTAAAGAAGTAGTGGTTGTGACGCAAAATATTGACGGACTGCATCAACAAGCTGGTAGTACGAATGTGCTGGAATTACATGGCTCAGTGTGGCGTAATACTTGTACAGAGTGTGGTCAATCCTATTCTTTAGTTGATTTAATACTCGACCAAAATGGCATTCCACGCTGTAGCAGAGAGGGTGCTATTGTTAAACCAGAAGTTGTCCTTTATGAAGAATCATTAGATGAATCAGTGTTAAATGCAGCCATAAATGCTATCGCAGCAGCCGATTTGCTGATAATTGCTGGGACTTCTTTAGTAGTTTATCCGGCAGCAGGTTTAGTCAATTATTTTAATGGAGAGAAAATGATTGTCGTCAATCAGACGTCTGTACCGATTTATCGCTCAGATGTGTTGACCATTCAACATGAAATGGGAGAAGTATTTGAACAATTGATGACGAATTGGTAATGCCATTGTGAATTTAGTTGATGAAACACTAAAAATGTCAAGGAAGCTAGTTATTCTAGCATTGTTTATGATAGAATAGGGTGGAATCTTCATCATACAATAAAGTATTAATCATGGAGGAAATATGAGTATTAAATTAATCTCGTGGAATGTTAATGGAATAAGGTCTGTTTTAAATAAAGAGGCATTACAAAGTCTGTTATCCGAACATAATCCAGATATTCTATGTTTACAAGAAACAAAGGCACAGGCTGAACAAGTAGAATTTGATTTTCAAGCATTGGGCTACTCTGCTTATTGGTCTTCGGCTGTAAAAAAAGGCTATTCGGGAACAGCGATATTAACAAAAATTCCACCATTAAGTGTAGCGTACGGAATTGGTATTGAAACCCATGATCAAGAGGGACGTGTGATTACATTAGAGCTTGAACATTGTTATTTAGTGACGGTGTACACACCTAATGCTAAGCGAGATTTATCGAGATTAGCGTATCGTCAGCAATGGGAAGATGATTTTTTAGCGTATATCCAGCAATTAAATCAGGTGAAGCCGGTTGTGTTTTGTGGTGATTTAAATGTGGCACATCAAGCGATTGATTTGGCGAATCCTCAAAGTAATCAACGTAATGCAGGTTTTACGATTGAAGAGCGTGAAAAAATGACGGCTGTTTTAAATGCAGGGTTTACGGATAGTTTTAGATATTTGAACCCAGAAGTTACAGGTGCGTATACGTGGTGGAGTTACATGAATAAAGCTCGGGAACGAAATATTGGGTGGAGAATTGACTATTTTATTATCGCTAATCAGATGATTGATTTAATGGAGTCGGCAACGATTTTGCCGGAAGTGATTGGCTCAGACCATTGTCCAGTTCAGTTAGAATTGACAACATTATAAAAATAAAGTGTGACAACGAGCATGGAGTGCAGTGGATGTCATTTCAGCTTGTAGAATAAAGGAGTGATAGGGTGAAACGTTATAAGGCACTTGCATTGGACGAGTATCGGCCAGAACCGCAAACTCGGACATTTAAGTTAAATCCTAAAATTGCAGAGATAGAAGAATTGCATTTTGAAGGAGAATTAGGGGCATTATACACAACAGAACAGACAGAATTTCGTCTTTGGGCACCGACAGCTAAGACGGTTGAGTTAGTAATTTATGAAGATTATTATGCGCCAGTAAAAGAAAAGCGTATGATGTTTAAGGAAGAAGCTGCTGTTTGGATGATTAAGGTGGACGGTGATTGTCATGGCATGACCTATCGTTACGAAGTGACATTTGAAGACGGAAGTAATCGCCGTTCAGTCGACCCGTATTCAAAGGCAGTAACGGTGAATGGTAAACGTTCAGTAGTCGTGGATTTAGCACGTACGAATCCAGAGGGCTGGGGTGAGCGTATGGCGCCATTTTCTGCGCCGACTGATGCTGTTATTTATGAATTACATGTGCGTGATTTTACGGCAGATAATAATAGTGGTGTCAAAAAACGTGGTAAATTTTTAGGTGCGATTGAAACAGGAACGAAAAATCCATTGGGGTCAAGTACAGGTATTGATTATATTAAACAACTAGGTGTCACTCATGTGGAATTTTTACCGATGTTTGATTTTGCATCGGTTGATGAAACAGGGGAAGACCCAACTCAATATAATTGGGGTTACGATCCGTTAAATTATAATGCACCGGAGGGAAGTTACTCGACGAATGCGTATGATCCATTTGTGCGAATTAAAGAAATGAAACAAATGATTCAAGCGTTTCATGATGCTGGCATTCGAATTATTATGGATGTGGTGTATAATCATGTGTTTGAAGTTGAAAATCATAGTTTTCATCGAACAGTACCAGGATATTTCTTCCGTCATACGGAGAGTGGTCAACTTTCAAATGGAACAGGTGTTGGGAATGATACTGCGTCTGAACGTGCAATGATGCGAAAATATATTGTAGATAGCGTGACTTATTGGGCGAAAGAATATCATATTGACGGTTTTCGTTTTGACTTAATGGGTATTCACGATGTTGAAACAATGAACGAAGTGCGTCAGGCATTAGATGCTATTGACCCAAGCATTTTAATGTTTGGTGAGGGCTGGGATTTGATGACAGAATTGCCATTCGAGAAGAAAGCAAGTCATCATCAAGCGAAACGTATGGAACGAATTGGACAATTCAATGATAGTTTACGTGAAGCATTAAAAGGAAATGATTTTGATCCTCATACTCGTGGTTTTATTAATGGTGCTTGGTATACAGAAAATCAAGTAGCCGGTAATGTCATGGCTGGATTGGGGCTTGACCACTTTTTAGATCCAGGACAAGTGATTCAATATGTGGAGGCACATGATAATTATACATTGTATGACCGATTAGTGACAGCTGACCCACATTTGGATCGTGATACGATTATTCGTCGTCATGAATTAGCGACTTCTATCATTCTATTGAGTCAAGGTGTGCCATTTATTCATGCAGGGCAAGAATTTTTGCGGACTAAATATGGTGTGCGTGATAGTTATAATCAACCGAATCATATTAATCAGCTAGACTGGTTGCGTCAAGAAAATTACGAGCATACAGTACATCTTGTTCGAGGCTTAATTGCGTTGCGTAAAGCAGAGCCGATGTTCCGTTTGAAAACTTATGAAGAAATCCAACGTACTATGAAAATTTTACATGCATCTTATCAAATGGTTGCGATTGAGTATTCAAATGAAACAGAGCGATTGATTGTTGTTTTCAATGCTCAAGAAAATACATTGGCTTATGGTTTGGAATATGGCGACTATATTATGAAATTAGTAGACGGACAAGTGCATTTAAGTGATAATTACACGACTGGTATGATTGATCATTTCTTAATTGAACCTTATACGGCACTTGTATTAAAACAGAAGAAATAAGGATTGAGTGTTGGCAATAAGAATTAGGGCTTATTGCTGGCACTTTTTTGACTAGTTATATATTGCGATAAATGTTGCATGTAACGTGAAATCAGAGTATATTAAATTTATTATGATTGGTTTTGGAGAGGAAGTAATATAATGTTGAAAAAGTTAGTACTCATGTCATCTGTTTTGTTGGTAAGACCAAATGCAGTTCCTGTAATGGCACAAGAAAATACTGCACATTCTGTATTAGAGGCGATTGTGAATACAGATATGCATCAATATCAAAATTTTGCCATAGAAAGTACACTGACGCAAACGGAGTTTTCTGGTAAAGAAGAGATTACAGATTGGGGAACTCAACTGAATTATTCGGATAATCCCCAATTTACATTTCAGGCAGAGTTAGTGAGTGCGGGTGCTAGTGTTGAATTGTTATTAAAAGATAATGCTCTGTATTTTTCAGATGTGTTTAATCAATGGCATTTGGTAACGGATAATTTTAATGAGTACCGTGAGTCGTATGTACCGAAAGATTCGTTCCAAAGTGCGATGCCATTATCAGAAAAAGAAATCGCCTTTATTGAGCAATTCACTGATTTTACTGAAACAGAAGAAGTATTTATTTTCTCATTAAAAGAAGATATTAATGCCGAAGAATTTAGTACGGCATTCAGTCAAATGATTTCAGAACGAGTGAAACAAGGGCAGTCTAGTCCGGCATTATTGGAATCTCTGTTACATGACTACACATCACCTGCTGCGATTGAGGGTTTCTTAAGTCAAAAACCAGAAATTCAATTTGCTTTTGATAAGAACACTTATCTCTTGACAGCAATTAAGGTGAATTTACAACGTGAAGACGGTATGGTTGATTTGATTATGGCATTTTTAGATTACGGTAAGCAATTCGATATTCAAGCTCCACCGAGTGAAGAAGTCATGCTGCGAGATGACGTACAAGAATAGAGTGATATTATAAAAAGGCTGAAGTGTTTTTGTGCCGATTATTAGCGCATTGGGTTATTAAATGACATTTTCATCAGTTTTCAGTATAATAGAGTTAGTAACTTTAGAGAGGATGACCATTATGACATTATTAATTATTGTAGCAATTATTGCTGTGGGATTATTAGTATGGTTTGGTATTTACAATGGTTTAGTTAAAACACGCAACTGGGCACAGGAGAGTTTCAGTCAAATTGACGTTCAATTACAAAGACGAAATGATTTAATTCCAAACTTAGTTGAAACAGTAAAAGGATATGCAGCTCATGAGAAAGAAACATTAGATGCAGTGATTAAAGCACGTCAACAATTGATTGATATTGCTAACGCATCTCCGGAACAAATTAACGCAGCATCCAATGCATTATCAGGTACATTATCTCGTTTATTAGCTGTTGCTGAAGCTTATCCGGATTTAAAAGCAAACACTAATTTTACGGAATTGCAACGCAGTTTAACAGATACTGAAGATAAAATAGCGAAAGCTCGTATGTTGTACAATTCAAGTATTAATCAATACAATACTAAAATTCAAGTAGTACCGAACAATATCGTAGCTGGTGTGCATGGGTTCTTCCCAATGGCTTATTTAGAAACACCAGAAGAAGCACGTCAAGTACCACAAGTTAAATTTTAATCGAATCAGTAGTGTCAGTGAGTAATTGCTGACACTATTTTTTATCAACAAAAGGACTGGCTCTGGATTGAACAGAACGCAGTCCTTGTTTAGTTTTATTAATTCATTTTAGTTAATTCAGATATTTCTTGGTCATTTACAAGTAAAGCAATTTGTTCAGCGAATAATTGGAAACGTCCAGTTAATAGATGTTCTTTTAAGTCTGCCCAAGAATTGAACTCGCTTAGACGGTATGGTAGAGTTGGATCCATTTTTTCAAAGAAATATACTTTGCCGTCTTTTTCAAACACTAACCCAACATGCATACTAATAACGGAGCCTTCAACATTTTGTACTGCTGATAAAAGACGTAGTTTGTCTGAGAATTTAACACCTGCGTCTTTCCATGCTTTAGTTAAATCAGCAATTGATTTGTAAGCTGAATTGTCATTAAAGAGTAGACTATAAAGTTGCCCTTCTTCTTCTGTTAATCCCTCTTTATATTCTGATAAGGATTTAAATTCATCGTGTACAGGTAGTTTTTCTAATTTATCTTTATCATAAGTAACGAGTGAACGTAAGAGTAGGAATGCTGTTTGTCGGCAGTTTAAATCTTTTGGAAAATGACTTAGACGTTCTTCGTATTCTTTAATATCCATTGTTGTTGTAAAGGTGAAAGCATCTTTTCCGATATCCATAGTTGTCCAGTCTTCAGCGACTTTTTCGTAATCTTTATTTGATTCTTGGTATTGGTCGATAAATGGGGTTAAATTTTTCCAGTTTTCAGTAGGCACACCTTGTTCTTCTAAGGCTTTTTGAAGTTCTGTTGCATTTTTTTCTGAGACTACATTGTGGTAACGATAGCTAGCTGATTCTTCAGCTGAAATCAGTGGTGTTGACTGTGATGTCACTAAGAAAAGACTGCATACAGCGAGTAGAGAGGTTAATTTAAGTTTCATGGTTATTATTTCTCCTTTATAAAAGTTTCATTGGTTCATCATACTAGACTCACTACTTTATTTATACTCTGTTTACTTAAAATATAACAAAAAAATAGTTACGATTATGTAACAAAAACATTACTGAAAGATAACGAAAGAAATGAGCTCGCCAAAGTTAGCTAAAATAATATATAGTGCGAGTGTTTTGGTTTGAAATACTAGAGAAAAATATTCATGCACAAAGGGATTTTACGAAGTGGACGGTAAGCCAATCTGAATAGACCAAATTAAAATATCATTGTGGGAAAATAAGGGGTAACTACTTTATCTTTATATCAAAACAGAGTAAAATAGAAGTGTCTGTGGGAATTAATGAGAGAGGAGGATGTTCATAAAAATGCGTGTTAATTTGTATATTCATCATGATACGGTAACAAGTCATATAATGACACGTGGTATTAATTTTAGAACTGAAGATTTTGAAACGAAATTTATACCAGAAAACATTATTTTAGCACAAGCACCAACGGCTTTTGGGCATTTTGACATGCGTACCAATTTTAAAATTTTGCGTGGTAAGCAAGAAGTGTTAGAGTATATGGCTTATTGTCAAAATCAAAATGTTCGAATGTCTAACTGGATTGATTTTGAATCAGTTGCGTTGATGCATCAATTAACGGGGAATGAAATTGCTGAAATACTTTATTTATTTCATGCTAATCAAACATTGCGTTCAGCCTTTTTTTACAAGTTGCAAAATAATTATGTGTATTTGGTACTACCAAATGGGCTTGTTAAAACTTATTATCGTCATGTGACGCATTTTTATCCTCGATTTCAACGGGTAATGCAAGAGCAAGTGCAACAATTAGTGAATGAAACTAAATCCATTTTCAGTAAAAAGTCAACTGTATCGCCGGTGCCGGAAGAGATTGCTCAACGATTAGCACCGTTATTTTCAAGGGGGCTTAAAGTTGATGTGGTTCAAGCATATTTAGAGCAGCAACATTGGATTGTTCCGCTTTATATTATTGAAGATGAATTAACTTTTATTACCGTTAATCAGCCACTTACAGATGCAATCGGTCATTTAAGTTATTCGCTGACGAATCAAACTTGGGAAATAGTAATGCAAGAATAATCTAGTTATTATTTGGAGGAAAAAACAATGAAAATTATTTTATTATATGGTGGACAAAGTGCAGAACATGATGTATCCATTATTTCGGCGTTTAATATTACGCAGCAAATTATGTATCATTATTATGAGGTACAACCAATCTTTATTCGTCGTGACGGCGTATGGATTAAGGGTGCACCATTGACAGAACCATTAAAAGCGTCGCAACAATTGATTTTAGAGCTTGCTCAAGAACCACAATGGTCAGAACAACCCGAACAAGCGTCTAAAGGAGTTCAAATTCAGCCGGGCTTTATTTATGAACCAGATGCGATTGTCTTTCCAGTATTACATGGGCCAAATGGTGAAGACGGAACGATTCAAGGTTTCTTAGAAGTACTGGGTATGCCGTATGTGGGAGCTGGTGTGATTGCCAGTGCTGCTGGAATGGATAAGATTGTCAGCAAATATATTTTCAATCAAGTAGGGTTGCCACAAGTACCGTTTGAGGCATTTGACCGTCAAGCGTGGTTGAGCGAGCAAGAGGCAATTGTGCAAAAATGTGAGGGTAATCTATTATACCCGATGTTTGTTAAGCCAGCGAATATGGGGTCAAGTGTGGGAATTAGTCGTGTCGAAAATAGCGATGCTTTGCGTGCAGCTGTAGAAAAAGCGTTAGTCTATGACCACCGTATCGTAGTGGAACAAGGTATTATTGCTGAAGAAGTAGAAGTGGCAGTTTTAGGAAATGATGATGCCCACGTCAGCGTGGTGGGACAATTAGTTAAAGAAGTAGCATTTTATGATTATGAAAATAAATATTTAAATAATTCCGTAACGATGCAAATTCCAGCTAATATTCCAGATGCAGTGGCACAAAAAATTCAATCCTATGCTTTAACAGCATATCGTGCAATTAATGGACGTGGTTTGTCACGTGTAGACTTTTTTGTAACAGCCAATAATGATATTTATATCAATGAAATTAATACAATGCCAGGATTTACACCGTATAGTATGTATCCAGTATTATGGAAACATACAGGGTTAGAAACACGTGATTTAGTGGAAGAATTATTGCAATTAGCATTGAAACAATTTGAGGCTAAGCAATTATTAACAGCTGAGCGTATTTAATGATAATGATTCCGTAGAGTTTGTGAGTCAAAGTTTACGGAATCTCTTAATGTAAACGAGAATGCGAGGAGAGAAAATGAAACCTATAAAATTAATGGACGTGGTGAAACATACCCATGCAATTGATTATACGGCTAAAGATCGAACGATTAGCATTTGTAATGTCGAATTTGATTCACGAAAAGTAACGCCGGGAACATTGTTTGTGCCACTTCAAGGGGCAAGTGACGGTCATCAATATGTTAAGCAAGCGATTGATAATGGGGCTGTGGCAACATTGTGGTCACAACCGGAACATTTAGCACCTAGCGATCAGATTGCTGTAGTATTAGTTGATGATACTTTAAAGGCATTACAAGATTTAGCTAACTTTTACCGTCATGTCATCAATCCGATTGTCATTGGGATAACAGGTAGTAATGGTAAAACAACTACTAAAGATATGACAGCTACTACATTATCAGCTAAATACCATGTCCATAAAACGCAAGGTAATTATAATAATGAAATTGGCTTGCCATATACTTTATTAAAAATGCCGGAAGAAACGCAAGTCTGCGTAGCTGAAATGGGAATGAGCGGTTTTGGAGAAATTGCCGAATTAAGTCGAATTGCTGAACCGGATATTGCAGCGATTACTTTAATCGGTGAGAGTCACTTAGAATTTTTAGGTTCACGTGAAGGCATTGGACGGGCAAAAATGGAAATTTTAGAAGGTCTAGCACCGGAAGGATTATTTGTTTATCCAGGTAATGAGCCGATTATTCAGAATTTGTTACAAGAAAAGAAATCCACTTTTAAAACGAAAAGTTTTGGTTTTGATGCAGCATATGATGTCTATGCGTATGATTTAGTAGAAGAACAAAATAAAACTTATTTTAAAACGAATGTTGATGACAATGTAGTGAGTTCGATTCCAGTTATCGGAGCATATAATGTATCTAATGCTTTGATTGCTTTGACAATCGCCCAACATTTGAATATTCCAATGGAACAAGCAATTTTTCAATTAGCTCAATTTAAATTGACAGCACATCGTTTGGAATGGTTGAAAGCATTAAATGGAGCTGATTTGTTAAATGACGCTTACAATGCAAGTCCTACGTCGATGCGTGCCATTTTGAATACATTATCGAATTTACCAGTGGCTCAAAATCGCCGTAAAATTGCTGTATTAGGTGATGTAAGAGAATTAGGTAGTGAAAGTGAGGCTTTACATCGTGGCTTACATACAGCCTTAGACCCTGAAAAAATTAATCGTGTTTATTTATTCGGTGTGGAAATGGCAGCTTTATATGATGAGTTATGTGCAATTTATGCACCGGAAAATCTTTTCTATGAGCGTGACTCATATGAGCGTGTAATTGACACGTTAAAAGATGATTTATTAGCAGAGGATATTGTGTTAGTCAAGTCAAGTTTGGGTGTAGATTTATTGAAAGTAGTAACGGCACTTACTGGGCAAGAAACGCACAATATGTTGCGAAAATAAGACGAACATTCAGTAGAAGTCACGATAAAAATTGAATCATTAGTCTTTTTAAATGAATAGATATTCGGTACAATAGTATGAGTGAAATAAAGAAACGAGGTTCGAGAATGATTGAATTCAAGCACGTCTTTAAGCGATATGACAATGGGGTAGTCGCTTTAAAGGATATTAATTTAACGATTGAGCAAGGAGAATTTGTCGGTATTATTGGTTTATCAGGGGCCGGTAAATCGACATTGATTCGTACAATCAATAAAATGCACCCAATCAGTGAGGGTGTATTAACTGTAAATGGCGTAGAGGTCAACGAATTAAAAGGGGATAGCCTACGCAAGTTCCGTCGTCAAATTGGTATGATTTTTCAATCCTTTAATTTAGTGACACGTGCAAAAGTTATTACCAATGTATTAAATGCGTTAGTTCCGGATATTCCATTTTGGCGTGTTTTATTAGGATATTATAAAAAAGAAGAAGAATTAAAAGCGTTAGAATCATTAGACCGAGTAGGAATTTTAGATAAAGCCTATATGCGTGTTGATCAATTATCAGGTGGACAACAACAACGTGTTGCGTTGGCACGTACACTTACGCAAAATCCACAAATTATTTTAGCAGACGAACCGGTTGCAGCCTTAGACCCAGTGACTGCGAATGTGGTTATGCAAGATTTTCAACGTATTAATCGTGATGATAACATTACGGTATTAATCAATATTCACCATGTGGAATTAGCATTGGATTTTTGTGACCGTATTATCGGGATTCGTGACGGAGAAGTTGTATATGACGGGCCGTCAGAAAATGTAACTCCGGAAATTCTAAATCTTATTTACAAAGGTAAGACTGAGGAAATGGGTGGTAACTAATGGAAAAGAGATTAGTAGACCGTCTATTACCACCGAAAGTTATGACGCTACCAAATGGGAAAACTGTTAATAAAAGTCGTTCAATTGCACCTTTTATTTTTATTTTAGTGTTAATTGCATTTTATTATTCAGTTCAGTTAACAGGATTTGACCCGTCTGTTCTAGCTAAGCGTGGTAAACAATTTTTCGTTATTTTATCTAAAATGACACCACCTAATTGGAAATTTTTTAATTCAGTTATTGGCCCATTATTTGACACGATTAAAATGTCGATTTTAGGAACACTAATTGGTGCATTCCTTGCGATTCCATTTTCAATGATTGCGTCGATTAACTTAACACATAATCGTTGGTTATCAGGTACTATGAAGTTTTTATTGAGCTTAATTCGGACGATGCCAACCTTAGTAACGGCTTTGATTTTAACGTATATCTTTGGTTTGGGGACTTTTGCCGGAACTGTTGCGATTGCGATTTTCACGTTTTCATTTATCGGAAAACAATTATATGAGTTGATTGAAACGGTGGATATGCTCCCTTATGAAGCAATGGAAGCCTTAGGAGCAACTAAATTGCAAAGTTTTGTCGCAGCTATTCAGCCACAAGTGTTACCGTCTTATTTATCAGCGAGTTTATATACATTTGAGGGAAATGTCCGTCATGCTGCTATTTTAGGGTATGTTGGAGCTGGTGGTTTAGGAATTATTTTGAACGAGAACTTATCATGGCGTGAATATGCCAATGTCGGTATGATTTTGCTCTGTCTGTTTGTGACAGTAGCCATTATTGAATTGACAAGTGGTTATTTACGCAAGAGATTAACTTAGGAGGCTGTTTATGATCGAACGTATTAATGAAATGTATGAGAAAAAAGATCGCAGCCGTTGGCGACAATATGCGTGGGCTATTTTTATTGTTGTGGTGATTCTATGGTCGTCTACAACGGTCAATCAAGTTTCCATGACAAAAAATGGGAATACTATTGCAACTAATATTTTAACAGGTATCTTTACGCCTGATACGTCCTTGTTGTTTAATTTAACGACACAGTCGGTTCCGTATTTACTGCTTGAAACGATTGCGATTGCTTTTTTAGGGACTTTAGTAGGAGCAGTGATTTCCTTACCAATTGCATTCTTAGCATCACAAAAAATTATGCCAACACCGATTGTTTTGATTGTTCGATTGTTCGTAGTTGCGATTCGGACGATTCCAAACTTTGTTTATGGTTTAATGTTCATTCGTGTAACAGGACCGGGTGCATTTGCCGGATTGATGACTTTATCTGTCACTTCAATCGGAATGTTAACTAAATTATTTAATGAAACGATTGATGATATAGATGTTTCGATTTTAGAAGCAATGGAAGCAGCCGGTTGTAATACTTTTGAGAAAATTCGTTGTGGCATTTTACCACAATTAGGTTCAAGTTTACTCTCTACTTTAATCTTCCGTTTTGATATGAATTTACGAGACGCTACTACTTTAGGTTTAGTTGGAGCGGGTGGTATTGGTGCCCCATTAATTTTTGCGATGAGTTCTTATCGCTGGAATCAAGTGGGTTCGATTTTAATTGGCTTGATTTTCTTAATTATCATTGTAGAATTTTCTTCGTCTTATATTCGTAAACGTTTAGCACGAGGATAGTGTAGACAAAGGAAATGTGGTTTGTTACAATGTAACAGGGGATCGGCAATCAGAAAGAAACGAGTGTTTCTGGATACAGACCTCTGAAAGAGAGTAATTAAGGATATTGAGTACAGCAAGCTGGGGTGTTGAGAGCCAGCCGACAATGAATTGATGAAACGCACTTTCAGTTTTAATTAGAACTAACTATTCTAATTCGGAGGGAACTTCGTTATCAATAATAAGCATAATCAATTAGATTATGGAATTAGAGTGGTACCGCGATTATTGAATTCGCCTCTAACGATGTTTTGGACACCAAGGCATCGTTAGAGTTTTTTTGTTTGAATAGCAATGATGACGGCATTTTGCCAAGTCAATCCAAGGAATGAGAATAAAGGAGAGTAAAAATGGATTATCAATTATTATTAGCAGAACAATTGCATTCTGTCTTAGCAGAACATTTATCTGTAAATGAGATTAAACAATTAATAGAAGTGCCAAAAGATACGAAAATGGGGGATTTAGCTTTTCCAGTCTTTACATTGGCACGTGTGTTGCGTAAAGCACCACCACAAATTGCACAGGAGTTAGTAGCTCAATTGCAAAGTGATGCCTTTGATAGTATCGAAGCCGTAGGACCATACATTAATGTGCGTTTAAAACGTGCACAAGTAGCTAAAGAAATTGTCAGCGAAGTGTTTAATCAAGGAGCTGATTATGGAACGGTTGATTTGGGTTATCAGCGTGTGATGACAGTCGATATGTCATCTCCAAATATTGCTAAACCAATGTCAATGGGGCATTTACGTTCAACGGTCATTGGAAATGCGATTGTGAATTTGGCACAAAAAACCAATTATCAAACAGTTCGTATCAATCACTTAGGCGATTGGGGTACGCAATTTGGTAAATTAATCGTTGCTTATAAATTATGGGGTGATGATGCAGTTATCGAAGCCGACCCAGTCAATGAATTAGTGAAATTGTACGTGGATTTCCACGAAAAAGCAGAAACACAACCAGAACTAGAAGAACAAGCACGTGCTGCATTTAAAGCCTTAGAAGACGGTGACGCAGAAATGATTCGCCTTTGGACATGGTTTAAAGATGAATCATTGAAAGAATTTACCAAAGTATATGACTTATTAGACATTAAATTTGATTCATATAATGGTGAAGCATTCTACAATGATAAAATGCAACCGATTATTGATGAATTAGAATCTAAAGGCATTACAACGGTGGATAATGGGGCAACGATTGTCAAATTGGACGAAGAAGATTTACCACCAGCATTGATTAAAAAATCAGACGGAGCGACATTATATGCGACTCGTGACTTAGCAGCAGCACAATATCGTAAGAATACTTATGACTTTGCTAAAAACGTCTATGTTGTTGGAAATGAGCAGTCAGGGCACTTCAAGCAATTACGTGCTGTATTGAAACGTATGGGACGTGATTGGGCAGAAGATATGATTCATGTGCCATTTGGTTTGATTACTTTAGACGGTAAAAAGCTCTCAACACGTAAAGGTAAAATTATTTTATTAGAGCAAGTATTGAATGATGCGATTGCTTTAGCTTACAAACAAATTGATGAGAAGAATCCAACGCTTGCTAACAAAGAAGAAGTGGCACGTCAAGTTGGGGTTGGTGCCGTTATTTTCCATGATTTGAAAACAGACCGTATGAATAGTTTTGATTTCAAATTAGAAGAAATTGTGCAATTTGAGGGAGAAACAGGGCCATATGTCCAATATACACATGCTCGTGCGATGAGTTTGATTCGTAAATTTGGTGAAGATATTGTGGTATCAGATGCCTTTGATTTGCAAGATGATTATAGTTGGGAAGTAGTGAAGAAACTTCATCAATATCCAAATGTTATTGCGTCTGCAATGGAAAAATATGAACCGTCGTATGTAGCTAAATATGCTGTTCAATTAGCACAATTATTTAATAAATATTATGGTAATACTCGTATCTTAGATGAAGATGCACAACGTCCGGCACGCTTAGCGTTAGTGAAAGCTGTAACCATGGTATTAAAAGATGCCTTGAATTTACTTGGTATTCAAGCACCAAACGAAATGTAAAATTCAAAATCTCTTGCACTCCTTGTATTTCTGTTATACAAGGAGTGCAATTTCTGTTATATTTTCAATTTTAAATAATTGCCTATTCACATACAAATTTATTCTTATAAATCTGATAAGTACTAGGAAAACGTTATAATTGAAAATATATTCACAAACAAAACTGTTTCTATTTAATAAATTTCTGTATTATTTTAACGATAAATAGCTTTTAAAATAATGCGTAAGTTGTTATAATGCCAGTATATTAGCTAATATGTATTTTAAGTCGAATCTGAGGTGATATGATGATTGAATTGGTCAATGTTTCAAAAGCGTTTGAAGGAGATAAAGGTGAAGTGCAGGCAGTCAAGCAACTTCATCTAACGATTCAGCCATCAGAAATTTTTGGATTGATTGGGCAAAGTGGTGCCGGAAAATCCACTGTATTGAGGTTTATTAATGGTTTATTAACACCTGATAGCGGTGAAGTGATTGTTAATCAGCAGCGAATTCATCAATTATCAAAAGTATCGTTGAGAAACGTGCGTAAGGATATTACAATGGTTTTCCAACAATTTAATTTATTAAATAATCTAACGGTCGAAGAAAATATTCAGTTGCCGTTAAAATTACATCATTACGATAATCAATTGGATTTGGAAGAAGTATTAGAAATGGTAGGTTTATTAGATAAACGCCATGCCTATCCAAGTCAATTATCTGGTGGTCAAAAGCAACGAGTTGGCATTGCACGAGCATTGATTAGTAATCCTAAAGTGATGTTGCTAGATGAGCCGACTTCGGCATTAGACGAACAAACGATAGTTGAAGTCATTCAAGTATTGCAACAGATACACCAACGTTATGCGATGACAATGGTAGTTGTCACACATCAACTTTCATTGGTAAAAGGATTGTGTCAGCGAGTCGGTATTATGGAGCAAGGAGAGCTTTTAGAAGTGATTACCTTGCCGAATTCGACAGAATCGGTGGGCTCTAGTACATATCGTGATTATGTTAAGGAGGTACTGCAGTATGACGCATTATCTTGAGCGTGTAGTGGATTTTGCACCGAAAATTATTCATTCGCTCGGTCAGACGAGTGTTATGATGCTGTTTTCAACCATTGCAGCGATACTATTAGGTATTCCTTTAGGTACTTATTTATATCTGTCAGATAGTGGACGACCATTAGCAAATCGTTGGTTAAATCGTATTTTGAATTTGTTTGTCAATGTGATACGTTCGTTTCCATTTTTACTACTCGTGGTGGCAATGCAACCATTGGTTAGACAATTATATGGACGAGCGACAGGTGACCCTATCGCTGCTTCTTTTCCGTTAATGGTAATAGCAATGGCACTCTATGCACGATTTGTTGAGCAATCATTATCCGAATTAGGGCCAGATATTATTGAAACGGCTAATGCAATGGGGGCAACGACTGGACAACTGATTTGGCATTTTCTATTTGTTGAAGCTAGAAGTTCATTAGTGATTGGTTTTACAACGGCCTTTGTCAGTTTTATATCGTATTCTACGATTATGGGTGTAGTTGGTGGTGGTGGAATTGGCGACTTTGCTATTCGCTATGGATACCAACGTTACGAGACAGATGTCATGTATACGGCAATCGTCATCATTATTATTATGGTGCAAATCTTTCAATGGGCTGGACTTCAGTTGGCAAGACATTTGGATAAAAGAATGAAATAAAGTAGAAATGAATTTATAAAAAACAGGGTGTGACAATGAACGTTTTGAAGTGGACGTCATTTCAGTTCATTGGAGCCAGAATAAAACATAGTGTGAGAGAGGGTGTTCTGACTTGAAACACTGGAGGAAAATACCGGCGTGCGAGTATCGCACAGAGGGATTTTACGAAGTGGACGTCAAGTCAACCCGAACGAACCAGAATAGGAGATTAAATTATGTTGAAAAAAAGTTTATCATTATTTTTAGCTGCTTTAACAGCAACTTCAATTTTTGCATTACCGACAGCTTTGGCTGAAGAAAAAACAGTTTTAAAAGTAGCGTCTCATTTACCACCAATGACGGATATTGTGGAATTGGTTAATGAAGTGATTGCTGAACCATATAAAGTAGAATTAGTGGAAGTGTCAGATAATATTCAATACAACGAAGCGTTATTGAATGATGAAGTATATGCAAACTTTGCACAACACAGACCTTTCATGGAAATGTTTAATGAAGCGAATAAAGGTGATTTAGTAGCACTTCAACCAATCTATAATGCTCGTGTTGGATTCTATGCACCTGAATTTAAGTCAATTGAAGATATTAAAGACGGTGCAGAAGTGGCAGTTCCGTCAGACCCAACTAACCAAGCTCGTGCATTATTAATTTTAGCGTCTTACGATTTGATTAAATTAAAAGACGGTGTTGGTTTTAAAGCGACAATTGATGATGTTGAAGAAAATCCACATAATTTAAAATTCTCAGAAATAGATTTATTAAACTTAACATCTTCTTATGAAGACGGTGTTGATTTAGTATTTAACTATCCAACATATATTGCAAAAGTTGGTTTGACACCTGATGATGCGTTACTATTAGAGAAAGACCCAGAAAATACATTCGCAATTCAAGTAGTTGTGCGTGAAGGTAACAAAGATTCAGAAGCTACTAAAGCATTATTAGAAGCATTCACATCCAAAGAAGTTCATGAATTTTTAGAAAAATTAGCTGAAAAAGGTCATTTATTACCAGCATTTGATTTAAATTAATAGTGAAAAAGAGTATTGTTGCTAGTGTGACAATACTCTTTTTGCTATGATATTTGTTTTCAAAATTATAATTTTCCACTAAAATAAACAATAATCATTTACATTACGCCGTCAATTCCGTCATCCATTTCAAGAAAATCTCACAAAATAATTCGGTTGGAATTACTTGTTCATTTTCACCTAGCATATCTTCAATCAAGGTATCTGTTTCTGAAAGAGTCAAACTGTACACATTACCAGCAAATGTTTGTGGTTGACCACTTTGCAAATGTTCTCCGATTATTTGTACAATAATGTCGCCAAAACTTCTACCTTCAACTTGGAGAAATGAATCGAGCATGGAATATTCGGTTGAGAGGTCATCGAAAACAAGATGTAAGCGTAAGTTTCGTTGCTCAAAATGATATGTCATAATTACCTACCTTTCATATATCGGAAATGCTGAAATAATTTTATCGTTATCAGTTAAATACATTTGAATAGTAATCTTACCTGATGTACCTTCATAGATATTGCCACTTACGTGTTCACGTGATTCGTAAGCTTCATTAATGGCATCTACCACTTGTTGCGGTGTCCATTTTTCTGGAAAGAATGATGACATAGCCTGTTTAGTAATGCCGTCAACTTTTACTTTTGCACGATAGACACCATGCTGGTCGTTTTTTGAGCGAGTGCCTTTAATGATTTCAGCATCCGGTGCAATGCTCTCATGGTGATATCCTGTTGCTTGTCCTTTGCGATTGATAGTGCCATAAAAAATATGTTCTAATGCATGTCGATTAAAATTTTCTGTATGAATTAAATCATCAATGTTGCTGATTTGATTAGATGTAACGGACGCATTTGATTGACTGGTTGAAGTAGATTGTGTCGGTGTTGTCGGTTGACAGCCAATAATGAATAAGGTAGCTAGTAATAGCCAAGCTATTTTTGTTAGTTGTTTCATCTATACTTCCTCCGATTGTTTCGAAATGAGTTGATAGATAATAGTCGCTACTCCGTTTTCTACATTACTAGGTGCAATATGGGCAGCCATTGTTTTTACTTCATCGCTCGCATTATCCATGGCATAACTGTTTGGGCACATAGATAACATTGAGCGGTCGTTGAGAGAGTCACCAATCGTTAATGTTTCTTCAAAAGTATAGTGTTTAGCAGCTAAATATTTTGCTAAAGCTAAGCCTTTTTGTGCTTCGATATGTGTAATCTCTAAATTACCTGGCCCAGAAGATGTAATGTCTAAGTCTGGGAAAGTTTCTAGATAATGTCTTGCTTTTTCTAAGGTAGGAGCATCATCACTTATTATCATCAATTTAAAGACAGGGTTACTGTCTGTTAGCTGATAGTCATAAGCGTCCAAAGTCATTTTTATTTTATCAGTTACTTGAGCTATGGTTAGTTCATCAAGATGTTCATGGGATTGCATCATATGATTGATATAGTCTTGTTTATTTGATAAATAGAAATTTTGACGTGTTGTCAATGAGTACGCTAATTTTTCTTGATGTAAGTAATCTAATACTTGTTGCGTAGTTGTATTGATTAATGGACTCTCATCAATGAGTTGTCCCGTTGCATCGAAAATTTGAGCACCGTTTAAGTTAATCATGGCACAGTCAATGTGATAGGTCGCTAAAAAATTACGAGCAGATTGATAGTCACGCCCAGTTGAAATGATAAATTCAACGCCACTTACTTGTAAGGCTTTAACAGCATCGGCAGTCGTTTGATTTAATTCGTGGTTTTGGTCTAACAGTGTTCCGTCCATATCGGACGCAAATAATTTAATCATGTAGATTCCTCCATTAATTCTCTTTTACTATTCTAACATGAATTGATAAAAAATGTTATAATAAGGGTTAGTGTAGTATTTTAAAAAGATAAATAAGCGATATAAGAGTGAAAAGAGGCAATTAAATGTCAAAACAATATTTTATGAATCAACCCGAAGTAGCTCACCAACAGCGTGAGATTGTTTATGAAGTAGCACCGTATCGGTTAAAATTGACGACAGATAATGGAGTTTTTTCAAAAAATCAAGTTGATTATGGTTCAAATGTTTTAGTTGAAACGCTATTGGCAGAACTGAATTCAGTAGAGGCAGAAGTCATTGTAGAATTAGGTAGTGGTTATGGGCCGATTGCCTTGATGCTAGCTAAGCAATTACCGAACGCAGTTGTTACAGGGATTGAAATTAATGAGCGTGCTTATCATTTGGCACAACAAAATGCTCAACGTAATGGCATTGAAAATTGTCAGTTTATCAATGGTGATGCGATTACAGCACTACTTGAAGTGCAACCGACCGTTGTAGTGACAAATCCACCGATTCGTGCAGGGAAAGCTGTTGTTCATGGATTTATTGAGCGAGCAGCACAATTATTGAGTGCTGACGGTGTGTTGTATGTGGTCATTCAGAAAAAGCAAGGAGCACCGTCAGCTGAAAAGTTAATGCGTCAATTATTTTCAGTGGTTGAAAAAGTTACGCAAGATAAAGGGTATTGGATATTGCGTGGTGTGAAATAAGTGATAAATTAAATACTTCTATATAGTGTTTTTTCTAACACTGTATAGAAGTATTTTTGTCGAAAACGGTGTATTTTTTGTTAGGGACATTATTTTATGAGAGAAAATATTCCACAAAATATGAAAACGCTATATCTTCCACTTGAGTTCATTATTAAGTAGAGTATAATGAAGTTGAAGAAATATAAAATTGAGGAGGAGTCTTATGAGGGCGGTCATCAAATGGGTAGTTGCTATATTATTTATGGTAGTTTTGTTTGGGCAAAGTGTTGAGGCGAAAAGAAATGATTATGTTTCAGATGAATATTTTGAATCGATTGAAGATGTCAGACCGTCAAGGGATAATTCAATTTTAACTCTTATATTTGAATATCAAAAGAATCATGAAAAATTTTTAAGGGGTCTGCAAAAAGACGATAATTATTATGGTTGTTATTTATCGAGTGATTTGTTGGAAAATGCATTTTACAAAGGAAGACGAGTATCGTTTCGTAGGGGAAGTTATGTATTTGGACAAGGTAAAAATTTTGAATTAATTGACACTTTTGTTAATGAAAGTGGGACGGAAGTAATTATTTTTGCTACAAGAGCTGGTCAGAAATATGTGTTTAAAAGCACAGAACCATGTGAGATATATCAGCGTAGATTTGATTTAGAGCTGACTAAAGACCCTTTGTTGAGTGTGTTTATGAATGAAAATTTAGATAATGATTTTGAATCCATTGTAGATATTCGTACGGCAAAGGATAATTCAATTTTAACGCTCATGCTTGAATATCAAAAGAATCATGAAAAATTTTTAAAATGTAAACCAATGGATAAAAAATCTTATTATGGCTGGCAATCGACAGAGCATTTGTTAAATAATGTATTTTATAATAATAGACAAATATCATTTCGTTGGGGCGATTATAGCATGGGTCAAGGAGAACAGTATGAATTGATTGAAACATTTATCAATGAAAGTGGAACAGAATTGATTATTTTCGCTATAAAAGAGGGACATAAATATGTTTTCCATAGTACAGAACCGTCCTATCCAGAATATGGAGGATTAAGCTTAGAGTTAACGAAAGATGCTACTTTAAAGCTTTTTATGGAAGAGCAAAAGACTATGCAGTAAAGAAAAATGAAAACGTTATTAAATTCATCGTGTGTTCATGATTGGCTTGAAATGGATATTAAGCCAATCTGTACACATCAGCAAAAGGAGGATTCTTATGAAAGTGTTGACTAAATATTTGATACTCTTATCAATTATTACTTTATCGGGGTGTGGTTTACCCAGTGCCAAAAAAGAAGAAGTTCATTCGTGTAATGTGAATGATAGTAGTGAGAATGTAGAAAAGCTCAAAACAGCAGCATTCAATTCGATTACGAGGATTATGTTTAGTTATCAAAAAAATAATCAAATGTTTTTAAGGACTTCTCCAGCAAACGAGGACTATTTTTATAATATGAAAGTCCCTAATGAATTATTAAGCAATGCTTACTGTGACGGAGAGCAAGTATCTTTTCAATGGTGTGGTTATACGATAGGAAAAGGCGAAACGTTTGAATTAATCGAATGCTTTGTTAATAAGTATGGGACAGAAATCATTATTTTTGCGAAGAAAGGTAAAGAGAAATACGTTTTTCAAAGTACTAGTGCACCAAGTGGGAAAATGTTTGAGTTACGAGAGAGTACGGATTCTGTACTAAATGAATTTTTGGAATAATTTTTGAGTATATTTATAATGCAAAAGTAAAATATGAAGAAATAGAGTGGGGGAGTTTTTATGAGATTTTTGACTAATTATTTGGTACTCCTATCAATTATTACTTCTACGAATTGTGGAGTATATAATTATACACCAGATAGTGATAATAATAGTGGAACTATACCATATAATTCGAATAGAGTGCGGGAAGATGTAGAACAGGTAAAAAGAGCGTCAGATAATTCGATTTTAAGTGTTATGTTTGATTATCAGCGTGCACATGATGAATTATTTTGGAAAACTTCTCCGGTAGATTCTGATATTTATGGTAGTTGGAGTGGAGTTCCAGGTTTCTTATTGAGTAATGCTTTTTATAAAGGAAAGCAAGTTGCTTTTCATTGGTACAGCTATACGGTAGGTGAGGGAGAACCTTTTGAACTAATTGAATGTTTTGTTAATTCAAAGGCGACAGAGATTATTATTTTTGCAACGAAAGATTCCAAAAAATACGTTTTTCATAGTTCAAATCCATCAACATCGATAGAATGTTCTTTTAATTTAGAAGAGAGTAAGGACGAAATATTGAATCGGTTTATTAAATAAATCAGATGTTATATATTTTCAGATTGTGCTTAAATTTAGAATAAAAAATCGTGCGAAAAAGTAACTAAATTTCGCACGATTTGTGTTTTTATAGTAGGAGTTTTAATTCTCCCACGAAATCTGCTTAAAGTTTTGAATATGTTCAACCGATTGACGTGTAAGACTAGTATCTAATACATCAATGAATAATTCTAAAGTAATGCTGACACGAGCGTCTTTTAGATGCCCACCAATTGTAGAGTAATCAGAGCGTCCTAATGTTGTGTGTAAATGAATAAGTGGATCACCGTCATTCATTGAGAAATTACCATTTAAGGATAGAACTTCAAATTCTTCTTCAAACTCTGTTGTCTTATAATTTTGTAATTCCCAAAAGAAGAAATTGAGTTGTGCGATATCAAATGCCCCAATACCACTCATATAACCAGCTTGAATGTTCTCTTTTTTTGCTAATGCAATGAGATTTTCCATTAACCAATCACCACGATTAAAACGTACAATAATTTGATTATTAAGTCGTTGATATTCCATAATCGTAACCCTACTTTCATTTGTAATAATAAAATTTCTAGTGCTTTAATTCTATTATATGCTAAAAGTGATGAAAAAGACAGAAAATGCAGTGAACGATACCAAATTTGCATTGATACGTTACGGTTTTATTTCGTCATGTTATCATGACAATAAAGTCAGAGAATAGGGTTAGAAAGGTTGAATTTTTAACTAATTGTCTAATCATTTATAATAATATATAGGAGTAATAAAGCGTATGAAATATCAAGCATATACCTGAAAGGAGAAACATTAGGCAAGACATCTTATTGCATATCCAGAGTTTTTTGATAGAATAGTAACAGATATTTTAATAGTAAAAGTGATTGGGCAGAGAGTTTATTATGGTATATTAGGAGAGTTAGATTTATCAAGAAACGATGAAAAAACCTTGAAATGCCATAGAGTATTAAAAAGGGATGACTAAATCTCGTTTTATTACGGAAAGGAAAGCATATGAAATTATTATCAATTGTTGTACCAAGTTACAATTCTCAAGAGTATTTAGCAAATGCGATTGAATCAGTAACTATTCTAAATGATGATCGAGTAGAATTATTGGTAGTCAACGATGGATCAAGTGACAATACACTAGGAATTGCACAAAACTATGAAACAAGATTTCCACATATTGTAAAAGCCATTCATCAGGACAATAAAGGGCATGGTGGAGCAGTAAATACAGGTTTGGCACACGCTACGGGGAAATATTTCAAAGTGTTAGACAGTGATGATTGGTTGAATCAAGAAGCATTAGAACAAGTTCTATGGCACTTGCAAAAATTAGAAAACAATCAGGAAACGGTAGATGTATTCTTCACTAACTATGTTTATGAACAAGAAGATGAAGAAGTCAAAAAAATTATTCAATACCGTTCAATTTTTCCACAGGCAAAAATATTTGATTGGAATGAAACACGAGCATTTCCAACAGGGAAATACATCATGATGCATGCGATTATTTATCGGACACAAGCACTAAAGGCAATGGGATTTGAATTGCCGGAACATACATTTTATGTGGATAATTTATTTGTTTATGAACCATTGTCACAATTGAATAAAATGTATTATTTAGATGTTGATTTTTATCGTTATTTCATTGGGCGAGATGATCAATCAATTAATGAAAAAGTGATGATGAAACGGATTGACCAACAATTAAAAGTCAATCGTCTATTGATTGATAGCTGTGATTTCCAGCAAGAACTTCATCCTAATCAGCAACGCTATTTATTAAAGCATTTAGAAATTGTTACGAATATTTCAAGTGCTTTATTAAACCGAATGGGTGATGTTGACGCAATTGAGAAACGTAATCAGTTGTGGCAATATCTTGAAGAAAATAATCTGTTTGCCTATAAATATATTAAAAAAGGTTTGTTTGGGCAAATGACGACACGCAAAACAAAGCCGGCAATATGGGTAGCGAATCAAGTTTATAAAGCATTACGTCGTGTGGGTGGCTATCAATAATTAACGTTTTTGAAGTGAAATTAAATGGTATATAAATCTAGAAGTCAGGAATCTCTTTTGTCCTGACTTTTATTTTGTTGTATAATGTATGTATAGTTAATGATATCTCAAATTAGGTAGATTATAGGTTTGATGTTTGAGATGTCATGTCGCAATAAGTCAAGACCAAGACAATCATGGATATGGTTTGAAAAACATTCAATATATTGCAAAAAAGTACAATGGAAATATGACGGTGGAAGTACAAGACAATTGGTTTAGCTTATGTGTTGTTTTTCCAATCGTGTAAATGAACAAGGGGAGCGTTGATGATGAAGAAAAAA
Organism: Aerococcaceae bacterium zg-252; assembly: GCA_016237705.1. Lineage (NCBI taxonomy): Bacteria > Bacillati > Bacillota > Bacilli > Lactobacillales > Aerococcaceae > Tuanshanicoccus > Tuanshanicoccus yangjingiae. The sequence continues at coordinate 564,513 of CP066204.1, forward strand.
TGGCTTAGTTTGTTATTGTTACTCTGTTTATTTTTACCGATGTCCGTTTCAGCTCAAGAAACGGAATTTGATATTACGAATCAGTCAATTTTAGGCGAAATTAGTACAGACGGAAGTGTCAAATTTACTGATAAATTGACCTATGATATAACATACATGAATGGGATGTATTTTAATCTAGATAGGACAGGATACAATGTTTTAGATTATCGGATTGGAGTAATGGATTCTGATACTGGAGAGATTAGTTATTTTGAGGAGAATGCTACTGGAAATCCCGAAACATTTCAATTAATGGCATCGAATGAATTTTATCAATTTAAAGTATTTTATCCAACTAGTAAGAAGAAAGTGACCTTTGTAGTGGAATACACGATTGGTGATTTAGTGACAAATTTTTCGGATACGGCTGAATTTAATCGAAAAATTGTTGGTACGAATACAGATGAATATCTTGATGTGGAAGCAGTCATCGTATTGCCAGGGAAAGTTCAAACTCCTGATGATTTTCGTGCATGGGCACATGGTGCACCACAAGGTGAATTATCCTTAATTGACTATCAAGGGAAAAGTGCGGTGAAGTTAACCGTTCCAAACAATCCACCAAATCAATTTGTGGAAGCAGATATTATTTTCCCAACGGCTTTGACGCCAAATAATAAAAATCGCCGACAAGTGAATAAAAAAGCAGAAATTATCGAACGAGAAAATGGTCAAGTAGAAAAAGACCGTCAACAATATGAAACAAGTTTAGGCTGGAAACGATTTGGTGTAGGGATTCTTACATTGCTGTTCCCTATATCAACGATTGGCGTATGGTATTATTATTTATCCCGTAAACGACGCTTAAATCCAAATCCAGTTAAATTACCTAAACATATTTATACTTTGCCGGAAGATATTACACCAGCAATTATGGCAACTTCCGTTTTTAGAACGAAACCGACGACTGATGATTTGAGTGCCACAATTGTCGATTTGGCTCGCAAAGGGTATTTGAAATTAACTGAAATTGCTAAGGAAAAACGTGGGCTTTTTTCTCATGGTGAAAGTACAACGATTTATATTGAACAAGGTGCGAAATATGCTCAAAGTGATACTTTACAAAAACATGAAAAATATGCACTGAATTATGTTTTACCGAATGGAAATCCGACAACATTACAAGCGTTAGAAGAGAGTGCAGCGAAAAGTAAATCTGTTGCGAAAAAACAATATAAACTTTGGACATCGTTTACGAATTTTACGCAAATACGTGGGCTGAAATTACGTGGTAGTGATTCGCAACAACAAATTGCTAGTACATTGGCTAGTATTAGTTTAATAGCGATACCAGTAATCGTGATTTTTATTTTATCCCTTATTGAATACACAAAATACGCAGCCTATTTACCGGTGATTTTACTGGTAGGAGTGATTTGCTTTGTGGCAAATGGTATTGCATTTATACTTATACTGATGCGACCGATTCGTACGGCAGAGCAGGATAGACGGATTCAAGAATGGACAGGCTTTAGAAATATGTTGAATGACATTGGTAATTTTAAAATGCGTGAAATTGGGTCATTAGATTTATGGGAAGAATACTTAGTTTATGCGATTGCATTAGGAGTTGCTGACCGTGTTATCGAAGCGATGAAAATACAATTTAGACCGTTTGAGTTACAAGAAATGCATGTGGGTGGTGGATTCTACAATAATCCTTACTTATTCACCCGAGTAATGAATCAATCCATTCAAAATTCTGTACGAGCTAGTCAACCAGCTCCTGTCAAATATAGCGGCACCAACTCTGGTGGTTTTGGTGGTGGCTTTAGTGGCGGTAGTTCAGGTGGCTCTGGTGGTGGCTCTGGAGCAGGTGGATTTTAAGAGACTCAGCCATTAATCAGTTTGGCAATGAGTTCGGGGTGACGTTTCAAACGACACCCCATTTTTTAAGATATAAAATAGTTTATAAGTAGAAAGTGATGATAGAGTGAGTGAACAGACTATAGATAAGTTACGATTTTCGGTACTTGCAAGTGGAAGTTCTGGTAATTGTACTTATGTAGAAACAGATAAGCAGCGTGTATTAATTGATGCTGGATTGAGTGGGAAAAAAATTCAAAGTTTAATGGAACAAATTAATCGTGATTTAACTCAAGTTGACGCTTTATTTGTAACCCATGAACATAAGGATCATATTTTAGGTGTCGGAGTTTTAGCACGCAAATATAATTTACCAGTCTATGCCAATCGCATGACGTGGTTAGCAATGGAAAATCATATCGGTGCAATTCCAATGGAAAATCGTCGATACATTGAACCAGACCAATTATTGACTTTGGGAGATTTGGATATTTTAAGCTATAATGTGAGCCATGATGCAGCACAACCACAATTTTATGCCTTTCAAAAAGGAGATAAGCAATTTGTGATGTTAACGGATACAGGTTATGTGAGTGACCGTCTTCGCAGCCAATTAAAGAATGCGACGGCTTATTTGATTGAAAGTAATCATGAAGTGGAAATGTTACGCTATGGGCAATATCCTTGGTCATTAAAACAACGTATTTTAGGTGACAAGGGGCATTTGAGTAATGAAGCCGGTGCTTTAGCTATGGTGGATATGATTGGGAACCAAACCAAACAAATATATTTGGGGCATTTAAGTCAAGATAATAATACTAAGGAATTGGCGATGTCGACGATGCACTCAACCTTAACTGCAAGAGAAATGGGAGTTGGGGAAGCATTCCATTTACATATGACCGACCCGTCGGTTGCTACACCAATGATGTATCTCTAGTAGAGGATAGGAAATGCGTTTGTTAACACAATGGATAAATTTAATACAATTTTCGAAAATAATTCACATTACTATTTTAAAATAAAGACATTCAGTAATGAATCGGATAAAAATCATTTAATAAAAAAATATTTTAATTCGAATTTAAGTTCGCATGTTTATATATAGTCAGTAAGTAAATAGCATTACTTAGTGTACGAATTATTAAGAAAAGGGGTAATAACAATGAATCAAAAAGAGAAAAATCGTACAATGTTTTGGAAAAGTATTTTTGGAAGTATCTTAATTATTGCGTTAACAGTGTTTGCATTTTTTAGTGGAGGATTGACAAAGCTAGATAGTAAAGTGGCTCAAGCAGAGTCTGAAAGTTCACAAACTTTAACGGATTTTGAGAGTGCGATTGTTGGTGCCGTTGAAACAGCGAGTGATGCGGTCGTATCGGTTAGTAATTTAAAAAGAGCTGTTGCAAATGAAACTACAGCATTTGGTGGCAGAGGTTTTGGTAATTGGTATAGTGAGAGTGGCGATATTGATTTAGGTGACCCAGATGAATCGCTTGAAGTTGCTGGAACAGGTAGTGGGGTTGTGTATCGTGTAGACGGAGATACAGCTTATGTGGTAACGAATCATCATGTGGTTGAAGGTGCTGCTAAATTAGAAGTAACGACAGCTGACGGAACAAAAGTGGATGCTGAATTAGTAGGTTCTGATGTTTTCACTGATTTGGCTGTATTGAAAATCAGTTCAGAACATGCAAAAACAAGTGTGAAATTTGCTGACACTGACAAATTAAAAGTAGGTTCATTAGCCATTGCGATTGGTTCACCTTTAGGAACTGAATATGCTGGTTCGGTGACACAAGGGATTGTATCAGGTGTTAACCGTATTTTACCATTTGATATTGACGGTGACGGTGAAAAAGATTGGGAAATGAATGTTATTCAAACAGATGCTGCGATTAACCCTGGTAACTCCGGTGGGGCATTAGTCAATAAAGACGGTCAATTAATCGGAATTAACTCAAGTAAGTTTTCAACGGTATCCGTAGAGGGTATGGGCTTTGCGATTCCAAGTAATGAAGTGAAAAAAGTAATTGAGCAGTTAGAAACTAACGGTAAAGTGATTCGCCCAGTACTAGGTGTGAGTGGTGTCTATCCAGTTAGTAAATTGTCTGTCCGTTCAAAAACAGAAATTTTAAATCTTGCTGAAGATGCTGAAGAGGGAGTTGTTATTGCAGAGGTAGCTCCAAATAGTTCAGCAGCGAATGCTGGTTTACAACAGTACGATGTGATTACGGCTATTGACGGTGAGAAAGTGAATGATTTGATTTCATTACGTCAAATATTATACAAACATCGCATTGGTGATAAAATTACAGCTACCATTTTACGAAATGGTCAACAACAAGAAATTACCATTACATTAGAAGCAACTGTTGAACAAGAAATGCAAAGAAGTACGGAAGAATAATGAGAAATCAGAAGAGTCGAGGGCAACCACGGCTCTTTTTGTTATGAGAAAGTGTGGTGCTTTTAGGCTTATTTATTGAGTTTTTATTAAATTTAATATACTATTAACGAGTATTGTACACGAGAGGAGCCTGTTTAATGGCAAAAGATAAAATAATTATAAAAGGTGCACGTTCGCACAATTTAAAAAATATTGATTTAGAAATACCACGAGATCAATTAGTGGTCGTCACAGGTTTATCAGGCTCAGGGAAGAGTTCATTAGCCTTTGATACTTTATATGCTGAAGGGCAACGTCGTTATGTGGAAAGTTTATCGGCATATGCACGTCAATTTTTAGGCAATATGGATAAACCGGATGTCGATTCGATTGAGGGTCTAAGTCCAGCTATTTCGATTGACCAAAAGACAACAAGTCACAATCCACGTTCAACAGTCGGAACAGCGACGGAAATTAATGATTTTTTACGTCTATTATATGCTCGTGTAGGAACTCCGTACTGTCCGAATCACCATGTGCCGATTGAACGTCAGTCGCCAGAACAAATGGTTGATCGCTTATTGGAATTGCCAGAACGAACTCGCATTCAATTGCTGAGTCCAGCAGTGCGTGACCAAAAAGGACAACATAAAAAGATTTTGGAGCGTATTTCCAAAGACGGTTTTGTGCGTGTACGAGTTGACGGTGAAATTTATGATATTAGTGAAGTACCTGAATTATCAAAGACGCATAAACATACAATTGAAGTAGTGGTTGACCGAATTGTAATTAAAGAAGATATTCGCTCACGTTTATTTGACTCGGTTGAAACGGCATTGCGTTTTTCAGAAGGATACCTAGTTGTTGATATTATCGACGGCGAAACTCTTTACTTTAATGAACATTATGCTTGTCCACATTGTGACTTTACTGTCGAAGAACTACAACCACGCTTGTTCTCATTTAATGCACCATTTGGAGCTTGTCCAAGTTGTGACGGATTAGGCTCTCGTTTGACGGTAGATGAGTCATTAATTATTCCGGATACGACTTTGACTCTTGAACAAGGAGCATTTGCACCATGGAATCCGATTAGTTCAAATTACTATCCGTCAATGTTAGAGCAATTTGCGAAAAGTTATGGTATTCCAATGGATGTGCCGTATCAAGAATTATCAAAAGAACATCAAGATGTCTTGAAATATGGTGGGCCAGATGCGATTTTTGACTTTACTTATACACCGATGATGAGTGGTGGTAAATCACGCACAGTTGAAACGCAATTTGAAGGGGTCGTCAATAATGTGGAACGCCGTTACAATGAAACAAGTTCCGATTATACACGTGAAGTAATGACGCAGTATATGCACGAATTAAAGTGTCCCACTTGTCATGGACACCGTTTAAATGACAAAGCATTATCAGTTTATGTCGGAGAAAAAAATATTGCTGAATTTACGGAATTATCTATTGCTGATGCACTGCATTATGTAAAAGAATTGACGTTTTCTCCTGCAAAAGAAATGATTGCGACACCGATAATTAAAGAAATTGGTGATCGCTTAACCTTTTTAAATAATGTGGGATTAGATTATTTAACCATGGATCGTGTGGCAGGCTCTCTTTCAGGTGGGGAGGCACAACGGATTCGTTTAGCGACACAAATAGGTTCAAACTTGAGTGGAGTTTTATATATTCTTGATGAGCCGTCTATTGGTTTACATCAACGTGATAATGCACGCTTGATAGAATCTTTACATAAAATGCGTGATTTAGGTAATACTTTAATAGTGGTGGAACATGATGAAGAAACGATGTTGGAAGCTGATTACCTTATTGATATGGGGCCAGGTGCCGGTGTGCATGGTGGTGAAGTGATTGCTGCTGGGACTCCTAAGCAAGTGATGAAAAATAAACACTCACTTACAGGGAAATATTTATCCGGAAAGGAAAAAATTGAAATACCGACATCACGTCGCAGTGAAGACAAGGGTTGGGTGACGATTAAAGGAGCTGCTCACAATAATTTGCAGTCGGTTGATGTTGCCTTTCCAATCGGACGATTAACCTGTGTTACTGGAGTATCAGGATCAGGTAAAAGTAGTTTAGTTAACGCAATTTTGAAAATAGCATTGGCACAACGATTAACTAGTACGAAAGAACGACCGGGAGAATTTGAGTCGATTGAGGGATTTGAATCGCTTGATAAAATGATTGATATTGACCAAAGTCCAATTGGTCGTACACCACGTTCAAATCCAGCAACGTATACAGGTGTTTTTGATGATATTCGTGATTTGTTTGCCCAAACGAATGATGCGAAATTACATGGTTATACAAAAGGTCGCTTTAGTTTTAATGTTAAAGGTGGACGCTGTGAGGCGTGTTCCGGTGGTGGTATTAATAAAATTGAAATGCACTTTTTACCAGATGTCTATGTGCCGTGTGAAGTGTGTCATGGTAAACGTTATAATTCTGAAACATTAGAAGTCCGTTTTAAAGGGAAAAATATAGCTGAAGTATTAGAGATGACGGTTGAAGATGCCGTTGAATTTTTTGCAGCACAACCTAAAATCGCTCGTAAATTACAAACATTATTAGATGTTGGTTTAGGCTATGTGACATTAGGGCAATCTGCTACTACTTTGTCCGGTGGCGAGGCCCAACGAATGAAATTAGCGTCTGAGTTACAACGGGTGTCAACAGGTAATACTTTTTATATTTTAGATGAGCCAACAACTGGGTTGCACCCACATGATATTAAGCGATTATTAGAAGTAATTAATCGTTTAGTTGAATCCGGCAATACGGTAGTCATTATCGAACATAATTTAGATGTGATTAAAACAGCTGATTATATTATCGATATGGGGCCTGAGGGTGGTGTCGGTGGTGGACGTGTCATTGCGACAGGTACGCCGGAAGAAGTTGCCAAAGTAAAAGGTAGTTACACTGGACAATATTTGGCTAAAATATTACAGTAAATTTTAAAATTTCAGCAGTGCTCGGTATGGTAGCACTGCTTTTTAAGCATATTTTAAAGTTAAATGAAATAATCAGATTAAATATCAGCCCCTAGACCTATGTTTTTAGTTTCAATTGTTGGCATAATAAGAGTGTAGAGCAAAACAGATTTAGGAGGAACTTATCATGACCCATAAAGAACGTATTATTGAATTAGTAAGACAAAATGTGATTACAATAGACGAGGCATTAAAATTACTAGAGGCAGCAGCTGAACAAGCAATGGAATCAGAAGTTTCTGAATTTGCTGAGGAGTATCAAAAAGCACAAGCAGCGATTGAATCGGAAATTCAACTGCCAGAAGAAGTGGAAGTAAAACAAACGGCTGAAAGTGATGAGAGACAAATCATGCAACGTATCGCAGAATTGAACGAGCAGCTTGAGAAAAAAAGCGAGGCAAAGGTCATTGCAAAACAACGTTTGAGAGAAATTGAAATTTTTGAAGAATTAGATGAATTAACTGATGAGATGATAGCTCAAAAAGAAACATTAAATGCTAAAATTAATCAATTAACAAACGAAATTGATGAATTACATCAAGAGCTTAAAGAGCACAAATCAACGATGAAACAATATTCGAAAGAGCAAGTTAAAAACATTGTGGAATCATCAAAAGAACAAGTCAGAAATATTGTGGAATCTTCAAAAGAGCAAGTTAAAAATATCGTTGATTCTACTACAGCACAAGTGAAATCATCAGCTCGTGAAGCTGGAAAAGAAGGACGTAATATTCAACGTACAGTGGTAGATTACTTTAAAGATATTGCTGCTAATTTCGATTTGAAAAATATTAACGTGAGTATCCCAGGAATAAAAACAACTCAACTTACACATGAGTTTGAGTATGATTTAAAAGAAACTACACAATTAGATGTTTCCATAGTAAATGGCGATATTACAGTAGAGACTTATGACGATGATGTAGAAGATTATAACGGCAAAGTGATTGTAGAGGCAGATATTCGTTTCTTCGGAAAAGATGATATTGCTACTATTGAACAATTTGAAACATTGAATACTATTGATGCGACTGATGACCGTTTATTATTCCATGTAACCGATGCACGCATGGCATGCGATGTCGTTATTAAAGTGCCAGAGGAGAGTGCTTGGCGTGAAATCAAAATTAAATCATTAAACGGTGATATTGAATTATCATCAATTCAAGTAGATGAGTTGATTGTGGATAGTAAAAATGGTGATATAGACCTTGAAGAAGTAGTAGCGAATTATGTTGCTATTGACGGATTGAACGGCGATGTATTAGTTGAAGATTCGACTATTAGCGATTTAGCTAGCAAATCATTAAATGGTGATTTCCGTTATCGTGGAGTAATTGGCAATACAACGGTTGAAACTTTAAATGGTGATATTTATCTAACTAAAGAAGATTTAGCTGAGGCGAAATTGAATTTGAAATCAACGGTATCAGGTGATGTTAAAGTCGCATTACCACAAGCGATGAATTTAGAAGTTGATTACAGTAATTCAATGGGTGAGTTTCATCACCGTATGAGCAATGTTGAATTTTATAAAAATGGACACCATATGGAACGCTACTTACATGAGCAAGCACCATTGGTGAAATTAGAAATTAAATCAGCATTCGGAGATGTATACTTAAAAGACAGTATGTAGTAAAATATAGAGGTGCAAAAGATGAAAAAATTAAGATTATCAAATCAAAAATATATTCTAGGTGTTTGTGGGGGTCTAGCTGAATATTTCGGAATCGACCCATTGATTGTGCGATTACTATTTGTTCTATTAGCAGTCGGCAGAGGTGCTGGGTTAGGGCTATATTTATTGATGTGGGCAATTATAAAATGGAGTAATGCCCAGTAATAACATAGTGTGAGCGATGATTATCAAGCCAATTAAAGCACACTAGAATTAGAAAGAAGGATTATTAATGAGAAATTATTTTTGGATATTCCTATTTTTGATATATATATTTAGTAACTTAAGCAAACTGGATTTACGAGGGGGAAAGACTGTGAATAGAAAATTATACAAATCTTCAACTGATAAAAAAATTATGGGTGTCTGTGGTGGACTTGCTGAATACTTTAATGTTGACTCAACTTTGATACGCTTAGGTTTTGCAATTGCATTGTTCACATTTAGTTTTGGTTTTTGGCCATATGTTTTATTAGGTATTTTATTACCTTATGATTATCAAGTAAAACGAGGCGATGGTTATGTTTATCGCAAAGAAGAAACCTCAGCAAATCAACGCAATATCTTTGGTGATGTTAAACCAACACAAGCACCTAAAGATGTGACACCACAAGAAGATGACTCTTGGAGTGACTTTTAATATTCAATATATAAATCCATTCTTAGCGACGGAAAGTAACGTTAAGAATGGATTTTTTTGTATTGAACAACTCCAAACCTAGTAGAATAATAAGTATTCTGAAGTGGGCGACAACACACTATCTTATAGTTAGAATTTACTCAAAAGCTAGCCGAATTGATTGAATTATGTTAGTATCAAATCAGATGTAAATTAAGTTTTTAAAGTAGGATTAAAAACGAGTAGTGGAGGAGTAGTATGAACAATACAGTTACAATTAATGAGATTGTCAAAACATTAAATATTGAGTATTTATTTGGTGAAGAATTCGGTGAGCGAAAAGTATCCGTTAGTGAAGTATCACGACCAGGTTTAGTATTGAACGGCTATATTGAATATTATCAATCTGCTCGTATTCAATTGATTGGCCGAACTGAAATGCGTTTTTTATTAGCACAGACGTCTAAGGAACGTTCGATTATTTTTGATCGTATTTTACAACCGGAAACACCAGCGATTATTTTTACGCATTCTGAGCCTGTTCCAGAAGAAGTGTTTCCAATTGCAGAACGTATGCAAATTCCAATTTTAGGATCAAGATCAAAAACAAGTCGTGTGCATGCTAATATTACCAATTATTTAGAGGGGCGTTTGGCAGAACGTTTGTCACGGCATGGGGTATTTGTTGAAGTATTTGGTATGGGTGTTCTATTAATCGGTTCAAGTGGTGTTGGAAAATCTGAAACTGCCTTAGAATTAGTGCAACGTGGACATCGTTTAATTGCCGATGACCGAGTGGAATTGTTTATGATTGATGAATTGACACTTATTGGGGAAGCACCAGAAATTTTACAAAACTTATTAGAAATTCGTGGTCTAGGAATTATTGATGTTATGAATTTATATGGGGTATCAGCTATCCGTCGTTCAAAACGACTCGAATTAATTATTGATTTAGTATTAGATGACGGAACAGTTGAATATGACCGTTTAGGTTCTGGTCGTGAAACAGAACAAATTTTCGATGTATTAGTACCGAAAGTTCGTATCCCTGTTAAAACAGGTCGAAATTTAGCGTCAGTTATTGAGTCTGCTGCGATGAACTTTAGAGCAAACTCATTGGGCTATAATGCAACTGATGCCTTTAATAAGAAATTAGATGAGTTAATTCGCCGTAACCGAATATAGAGGTAGAACATGAATGTGTATAGTTTAGCAAAACTGTCACCAATTGCCTTTCGATTATTTGGTTGGCCAGTTCATTGGTACGGTATTATTATTGGTTTCGGTATTGTCATCGCATATTCGATGATTCAGCGAGAAGCCAAGCGTCAACAATTGGATTTAGATACTATGTCGGATATTATTTTTTGGACGATTATTATTGGGTTCATTGGTGCACGCTTGTATTATGTCCTGTTCCGTTTAGATTATTACCTTATGCACCCAGAACAGATTATTAGTATTTGGCAAGGTGGTATTGCGATTTATGGGGGAGTTTTAGCTGGGTTAATGGCACTTTATTTTTTAACGAAACGTTACAGCTTTCCACTTATTACAACTTTAGATGTGGTAGCACCGGCGGTTCTAATGGCTCAGTCGATTGGTCGTTGGGGAAATTTTATGAATCAAGAGGCATACGGATACGAAGTGTCACGTGACTTTTTAACACGATTGCATTTGCCGAATATGATAATTGAACAAATGAATATTGAGGGTGTTTATCATCACCCCACTTTCTTATATGAATCATTGTGGAGTGCGACAGGTGTCATTCTCTTATTGTGGATACGAAAAAGACCGAATACTTTGAAACAAGGCGACGTTGCAGCTGGGTATTTATTATGGTATGGCTTAGGTAGAATCGTGATTGAGGGTATGCGTACCGATAGTTTATATTTAGGGCCATTGCGTATTTCACAATGGGTGGCGATGGCCTTTGTTATTGTTTCAATTATTTTTATTATCAAACGACGAAAAAATATCAATATTCCTTATTATGTAGCGAAGTGATAATGGATTAGAAAATGGAGGTGCGTATGAAAATAGCAGTATTAGGTTCTGGTTCATGGGGAACTGCTTTAGCAAAAGTTTTAGCAGAAAATCAACATGAAGTCATCATTTGGGGACGAGAAATAGCAGCCGTTGATGAAATTAATCATCAACATACCAATACAAGATATTTAAAAAACATGATTTTGCCGGATTCGATTGCAGCAACAACAGATTTAAAATCATGTTTAGAGGAAGCTCAGATGATTTTAGTGGTCGTACCAACGCATGCGATGCGTAGTGTTATGGAACAAGTGGCTATTTTATTAAAAGATTGCAATAATCAACCGATTATTGTCCATGCAACGAAAGGGCTTGAGCCACATACGCATTTACGCATGAGCCAAGTGATAAAAGAAGTCGTATCGGCAGAATTGTATCAGTCGGTGGTGGTGTTATCAGGGCCAAGTCATGCAGAAGAAGTCGCAAGACAAGATTTAACGACCATTACGGCAGCGAGCGATAAGCTTGAAGCAGCAAAAAGCGTCCAAGATGTGTTTATGAATCATTATTTCAGAGTTTATACGAATCAAGACATTGTTGGTGTTGAGTTAGGTGCAGCCTTGAAAAATATTATTGCATTAGGTGCAGGTATTTTAGTAGGTCTCGGTTATGGTGATAATGCGAAAGCGGGTTTGGTGACACGTGGTTTGGCAGAAATTACACGTTTAGGTGTTAAATTAGGTGCTGATCCTTTAACTTTTTTAGGATTGAGTGGTGTCGGTGATTTAGTGGTAACATGTACCAGTCCTCACTCACGTAATTGGCAAGCAGGGAATCTTTTAGCACAAGGCAAGAAAAAAGATGAAGTTGAAGTAGAAATCGATATGGTAGTTGAGGGGATTGCGACTACAGAAGTTGCTTATGAATTAGCTCAAAAAGAACAGGTTGACTTACCGATTACGCAAGCAATTTATGCTGTTCTATATCAAAATACCGATGTGCGTGAAGCGATTGAACAATTAATGGCACGAGAGGGTAAACGGGAGGCCTCTTTACAGGAACATTAGTCTGTGAGCAAATTTTAATTAAAATTTAAATACCTGTGTTAAAATAATCATATAATCAGTTTCAATTAAGTCATATAAAGTGAATAAGGAAGAAGTGAAAAATATGTCAGAGAAAGAACAAATTAAAGTTGATGTAGTGGTCATTGGTGCCGGACCTGGTGGATTAACGGCAGCATTATATGCTTCACGTGCTAATTTAAAGACAGTGATTATTGAAAAAGGTATGCCGGGTGGTGAAGTTAATAATACCGCTGATGTTGAAAATTATCCTGGTTTTAAACTGATTAGTGGGCCTGAATTAGCAAATCATTTTTATGAAAGTGCGATGGCTTTTGGTGCTGAATTAGTTTATGGTAATGTGGAACAACTTGAAATTGATGGCTTGACACGCTTGGTTCATACCTCTAAGGTAATTTATGAAGCAAAAGTTGTGATTGTAGCGACAGGTTCTCATCATCGTAAATTAGGAGTGCCTGGAGAAGAAGAATTATCTGGACGTGGTGTATCTTACTGTGCAGTATGCGACGGTTTCTTCTTTAGAGGTAAGCACGTTGTCGTTGTTGGTGGTGGCGATTCTGCAGTAGAAGAAGGTTCGTATTTAACACAATTTGCTGAAAAAGTGACGATTATTCATCGCCGTGATGCATTACGTGCACAAAAAGTGTTGCAAGAACGTGCATTTGCTAATGAGAAAATTGAATTTGTTTGGGACTCTGTTGTGGAATCAATCAATGGTGAAGACAAAGTTGAAAGTATTTCATTACGAAATCTAAAAACGGAAGAAACAAGTGAATTAGCAGCTGACGGTGCTTTTATTTATGTCGGCTTAATTCCAAATTCAAGCGTTGTGGCTAACTTAGGCATTACTGATGACGAGGGTTGGATTGTAACGGATACTCAAATGGCAACAGCGATTCCTGGTATTTTTGCTGTTGGTGATGTGCGTAATACGCATTTACGCCAAATTGCGACAGCAGTAGGTGACGGTAGTCATGCAGGACATATGGCATATCAATATATCACAAGTTTAAATTAATCTTGATGAGCATAAAGAAAACTAATCATCATTGGACAGTTCGATTTTCGAGGTGGAGATGAGATTAGTTGCTTTATGCTTTTTTGTATTGAGTTATGTAACTAATTCTGATACAATGACGATTAAAACCATTCAAAGACATTGTGATATGTGCTATAATAGCCACAATAAAGCAAAATTTATTATGAAAGGGGCACTCATCTGTGACCAATCAAACAAAACCAACTTATTATATTACAACACCTATTTATTATCCAAGTGGAAATCTTCATATCGGAAATGCTTATTCGACATTAGCAGCTGATGCAGCAGCACGCTATAAACGTTTAATGGGATATGATGTCTTTTTCTTAACTGGAACGGACGAGCATGGTCAAAAAATTGAAACTAAAGCAGCTGAATTAGGTTTAACTCCGAAATCATATGTGGACGGCATGGCTGACATCATCAAAAAATTATGGGAAGATTTAGAAATTTCGAATAATCATTTTATTCGTACGACTGATGATTATCATGAAACGGCTGTGCAACAAATTTTTGAGCAATTATTGGAGCAAGGTGACATTTATTTAGGTGAGTACCAAGGTTGGTATTCTGTCAGCGATGAAGAATTTTTCACTGAGAGCCAGTTAGCTGAAGTTTATCGTGATGCTGACGGCAATATGATTGGTGGAGTGGCACCAAGTGGTCATGAAGTGCAATTAGTGAAAGAAGAATCGTATTTCTTCCGTATGAGTAAATACGCAGACCGTCTTGTTGCTTACTATGAAGAACATCCGAATTTTATTATGCCGGAATTTCGTAAAAATGAAATGATTAATAATTTCATCAAACCTGGGTTGGAAGATTTAGCCGTATCTCGAACAACATTTTCATGGGGAGTTCCAGTAAAAAGTGATCCTAAACATGTTGTCTATGTTTGGATTGATGCGTTGACGAACTATATTACCGCTTTAGGCTACGGTAGCGAAGATACGACAAATTTTGAAAAATTCTGGCCAGCAAATGTTCATATCATCGGAAAAGATATTAGTCGTTTCCATATGATTTATTGGCCAACAATGTTAATGGCTTTAGGCTTACCATTACCACAACAAATCTATGCACATGGTTGGATGTTGATGAAAGACGGTAAAATGTCTAAGTCAAAAGGGAACACAGTTTATCCACATCAATTGATTGAACGTTATGGTTTAGATGCAACACGTTTTTACTTATTACGTGAAATGAGCCAAGGAAATGATTCGATTTTTACACCAGAAGATTTTGTCAATCGTGTTAACTTTGAATTAGCCAATGATTTAGGAAACTTACTCAATCGTACAGTTGCGATGATGAATAAGTATTTCAATGGTGAAGTTCCAACGAGCGAACTAGGTGAAAATGAAGTGGATTCTGCATTTGAATCCTATGTTGAGCAAGCCTTAAAGGATTATCATCAAGCAATGGATACACTATCGTTCAATACGGCACTCGACCATGCGATGAAAATTGTTTCACGTGCGAATAAGTATATTGATGAAACAACGCCATGGGTATTAGCAAAAGAAGAAGCAGCCACACCACAATTACGTTCTGTCATGTATCATTTAGCAGAAGCATTACGTATTACTGCGTTGATTTTACGTCCGTTTATGACTCAAGCACCTGGAAAAATTTTGGCACAATTAGGAATTGAATCAGAACTTGAACGTCCATTAAATGATTTAGTTTGGGGACAATATCCAGCAAATGTGACTGTCATTAAAAAAGGTGAGCCGATTTTCCCACGCTTAGAAGTAGAGGTTGAAGTGGAATATATTCAAGCACAAATGAAAGCTGGATTTTCTAAGTCAACGGCGAGTGAAAATTTAACGGTTGATGATCCAAATTGGGATCCTGCTGCAACGGAATTAGTACATCATGAAGTGGAACATGTGGAGTTTGACCAGTTTATCCAAACAGAATTAAAAGTGGCAGAGGTAATTGATGTTGAGCCAGTTAAAGGTTCGAATAAATTATTACGTTTCCGATTGGATGCTGGTGATAAAGGACATCGTCAAATCTTATCAGGTATTGCGAAATATTATCCTGATTACAAAGCATTAGTGGGTCGTAAAGTAACGATTGTAGCGAACTTAAAACCACGTAAGATGATGGGCTTACTCAGTCAAGGAATGATTTTGTCAGCTGAGAAAGAAGACGGATTAAGTCTATTATTTGCACCAGATGATGCACCAAATGGTTCATTAATTGGGTAATTATTGGAAAACGTCAAAATATAGATTTAACTATTTTAGGAGCTAGTCGTTTCGATTGGCTCCTAATGTTGTGCAACGGTATGGAAGTCATGATGATACTATTCTGTTCCAGTAATTCATTACTCATACAATTTGTATAACGGGTTCCAACGAGCAGAAATGACGTCCACTTCAGAAGTCTCTTTTGTGCGTTGCACGCACGACAGCGACTTCTTCCAGTGATTCATTTCTAAACGCACGTTGTCGCACAATTTGTATAACGACTCGTTCGGATTGGCTTGACGTCCACTTCGCAGAAATCTTGAAGTGCTTACGCACTTCTACGACTTCTGCTCCAGTGATTCAAGCCAGAACCCCCTCACTCGTACAATGTTTTGACAAATTGGGTAATGAGTGCTAATTTTAGATTGAAGTTTTGAGAAATGGAGGAAGTAGGGCATACTTTGTGGGGGATTATTCACATAAGGTATTGCCTTTAATCGAGATGAAATTATTTGATACACATACGCATTTGAATGCCGAACAATTTAAGGGTATTGAATTAGAAATTATTGAAAATGCTCGTAAGCAGCATGTTCATTATATGGCAGTAGTTGGCTTTGATGAACCAACGATTTTAAAAACGCTAGAACTTAGTGAACGATACGATTCAATCATTAGTGCAGTTGGCTGCCACCCAACAGAAGCTGGCAATTATACTGCTGAATTTGAGAAAAAATTAGAGCAGTGGTTAGAGTTACCAAAAGTTAAAATGCTAGGCGAGATTGGTTTAGATTATTATTGGGATGCTGCACCTAAATCAGTGCAAGAGAAAGTATTTCGCCGTCAAATTGCGATTGCCAAAGAACATAATTTACCGATTACCATTCATAATCGTGAGGCAACGGAAGATACATATCGCATATTAAAAGATGAGGGGATACCGACAGCTGGGGGTATTATGCATAGTTTTGGTGGTACTGAAGAAGAAGCAAAGAAATTTTTAGATTTAGGCATGCACATTAGTTTCAGTGGTGTGTTAACTTTTAAAAAATCGGAAGAAGTTCGTAAAGCAGCTCTTATTGTTCCGGAAAATCGTTTGTTGATTGAAACAGATGCCCCATATTTAGCACCTGTGCCTTATCGTGGTAAACGCAATGAACCAGGCTATGTTTATTATGTAGTCGAAACGTTGGCACAAGTAAGGGGCTGGGATATGGAAAAAGTAGCCCAAATTACGACTCAAAATGCATTTGATTTATTTAAATGGGAGCCTAATAATGAATAAACCACCGAAAGAAGTGATTGTGGTAGAGGGTAGAGATGATACAAAACGTTTAATTGAAACATTTGGAACTCAAGTTAAAACGATTGAAACAAATGGTTCAGCTGTCAGTCGTAATGTGCAAAAACAAATTCTCGCTGCAAGTGAGCAGTTTGGGATTATTATTTTTACTGACCCAGATTATCAAGGTGAACGGATACGTCGTATTGTAACTGAATTAGTTCCACAAGCTAAGCAAGCTTATTTGACGCAGCAAGAAGCATTCAGTGGTAAAGCACATAAAAGTTTAGGTATTGAACATGCGACACCACAAACGATTATTCATGCTTTGAAATCGGTGATGACACCAGTAAATGAAGAAGTTGCGATGATTGAGTTGTCAGATTTGATTCGTTTGCAGTTGATTGGACACCCACAAGCAGCAAAACGAAGAACTTGGTTGAGCGAACAGTTAAGAATCGGTCACTTAAATGGCAAACAATTACAGAAAAAATTAAGTTTATATCATATTTCCCTAGAACAAGTAGAAACAATATTATCAGAGTTAGAACATGGATAAGGAGACTTTAATGAGAGAATTTCGTCCTATTGCCACCCCAACACGTACGGTGGAAATTATGCGTCAGTATGACATTAAAATGAAAAAAAGTTTAGGGCAAAACTTTTTAGTAGAACCCCAAATATTAGAAAAAATGATAATGGCTGGTCAAATTGATAGCCAAACGACAGTTGTTGAAATTGGCCCAGGTATTGGAGCGTTGACAGAATATTTAGCACGCTCTGCAAAAGAAGTCGTTGCTTTTGAAATTGATTCTCGTTTTATTGAGATTCTAAAAGAAACATTAGCTGAGTATGATAATGTAACTGTTCATCATCAAGATATTTTAAAAGTCAATTTTGAAGATGATGCGTATCAATCTTTGCGTGATGCAGAACGATTGGTTGTTGTAGCGAATTTACCTTATTATATAACGACACCGATTATTATGAATTTGATTGAGAGCCAATTGTCATTCGATGCATTAGTAATGATGATGCAAAAGGAAGTTGCCGAGCGTATGACAGCGACAGTGAATACAAAATCCTATAATTCATTAACATTAGCGATTGAAAATTCGATGAAAGCAGAAATTGCCTTTATTGTGCCGAAAGGAGTTTTTATTCCAAAACCAAATGTTGATTCAGCCGTTTTAAAATTAGTAAGACGTGAACAAAACATTGTGCAGGTGGATAATCCGCAAAAATTACAAAAATTAATTCAAATTGCCTTTACGCAACGTCGCAAAACGATTTGGAATAATTTGCGTAGTCATGAATCGGAATTAGGTTGTACAGCCGAAAAAATTGAACAAGCATTGGAATCGGCTGCGATTGACAAAAGTCGTCGTGCTGAATCATTAACATTGCAAGATTATGCCATTTTGTATCAAGCGTTGGAAATGGGTAGCGTAGTTGGGTAGTGAGAACAGTGTTGAAATTTTTAGCGATAGGTAATTAATAGATGCCACAATATCTTTAAAATAAGTATTATAACCATATTAATCTTTCTGTAAGACAGGGGATTAGTATGGTTTTTGACTATTCTAGAAAATAGTATTTTTTACAAAATAAGTTGAAAATATATTTTCATTATTATACTCTATAAGTATAATTCCGATATAGAAATTTTCGGAAATATAAATCTACTGAAGGAAGACTGATTGACATGATAATGAAAAAATAAAGGCTATTATGTGTAGTTAGCATAATTATGGAAGTACTATACGTTAATTTTTGACGAATTAATTAATAAATTGAATGGAGTGATGATATGATTGAGGCAAAAGATATTCACTATATCTATCAAACTTTTGAGAAGTCAGATGGCTTTTTAGGGTCGATAAAAGATTTTATTAAGCGAGAATATCAAGCAGTTGTTGCCTTAGATAAGCTGAACTTTACGATTAAAGAGGGCGAGTTTGTCGGATTATTAGGTGCTAATGGTGCAGGTAAAACGACACTGATTAAGCTAATGACAGGTATTTTATCGCCTACTTCCGGTGAATTGCTGTGCAATGGATTTAATCCTTATTTGCGTCAGCCACAGTATTTGAAACATATTGGGGTTGTTCTAGGACAAAAGAGTCAACTTATTTGGGATTTACCTGCTAAAGAAACTTTAGAAATGCTGAAAGTTATTTATGATATTGAGCAACATAAGTATGAGCAACGTGTTGCTGAATTGTGCGAATTATTAAATGTCTCGCATAAATTGCAAGTGCCAGTGCGTAAATTATCACTAGGTGAACGGATTAAGTTTGAAATTATTTGTGCATTGATTCATTCGCCCAAGTTATTATTTTTAGATGAACCAACCATTGGATTGGATATAACAAGTCAAAAATCAATTCGCCAATTTTTGAAGTCGATTAATCAAAAGGAAAATGTGACAATTATTTTAACATCGCATTATATGCAAGATATTGAAGAAATGTGTCAGCGTGTCATTGTCTTATCAAAGGGATGTATTTTAGATGATTTATCAATTGATGAGATTAAACAAAAATATACAGTAAAACGTGATATTATCATTACCTTTAAGGCTGAAGTGCCGGAATTTTTGGAGTCATATCAGTTACAGGATACGGTTGTGTCGATACCAGAAGAAGAGTATCAGACTCTAGCTAGTCAAATTGATTTAATGACGATTCGTTCAATGAATCAAGAAGAAAGCACGCTAGAAGACATTATTTTCCGTTTGTTCAATGAAAATGGGTGATGAGATGAAAAAGTATATCGTTATCTTTTTAAATCGAGTATCCGTACAATTGAGCTATAAATTTAATTTTCTAACGAATTTATTGAATAATTTATTAGGTGTTATCGTTGCTGCATTTACATGGATTGCCATTTACAATAGTTCTGCAAATGAAACGATTGGTGGTTTAACTTTATCACAAATGTTATTTTATATTGTTATCGTTAACTTTAGTACGGTATTGTTTTCGACTGAAACAGTTGTGAAACTGGGTTTACAAGTTCGTGTAGGAAAATTAACCACGCATTTATTGCGTCCATACTCTATTCTATTGCAATCATTTGCTGAGTATTTAGGGGATAGATTTATTTATTTAATCATTTATTTATCGCTTTTAGTCGCAAGTTTGGGTATAGGGTACAATCCATATTATCTTTTGAATGTCTTGTTATTTTTAATATGCAATGTGGTAATGTTTTTCATCTTAATGAGTTTGATTGGAAATTTAGGATTTTGGTTAATCCAAATGTGGCCACTTCGAGCAGTAATGAATGCTTTATATATGATATTGGGAGGGTTACTATTCCCATTGAACCTGTTACCAGAATCTGTGTATCATCTGTTGAGTAAAAATCCTTTTGCTTTAGTGGCTTATCAATATACACTTGCATTGCAAAATGAATTGACGATTGCTGAAATTCAGATGAATATTTTGGCAAGTATTGCTTGGGCAATTATTTGTTATGTAGCATTTAAAATGAGTTTCAAAAAAGGCTTATTGCGTTACGAAGGAATGGGGGCGTAATATGACAATCAAATTATTTAAAACATTAATTAGTCATAGTATTCAAGAATTGTTGATTAATCGTCAAACAGCGATGATTAGTTTTATATTAGGATTGATATTTTACTTACTAGAAGTAGTGGCTGGTATTGTATTTTTTGAACAGACGGACACGATGTTAGGGTGGAGTCGGCAAGATTATTTAGTATTGGTGACTACGGCGTCTACAATTTCTTTCTTGTATCAGACTTTATTTGCTGTTTCGCATGAAAATTTAACGGAAGTGATATTAGAGGGAGAATTGGACCACTCTATTATTCGACCTGTGGATTCCTTTTGGTATTATGCTTTATATCGCTTGGATTTTTCGAGTGCCTTGAATTTATTGGTAAGTTCGGGCGTATTGGTTTATTTGTTGAAAGATTATTCATTAACAATTGAGCAGACAATGATGTTTATTTTAGCGATTCTTTTAGCTGCATATTGTTTATTTTTATTAAATCAACTAGCTGTTTCCGTTTCATTTTGGAAAGATAATGCCAATAGTATTATAGGGCTACCTGAGTATTTAATGGAATTTTCTTCACGACCATTGGTAGTTTATCCAGGTGCTGTCCGTTTCATTTTTACGTGGTGTATTCCTTTATTGATTGGGGTCAATTTACCAGTATTAATCATTCGTCAAGAATCGTATTGGTTGAATTTAGTTTATTTGGTAATAGTAAATCTTTTAGGAACATATTTTGTTCGTTTCGTATGGGACAAGGGATTGAAACAATATGTTTCAGCCAATTGATGTTGATGCATCTGTTTCAATAAGGCACGAAATTTCTTGTAAATCTGAAATTAAATTTTAAAAATCCTATTGTACATTATTGAGATATGTGTTATTATTTTTCTTTTTGTCTATTTTGTGTTATGATAGATAGCAAAGGGGTTGAGACTATGCCAAATGATTTAGTTGCTATCAAGTCGCTTTTAGAAGAGAATGTTGGAGAAACAATTATTGTTACTGTGCAGATGGGCAGAAAGAAAAAAAGAGAACGTCGTGGTGTATTAAAAGAAACCTATCGTTCGGTATTTGTCGTAGATTTAGACCAAAAAGTTAATAATATTGATAGAGTTTCATATAGTTATCGTGATGTATTAACGCATGCAATTGATTTAGAGTTTGTTAATCAAAATTAAGGGTACTTCTTTCGGGAAGTACTTTTTTGTTTAAGCAAGGGAATGCATGTTAATAATGTATTAAAGAGAATTTCAGTTATTTAGTCACGTTATAGATAAATCAAGTACTAAAAATTGTTTTAAAAATGTAAGATTTCATGTATACTGCATATACAAGAGAGTGGTAAAAGGGGAGTAAAATGGAACAATTAATTGGAATAGTTAAAGAAAATCTTGATTTAAATACATCTAAAACATTAAATGAAGCAGTATATGAGGCTTTTCGTAAAAGTATTGTTTTAGGTCTTATTCCAGCTGGTACACGTATTAATGAAAAAGAATGTGCTACGCTATTGAATTTATCGCGTACTCCCATTCGCTATGCGATGAGTCAATTAAAAAATGAAGATTTAGTGACTCGTGTTCCGAAAAAAGGAATTATTGTCAAAGGAATTAGTATACGAGATGCTTTAGAAATTTTTGAAATCCGAAAATGGTTAGATACACTAGCGGCAATAAAAGCAATGGAGCGAATGAGTGATGATGATTTTGAAAAAATGCGGAGTTTGATTGATGAAGCACATCATTATGATGAAATCGAGGATATTGAAAAAGTTATTGATAATTTTAAACAGTTTAATAATTTTATCTATGAAAAAAGTGAAATGATTCGTTTAACTGCAATTGTCAACGAATTGCAAGCATATTTAAAATATTTTAGAGAAATTTCGCTGTTGTCAGATGCACGTCGTAAAGAAGCAATTGCTGAACATGAGATGATTTATCGAGGAATGAGAAATAAAGATATTAATCAAATTACATTAATTACGCATGAACATTTGGCGCATTCTCAACAATTTGTTATTTCAGAAATGGAGAAAAACCATATTGCTTAAAAAAATAAAGACAATTACTTCATTGGCAACACGTGCCATTTTATACGAGGTGTCGCTTTCTCCTAAGCCAGGATTAGTCGATAGGTTCAATAATGGTGCACATAATGACATGACATTTTATCATTTTATTGATAGTGCTTTTGCATTGCAACCTCATCTTGAAAATTATTTACGCATTGGTTATCAACAAAGTACTGATGACTTAAGTAAGTTATTTAATCAGTTGCGGCATGAGGGGCAATTAGCAGAACAAAGCATGTTTAATGTGACTGGAAATGTGAATACGCATAAAGGGCTTAATTTTGCATTTGCCTTAATTTTAGGTTCGATTGGTTATTATTTTAAAGAATATCCTGATGCAAATGAAATTGAGTTAAATATCATTTTTGATTATGTAAAGCAAATGGCAGAGCCATTAGTGAAGCAAGATTTTAAGGGTGTTACTGAAATAAATGCGAAAAGTTATGGGGAAAAATTATATGCTAAGTATGGTATTTTAGGACCTAGAGGTGAAGCGGCAACCGGTTATGCTTATTTGTTAAAAGAAATTTTGCCCTATATTGACCAGCGTTTAGAAGAACAAATTGATGAAGAAACAATCTACTTAGAAGTGCTATTGAAACTGATGTCCAATATAGAAGATGGAAATTTAATTCATCGAGGTGGCATTAAGCAATGGGAAGAAATAAAATTAGAATCAGCAAACTTGTTTCAAAAAATCAGCAATGGAGCTGATGTCCATTTGCTATTGAATGAGTATAATGAAATTTTAGTGAAACGCTATTTGAGTCCTGGTGGGGCAGCTGATTTATTGTGTGTAAGTATTTTTTTGACACATTTGAAGAGATGTGTAGGAAGAAAAAAAGACAGTGATTAATTGGCAACAATCTACCAGCGTAGTATTATTAGTATTTCAAATATTCGAAGTATGAATTGTGTAGAAATGATATTATTTTCTTGAATTAATAAAAGTTGTAGCTATAATAATATAAGGAAAGGGATAGATAATAGGATGGGATTAGGTTATGAATAAGACAGAATATATTTATCAGCAAATTAAGCAAGATATTATTTCAGGAAAATTAACACCAAATCAAAAGCTTGTTGAACAAGAAATTGCACAACAGTATTCAGCAAGTAGAAATACTGTGAGAAATTCATTATCATTATTAGAAAGCGAAAATCTAATTATTAGAGAAGCCAATAAAGGAGCAAAAGTAAGTAATTTTTCCATTTTTGATGTCATTCATATGTTAGATGTGCGAATTGAATTAGAAGGTTATGTTATCAGAACGGCGTTTCCCAATATTGATGAAGAGAAAATTAAAATGCTGGAAAATATTTGTTATTTAATGGAACAGACATCTGCATCAGAATTAGTTACGCATTCTGACTTAAATAATAAATTTCATTATATTATTTATGAAGCTTGTCCCAATCAGTATGCAGTACAGTTATTAAAAGATATTAAAAGTAAAGTGACAAAATATAATGTTCGTTTTTTTGCTATTCCGGAAAGGAAAAAAATTACATTACAAGAACATCGTAGTATTATTGACGCGATTAAAAATGGAGAATTAGAAGAAGCTGTTAAATTAAACATTGAACATGTTAAATCTATAAAAACATCGTATTTATCTCATCAAGAATTTTTTTAGTTGAAAATAGATTGTAATTTTTTAATTGCAGTCTTTTTTTTTGTTGACAATATAGGTGAAAGCGTTTATATTATAAATATAAACAACATTGTTGAACAATTTGTTTGAACAATGATAAAAATAAAGAGGTGGATTTATGGAAAATATTTTAAAAGGTGCTTATGATTTACATGTTCACTCTGGACCAGATATTATGCCGAGAAAGTTTGATGATTTAGAGTTAGCTGAAAGAATCAAAAATTCCGGTATGAACGGCTATGTAATGAAGTCGCATTATTTCAATACAGCTCAACGAGGCTATTTAGTAAAAAAAATTGTTCCAGATTGCGATGCGATAGGTGCTATTGCATTAAATCAATCAGTAGGAGGAATTAATTCATTGGCAGTAGAAATGGCGGCAAGATCGGGAGCAAAATTAGTATGGTTTCCTACAACTGATTCTGAAAATGAAATGTCATATGTTGATTTTGAAGATAAAAATAAAAAATTAGCGTTTTGGGCAAAAATTGTAAAGGAATTAAAAGATCAACAAGTTAATGTTCCAACTATTAACATATTAAAAAATAATGAATTGATACCTGAAGCTGTTGAGGTTTTAAAGACTATTGCTAAATATAATATGATATTAGCTACAGGACATTTATCACATGATGAGACATTCGCATTGGTGAAAAAAGCAAATGAGTTAGGTGTTAAAAATATTATTATCACGCATGTTGATTTTCCAACTACATTTTATAGTGTAGAAGAACAATTGGAGTTAGCCTCATATGGTGCGTATATGGAGCATTGTTATGTTACATGGAAATCTGGAAAAGTTGATTTTTCAGAAACAGTCAGACAAATTCGAGCACTCACACCAGAAAAAGTGATTTTGTCAACGGATTCAGGACAAGGCAGTAATCCTTTTCCAGATGAATGCCTAAAGGAATTTTCTGAAAAGCTAATGGAGAATGGATTCACATATGATGAAATTAGAACAATGATCGTTGATAATCCAAAAAAATTGTTAGGAGTAGAATAAAGTGATTAAAGGTAAAAATTTATTAGTATTTAGTGCACATGCTGCTGATTATGTTTGGAGATCAGGTGGAACAATTGCGAAATACGTTGAGGGTGGAGCGAATGTTACAGTAATTGTAATGTCATTTGGAGTGCGAGGAGAATCAAATGGATTGTGGAAAAAGGATAATCCTACGTATGAAAAAATAAGAGATATTAGAAAAAAAGAAACTGAAACTGCAGCAAAAATTTTAGGAGTAAATAATATTGAATATTGGGATTTAGTGGATTACCCTATTGATATTACTAAAGAATTAGAAGAAAGAGTCGTTTATACAATTAGAAAGACACGACCAGATTTAATTATTACACACGATAAAAATGATATATTAAATTTTGATCATAATAATGTGCATCAATTAGTTTGGAGAGCTAGTATTATGTCGAATTCTTCTGGCATTATTACAGAGGGTTATGATGTAACTAAGCAAATGAAAATTTATGGTTTTGAACCGCATCAGACTGAGATTAGTGGCTATGTTCCAAACCAAATTATTGATATTACTGATGTATTTGATAAAAAAGTTAAAGCAATGGAATGCTTCTTAGGACAAGACCATCTTATTGAATACTATAAACAACGTGCGATTATGAGAGGAAATCATGCAAGACGCATTTCGGGTAATAATGCTTATAAGTATGCTGAAACATTTGCTTCGTTCTATCCAGTAGTTACGGAAAGTTTGGTGTAATGTAATATGGTTAATGATAGATTTGGGTTCAGAATTGGTCCAGATATTAATAGGACGGAAAATATTGAAATTTATTCTAAATTAAAATTATTTGGGACACCGGCACTGAGTGATGGATTAAATAAATTTAATACACTTAGTTCCTCAATTAAGCCGATACAATCTGGAATTAAAATTGCAGGTCCAGCAATAACAGTAAAATTAAGACCTGCTGATAATTTAATGTTACATAAAGCAATATCAATTGCTAAAGAGGGTGATGTTATTGTAGTCGATACTGGTGGAACATATAATTATTCAATTTTAGGGGATTTAATGGCAACTAGTGCATTTAAAAAAGGTATTGCAGGTTTTGTTATTGATGGATGTATTAGAGATATTGATGAATTAATCGAGAAAAAATTTCCTGTGTTTACATGCGGAGTTACGCCGGCAGTAGGAGATAAAGATGGTCCCGGAGAAATAAATTATCCAATTAGTTGTGGAAATGTAGTAGTTATGCCAGGTGACTATATAGTAGGTGACGATAATGGTGTGGTAGTTATTCCACCAGATTTTGTTAATCAAATAGTAGAAAAAACTATTGCAAAGTTAGAGTATGAAGAGCGTCGTAAAAAAGAAATAGAGAATAATATTATAGATAAACCAGATATTGATGCAAAACTTCGGAAGTTAGGAATAATAGAATAGGGGTATAATTATGATTTGCAAAAAAAATAAACTTGTTTTTTTAGTTTTCAGCATACTAGTAAGTGCAATATTAAATACATCTTTTTTAATTGTAAATGCCCAGAATAAACAGGATATCGTAATTGGAACAGGTGGTACAGCTGGAACTTATTATGTTGTGGCAGCTGCAATGGCAAATGCAGTAAATCAGAATTCTGATTTAGTCAATGTAATTGTTCAACCTACAAATGGATCACTCGAAAATTTAAATTTAGTTCATAATGGAGATATCCAAATGGGAATGTCTAATTCTGACGGTGTTTACTTTGCTGCAAATGGTACAAATACGTATGAATCCGTTGGAAAATTAAACATTAAAGGCTTAATGTCACTTTATATGAGTGCGGGACAAATGGCAACATTAAGAAAATCAGGGATTGAAACTTATGCAGATTTGAAAGGAAAAAAAGTAGTTTTAGGACCGCAAGGAACAACGATTGTAGAAATGTCAAAAGCAATTTTAAGAGCATATAATATTGACCCAGAAAAAGATATTACTCCATTTTATTTATCTTTTGATGAAGGATTGCAAAAATTAACTGATGGTGAAATTGATGCAACATTTTTTGTGGCTGGTGTTCCAACTTCTGCTATGATAAATGCTACGTCTACAAATGATATTAGATTAGTTGATATTAGTGATGAGATTGTAAAAACTATTTCAGAAAAGTATTCATATTATAAACCATATGTAATTCCTGGTGGAACATATAAAGGCATTGATGAAGATGTTAATTCATTCAAAATTATGACTGAAGTTTTTATTGGAGCAGATGTTCCGGAAGAAATTGCATATGAATTTGTTAAACAGGCACTAGAACACCTTGATGAATACAAAGAGTCACATGTTGTTGCGAAAGAAATATCTTTAGAACAAGTAGCTAAAACAAGTGCAGAATTACATCCGGGTGCAAAAAAATATTATGAAGAGGTTGGAGCATTAGATTAAGGGGGATTTTTAGGTGGGTAATGATATGAATACTTCAAATACAATGAATCAAATCATTAATAAGGCTTTATTGTTAATTGCTATTGCACTTGCGATTTTTCACCTGTACTCTGCTTCGTTTGGTGTTATGCCGGCATATATGCAAACCTCAATCCATTGGAGTTTAGTAGGATCCTTTATTATTCTCAATAATTCTTTGAAATTTAAATTTGGAAGATTAATTGATATTATCATTGTAGGATTAATATTTTTTGTAAGTTTTTATAATATAAATTTACAAGAAAAGTTTATTCAAAGTGCAGGAATATACTCTAAAAACGATGTTATTGTAGGGATTATAGCACTAATAATAGCAATTGAAGCAGCAAGAAGGGTTATTGGTATTATTTTACCGCTAATATCGATAATTTTTATTACTTATGCATATTTTGGGAATTTACTACCTGGAATGCTAAAAACTGCGCCATTTACTATCAATAGAATAGGCATATATTTGTTTACTTCAAATGATGGACTTTTTGGTCAAACTCTATATGTTTCAGCTCAATATATATTCTTATTTGTATTATTTGGATCTATATTAAGTTTAACAGGAGCAGGGAAATTTTTTGTTGATATTGCTTTTGCGTTGACAGGTGGTATTAAAGGTGGACCTGCACAAGCAGCAGTCTATTCAAGTATGTTAATGGGTACGATTAACGGTTCCGGTGCAGCAAATGTCGTGACAACCGGTACATTTACAATTCCGCTGATGAAACAAACTGGGTTTAAGTCAGCGTTTGCTGGGGCTGTAGAAGCAGTAGCATCAAATGGTGGACAAATTATGCCGCCTGTTATGGGGGCTGTGGCATTCTTAATGGCTGAAATGACAGGGATTAGTTATGGTACAATTGCATTAGCTGCTTTTCCAACGGCAGCTCTGTATTATCTAACACTTTCGATGTCTGTTTATGTTGAAGCAGGTAGAAAAGGTGTAACATCATTACCAAAAGATAAAAGATTGGATGCTAGGGCAGTATTTAAAGAAGGTTGGTTATTTTTGGTTCCTCTCTTGGTACTAATTATTATGTTAATTTCTGGATATAGTGCTCAAAAATCAGGTTTTTATGCAATTATTGTTTCGCTTATAGTTGGGCTTATTAAGGATCCTAAGCAGATTACCGTTAAGAATTTGATTGAAGCATTTTTCAGTGCAGCTAAAGGAATTGCGCCAATTGCAGCAGCATGTATTCTTGCAGGTGTAGTGATGGGCGTATTAAATCTAACGGGATTAGGATTAAAAATAAGTAGTTTAATTATTCAAATATCTGGAGGTAATGTATTGCTTGCATTAGTATTAGCAATGCTGACTAGTTTAGTTCTAGGTATGGGGTTGCCCACTTCAGCTGCATATATGGTCTTAGCTATTTTAGTTGCTCCTGCGTTGGTAGAAATGGGTATTCCAGTTCTTGCTGCTCATCTGTTTATTTTATATTTTGGTGCTCTATCAACTATTACTCCACCAGTCGCATTATCAACTTTTGCAGCTGCTGGAATTGCTGAATCAAATATTTGGGAAACAGGTATTCAAGCTATGAAGTTAGCAATTGCAGGATTTATCATTCCATTTATATTTTGTTTTGCACCTGAATTATTGTTAATTGGAGACATTTCACAAATTTTTATTACGATATTTACTGCAGTATTAGGATGTATTGGCTTATCTATTGGACTTGGTGGGTGGTTCTTAAGAGAGCTTAACCTTTTACAACGAATATTAGTTATCTTAGGTTCGATTTTTATGATAGTACCAAATATTTTAATTAGTATAGTAGGTTTTTGTTTAACGACATTAATTTTATATACCAATCTTAAGTTAGCTAAACCATAAGAGACAAATTTGTAATAATCAATTAAGACGTTGAATATGGATGCATTCCATGCTCAACGTCTTTTGAATCATTTATCTTAATAATGTCTTACCTCATCCATTTGCTTAATTGCCGCAATAATTTCTTTCCCTTTTGTAGAAGATAAAAAGTCATAGGTTGTAGGTGGCACCATTTTTTGTACAAAATCTATACGATTTTCTTTTAAATATTGTCGCACAGTCGAAGCAGAAATAAATCCATGTTCATTTTCCATACGTGGAACAAGGATAACATCAATGCCAGCTTTATGTAGAACCTTGTGCATAGTTTGATTGTAGATGTCGGTCGTCGGACTAAATGGTTCCGTACCGACATAGCGTTTTGTAATGCCTAAGTGTTGTGCAATTTGTGTAAAAATATGGCAATCAACATTGGTTTGGCTTGTAATCACATCAGTTGAATCTTTTTGAAAATAACTTGGAAAGGTTGCTGAACTAATTAAATAAGGACCTGTGCTATGAATGAAGACATTCTTAAGATGTGCAGTACCTTTTTCTACTAGTTCTTTTCGTACTGAATAGGGGAAGACGCTCGCATCTTCTTCGACAATAAATAAGTGTACACTATCATTTTCACTAGCTGCTTTTTCGATTAAATACTGATGTCCCAATGTAAAAGGATTACAGTTCATAACGAGTGCAGCCGTTGATTGATTGGCTTGGACTGATATATTTGTCAATTGATTTAAGTAATCTTTAAAGCCGTCTCGTTTATTTTCCATAAAAACAATTTGGTTTTCAATATAGGCGATTTCGTAAAATCCTAAGTCCTTAAATTGATAGCGACAAGATGCTTTCGTATATAAGAACAAATGGAAATTACCACGTTCAAATTGTTCACTGACGAGATGTGAAATTAGTTTGTTCATCAATCCTTGTCCGTGATATTTACTATCGACAGCAATACAACGTAAGGTATTTTTAAAACAAGAACCTGTTGCGATTAATTGATTATCTTCATTGAATATCCCACAAGTGTAGTCTAAGTGTTTATCTAAGCGAATCTTTTCTTGTTCTAAAAGTTGAATCACTTTTTGAGTATGTCGCTTATTGAATGGATTAATCGGTACAACTTGATAATTCATAAAATCGCTCCTTTAGTTAGTCTATTTCATATTCTACATCAAAAAAAATGATTGTAAAACCACTTGATTGGCGGTATGTAAAGTACTGAATGGCTAATATTTTGATATAATGCTGTTTTGCCATTCTAAAACGCATACAAAAAGCCACGAAAAGAACACGTTTGCACTTTTGTTTAAAAAATATTGTTTTATAATAAAGGCAGTAAGTGAAATAAATAATTTATTGAGGTGAAAATATGAAGATTACAAAAACGGCTGTTGCCGGGACTGTAGAATCAAGTGATATTATGATTACAGTTTCGCCTAATGACGAAAATAAAGTCGTGATTAATCTGAATTCAAGTGTTGAAAAACAATTTGGTGCACGAATTAGAGAAGTCATTGAAAATACGCTAAAACATTTAGATATTGATTCTGTAACGGTTGAGGCAGTAGATAAAGGAGCCTTGGATTGTACGATTCAAGCGAGAACAATTATCGCAGTCAATCGTTCATTGGATGTCACAAAATATAACTGGAAGGAGATAGATTCATGGAACGTTTAAGAAGAACAATGATGTTCCTCCCAGGTTCAAATGTGGCGATGTTACGAGATGCAGCCTTGTATGGTGCCGATTCAATTATGTTTGACTTGGAAGATTCAGTGTCTTTAAAAGAAAAAGATTCAGCTCGTGTACTAGTTCATTTCGCATTAAAAACTTTTGACTATTCAAATGTTGAAACAGTAGTGCGTATTAATGGCTTAGATGCTGGTGGTGATTTAGACGTTGAAGCAGCTGTATTAGGTGGCGTAAATGTTATTCGTTTACCAAAAACTGAAAATGCTCAAGATATTATTGATGTTGAAGCAGTGATTACCAAAGTTGAAGAAGAAAATGGTATTCCTGTAGGAACAACTAAAATGATGGCTGCAATTGAGTCAGCTGAAGGTGTATTAAATGCGAGAGAGATTGCGAAAGCAAGTACTCGTTTGATTGGGATTGCCTTAGGAGCTGAAGATTATGTGACTAACATGAAAACAAGACGTTATCCTGACGGACAAGAGTTATCATTTGCACGTAATATGATTTTACACGCAGCACGTGCAGCTGGAATTGCGGCGATTGATACAGTTTACTCTGATGTGAACAATACTGAAGGATTCCAAAGAGAAGTTTCCTTAATTAAACAATTAGGTTTTGACGGTAAATCAGTGATTAACCCGAGACAAATTCCATTGGTTAATGAAATCTATACACCGACTGAAAAAGAAATTGATAATGCGATTGCTGTCATTCAAGGAATTCGTGAAGCTGAAGCAAAAGGCTCAGGTGTTATTTCAGTTAACGGTAAAATGGTCGATAAACCAATTGTTGAGCGTGCTGAAAGAGTACTGGCATTAGCTAAGGCAGCTGGAATTATCGAAGAGGGGGACTATTAAAATGGTATTAAATAAATTAGGAAGAGAAATTCCTAATGTATACGCTGAAAAAAAAGGTGTTTATGTTAGTGAAACTGAAAATATTAAGCCATTTACAGAAGCAAATCGTGAAATCAATCCAGTTATTCCAGGTAAAGGAAAATTAGTTGAATCAATTCGTGAGGCGATTAAGAAAACGGGATTAAAAGACGGTATGACAATTTCTTTCCACCACCATTTCCGAGAAGGAGATTATGTACTTAATATGGTAATGGAAGAGATTGCTAATTTAGGTATCAAAAATCTTTCAATTGCACCGTCTTCAATTGCGAATGTTCATGAACCTTTAATCGACCATATTAAAAATGGTGTGGTAACGAATATTACATCGTCTGGTTTGCGTGATAAATTAGGTGCAGCTATTTCATCAGGAATTATGGATAATCCAGTAATTATTCGTTCTCATGGTGGACGTGCACGTGCGATTGTTTCAGGAGATGTACATATTGATGTTGCCTTTTTAGGAGCACCAAGTTCAGATGAATATGGAAATGTGAATGGTACAGTGGGTAAAGCAACGTGTGGTTCGCTAGGTTATGCGAAAGTCGATGCAAAATATGCAGACCAAGTAGTGATTATTACCGATACTTTAGTAGAGTATCCAAATACACCAATTAGTATTCCACAGCATTATGTTGATTATGTGGTTGTTGTTGATGAAATCGGTGACCCAAATGGAATTGCTAAAGGTGCAACACGTTATACAAAAAATCCTAAGGAATTATTAATTGCTGAATATGCGTCTAAAGTGATTACACACTCACCATACTTCAAAGAAGGATTTTCATTCCAAACAGGTACAGGTGGTGCGTCATTAGCGGTTACACGTTTCTTGCGTGAAGCGATGATTAAAAACGAAGTGAAAGCATCATTTGCTTTAGGTGGAATTACGAATGCAATGGTTGAATTATTAGAAGAAGGCTTAGTGGATAAAATTCTCGATGTACAAGATTTTGACCATTATTCAGCTCAATCAATGGGACGTAATGAAAATCATTATGAAATTGATGCAGATATGTATGCTTCGCCATTTAATAAAGGTGCTGTTGTCAACATGTTAGATGTTTGTATCTTATCAGCTTTAGAAGTTGATACAGACTTCAATGTTAACGTCTTAACAGGTTCAGACGGTGTGATTCGTGGTGCGTCTGGTGGACATTCAGATACTGCTTTTGCTGCGAAAATGAGCATGGTAATTGCTCCATTAATTCGTGGCAGAATACCAACAATCGTTGAACAAGTTAATACGGTGATTACACCGGGAACTTCAGTTGACGTTGTTGTTACCGAAGTTGGTATTGCGATTAATCCAGCTCGTCAAGATTTAGTAGAGCATTTTAAAGATATTAAAGTGCCAATCTTGACAATGGAAGAATTGAAAGAAAAAGCATATAGTATCGTTGGTAATCCTGATCCAATTCAATACGGTGACAAATTAGTTGCCTTAGTCGAATATCGTGACGGTACAATTATTGATGCAGTTTACAATGTTGATTAATCAAGTATTTAATGGCACAACTGTTTCACTTTTAGAAATGCTAGATGCCAAAGAAGAACGTCAAGCGATTCAACAGCGATTGATAACAAAGTATCCGCAAGCTACTTTGTTATCAATTACCTTGAATATTCCAGGTGAAGTAAAAAATTCGATTGTTTTAGAACAATTTTTTAATCAGCAATTGAATGAATTACAATCGCTATATCAAGATAAAGTGATTGAACAAAGTGTTTTTAATAAATTTACTGGTAATGAAGCATTTCTTGTTATTGAAATGGAGCCGTTAAGATTAAAAAAACAATTGATTGAGTTTGAAGAATCTCAACCGGTCAGACGTATATTAGATTTAGATGTATTGTATTTAAATAATCAAGAGTTAACAGTCGTTAGTCGAAAAGATTATCGATTGCCGTCACGTCGGTGTCTAGTGTGTGAACAAGACGCCAAAATTTGTGGACGTGAACGAAAACATTCCGTTGAAGCAATTCAACAAAAAATAATTGAGTTACTAAGTTCATCAACGTAATGTAACGAAAAAAATATAAAAAGAGGTGTAGTATGAAAGAATTAAAGATTTTTGGTTTAAAATTACCAATCTTTGCGATTATTTCAGTTGTGGTATTAGCTGCCATGTATATGGGAGTGTTATCTAAAGATTTAGCCGGTGGTATTGCCGTAATGCTTGTATTAGGTATTATTTTTAATGAAATTGGTGAACGTATTCCGATTTGGAATGACTATGTTGGTGGAGGATTAGTTTTAGCATTTATTGGAACTGCATTCTTAGTTCAATATAATCTTATTCCAGCAGACTACGTAGAATTAATGGATAAAGTAACAAGTAAGCCAATGGGAATGCTAAACTTCTTTATCATTGCATTAATTACTGGTTCAATTTTAGGGCTAAACCGTAAATTAATGATTAAATCATTCTCTGGATACATCCCAGCTATTATTGGTGGTTTAATTGGTGCTGGTCTTTTTGGAGTTGTAGCCGGATTATTCTTCGGTGTTTCTCCAGCAGATACAATTTTAAAATATGTTTTACCTGTTATGGGTGGAGGAAATGGTGCAGGTGCTGTTCCATTATCTCAAATTTATGAACGTGTTACTGGTGATGCTGCAGCAAACTACTATGGCTTTGCGATTGCTATTTTAACGATTGCAAACATCTTTGCAATTATTGCCGGGGGTGTCTTAAAAGCAGTTGGTGAGAAAAAACCTTCTTGGACAGGCGATAAAAATAGCTTAATTAGAAGTGATGAAGAAATCGTTGTTGAAAAAGAAACATTCAAAATTGGAATTAAAGATTATGCAGGTGCAGTTCTTTTAGGTTTAGCGTTCTATCAAGCTGGACGTATTTTATCAGAATTCTGGGATGCATATATTTTACCGTCAATTCCAATTCACCAATTTGCATTTATGATTATTTTAGTAGCATTAGCAAATGGATTAGGTGTAATTCCAGGTAATTTAAGAATGGCAGCTAAAGATGTTCAAACATTCTTCACTAAAAACTTAGTATTAGTGATTATGGTTGGTGTTGGGGTTTCAACTGACTTAAATGAATTATGGGCTGCGATTACTCTAGGTAATGTTGTGATTGCATTAGCGATTGTTATCGGATGTATTTTTGGTTCAGCGATTGTTGGTTGGTTAGTAGGCTTCTATCCAGTTGATACAGCTGTAACAGCAGGATTATGTATGGCAAACCGTGGTGGTTCAGGAGACTTAGCCGTTTTAGGTGCTGCTGACCGTATGGGATTAATGTCATATGCACAATTATCTTCACGTTTAGGTGGAGGTATGGTATTAGTTATTGCTTCAATTTTATTTGGATTTTTCTTCTAAAATAAGACTTTAATCTAATAATGAATAGTTGACAGCATTGCGAATGATGAACAACAAGCGTCGGTGCTTAATGATATAGGCACTGACGCTTTTATTAAGTTTAAAATAAAGGAGTCAAAAAATTGGAAAATAAACATTCAGTTAAAATTACCGAAACAGTTTTAAGAGATGCTCATCAAAGTTTAATGGCGACACGTATGCCGTTTGCAGATATGGAACCAATTTTACCTGTTTTAGATCAAGTGGGTTACGCTTCTTTAGAATGCTGGGGTGGCGCTACCTTTGACGCATGTATTCGATTCTTAAATGAAAATCCATGGGAACGATTAAGAAAGATTAAAAAATTAGTTCCTAATACTCCGTTACAAATGTTATTACGAGGACAAAATTTACTTGGTTATCGCCATTACGCCGATGATGTGGTAGAAAAATTTATTGAAAAAGCTGCTATCAATGGAATTGATATCTTTCGAATTTTTGATGCATTAAATGATTTTAGAAATGTGCAAAAATCAATTGAAGTGGTACAGAAATTTGGTAAAGAGGCTCAAGTTGCGATTGCTTATACGACAAGCCCGATTCATACTGTTGAGTACTATGTTGAATTAGCTAAAGAAATTCAAGCAATGGGAGCAGATACTATTTGCGTAAAAGATATGGCAGGAGTTTTAACACCGGAAGACGGTTACCGTCTAGTTAAAGCGATTAAAGAACAAGTAACCATTCCAGTGATTGTGCATACACATGCGACAAGTGGTTTATCACAAATTACCTTGCAAAAGGTCGTGGAGGCAGGTGCAGACCGAGTGGACACAGCAATTTCTCCATTGAGTGAGGGAACGAGTCAACCGGCTACTGAAGCGATGATGATGAGTTTTGAAGAGGCTGGATATTCTACTGGTTTAAATAAAGAAAAATTAGAAGAAGTAGCCAACTACTTTAGGGGCTTGCGTGATAAGTATTTAGAAAAAGGGATGATTGACCCTAAAATGTTAATGCCAGACCCACGAGCGTTAATCTATCAAGTGCCAGGTGGTATGCTTTCAAATATGTATTCACAACTAAAACAAGCAGGGTTAGAATCAAAATACGAAGAAGTGTTAGCAGAAGTACCGAGAGTGCGTAAAGATTTAGGTTATCCACCATTAGTAACACCATTAAGTCAAATGGTTGGAACACAAGCAACAATGAACATTATTACTGGTGAACGTTATAAAATGGTTTCAAATGAAGTGAAAAACTATTTAGTCGGTAAGTATGGAAAATCACCAGTGCCAGTAGAAGAATCGTTTAGACAAAAATTAGTTGGTGATGCTATTGTGATTCATCATCGACCAGCTGATGATTTGGAAGCTGAATTTGCGCATTTGACGCATGAAATTGGTGAGCTATCTCAAAATGATGAAGATACACTCATCTATGCACTGTTCCCAGAAGTGGGTAAAAACTTCTTGAAAAATTATTATCAGCCAGAACCTGAGGTTGTTAGAATTCAAGCATATCTATAAGAGAGGAGTAGTTGTGTGGAATATTCAATTATGGAAGTCATTAATTTGACCTTTTCAGCTATTACAATCGTATTTATCGTTTTAACAGCGATTATGTTCTCGATAAATTTAGTTGGAAAGATTGTTGAAAAATTTGAACAGTCAACACCAGTGGAAACAAGTGCAGCTAATGTCACTGCACCAACACCTGTTCAAAAAGAAAATACATTAAAAGAAATCTTTGCTGAGGATAATTATGCTCAAGTAGCAGCTTTAGTTGCCTTGACTCAAGCAAGTGAGAATGAACAAGATAAACGATTTGAAATAGCATCGATTGTTAAAAAATAAAATAAAGATGAGGTAGAATAATGAAACGATATGAAGTAACCGTAAATGGACAAGTGTATGAAGTAAGTTTAAGAGAATTACAAGCAAATGAAACAGTTGCTACGACTACAACACAATCTGCACCAGCTGCTGCACCGACACCAACTGCATCGAATACTGGTGAGGGATTCAGTGTCAAAGCACCAATGGGTGGTGTCATTATGTCAGTAAAAGTGAAACCAAATCAAGTTGTTAAAGCTGGGGATACTTTATTCATTTTAGAAGCGATGAAAATGGAAAATGAAATTGTTGCACCACAAGACGGTGTTGTTAAATCAATCTTAGTTAATGAGTCACAGCAAGTAGAAACAAATCAAGAATTAGTGATTATCTAGGGAGGTCTACTATGTTAGAGATTATTGGAGAACTCATTTCTAGTTCAGGATTTGGTGCAATGACAGTGCAAAATTTTATTATGATTGCACTAGCATGCTTTTTCTTGTATTTAGGAATTAAAAAGCAATATGAACCTTATTTAATGGTACCGATTGCTTTTGGTATGTTGTTAGCGAACTTACCAATATCTGGTGTAATGGAAGCAGCGAATGGAACAGACCCAGGTGGCTTATTGTATTATTTATATCAAGGGACTAAACTAGGGGTTTATCCACCACTTATTTTCTTATGTTTAGGAATTGCGACAGACTTTGGCCCATTAATTGCTAATCCAGTCACTTTATTATTAGGTGGTGCTGCACAAGCAGGAATTTTTGCAGCTTTCTTTTTAGCGATTATGTTTGGTATGACACCTGAAGAGGCTGCTTCAATTGGTATTATTGGAGGGGCAGACGGTCCAACTGCGATTTTCACTACGACACGTTTGGCACCACATTTATTATCAGCGATTGCGGTTGCAGCCTATTCTTATATGGCATTAGTACCAGTTATTCAACCACCAATTATTAGAGCTTTGACGACTAAAGCTGAACGTCAAGTTGTGATGAAAGAGCAACGTAAAGTATCACAAACGGAAAAAATTATTTTCCCAATTGTTGTAACGATTTTAGTAAGTTTAATCGTACCAAGTGCTACAACATTAGTGGGGATGTTAATGTTAGGTAACTTATTACGTGAAATTAAGTTAGTTCCATTAATGACATCTGCTCTATCAAATACGATGATGTATATGATTACAATTTTATTAGGAATGACCGTTGGGGCGACAGCTAATGGCGATATATTCTTATCTCCGTCTACTTTATTAATCATTGCACTTGGATTAGTTGCTTTTTCAATTGGGACGGCTGGAGGAGTATTACTCGGTAAAGTTATGTATCATCTCTCAGGTGGTAAAATTAATCCGATGATTGGTGCGGCAGGAGTATCAGCTGTACCAATGGCAGCACGTGTTGTACATAAAGAGGGACAATTAGAAAATCCTGCCAACTTCTTATTAATGCATGCAATGGGACCAAATGTAGCGGGAGTTATCGGTTCAGCAGTAGCTGCCGGTGTATTGTTGGCGATGTTTGGGTAAGGGGAAAACCAAACCATAAATAGACACTTGAACGAAATTAGTTCAGGTGTTTTTTTACAACTACAATACTGTTGTCGGAGATGAAATGTTAGAATAGAAAAGTTTTTATTGAAAGCACGAAAGCACGTCAATCAAGTATTATGCTGATTGACGTGGTTTTCACTAATTAATCTAATACCCCTTTTGATAATCCAAGCGATTATGCGACGGCACCTCGCCACGGATAAATTCACGATAATTTTTTGCAAAAATATCAAGAATGCGTGAATGATAAAAGTCACTGATACCTGCACGATGAGGCATGATTAGGACATTTTCCATTTGCCATAATGGGCTAGTTTCAGGTAAGGGTTCAACTTCAAAGACATCGAGTGCAGCAGCATTAATTTGTTTAGTATCTAATGCGTGAATTAACGCCTGTTCATCAACAGACTTACCACGTCCCATATTGATGAAAATAGCGTCCTGTTTCATCAAGTCAAATTGTTTAGCACCGAAAAGTTTATCGGTTGCTGGTGTATATGGCAAATTATTGATGACATAATCATAGTGTCCAATGCGTTCATCTAATGCTGTGATTGAATAGCAGTTTTGAATGCCTGGCACGTCATGTCCACTGCGATTAATGCCGTCAACCGTCATCTCAAATGCAGTCGCTAATTTAGCGAGGGCTTGACCGATTTCACCTGTTCCGACAGTAAGGACGCTTTTGCCAGTTAGTTCGGTTAAACCTGTTGGAGAAAACCATTTTGATTGCAACTGATTATCCCGAGATGTATGTAATTGTCTAGCAAATGAAATCATACAGCCAATCGTTTGCTGAGCGATTGTAGTGGCATTGGCACCTTTGGCAGTAGTGACGATAACACCGGCTTTTTCCAATAAATCAAAGGGCAAATTATCTACACCAACCATGAATAGTTGAATCCATTTGATATTGTGAGATAGTGATAGTACATCCATTAGAATTGGGTGCCACCCTAATACAATATCGTATTCAGCAACCGTTTCAGCACTTGGTTCTTGTGCAGAAAAGTCGGTGTACGGTAAATCAGTGATTGATTGTAATAATTGTTGTTCTTTATCTGTTAAATTACGAAATAGAGCGATTTTCATAATATACCCCCATAAATGTTTTACAGTGTTAATAATAGTATAACAGAAAATAAAGTGGATTCATAATGCTGTTTAAACAATTAATGTCGTTCAATTTTGTTGATTTAGTACAAAGGTAAGATTTGTAGCATTGGCAGATATATTATTTTAATAAATGAGTATAACAGTATATAATAGATGATAATGAGGTGGAGAAATGACGGAAACATATCAATATACAAAAGCATTTACACAATCGTATCGTTTATCGGACAATCTTACTCGACAACAAAACACGAATCGAGTTTCCATTGCTGAAATATTAAAAATGGCACTACGAACATCGAATGCACACGATTCCGCTGTACGTCAACAATTGGCTGAGGAAGATTATGTGATTAAATCGCATCAGACATGGGTGATTACCAATAATCAACTGGAATTATTTGAATGGCCTTTGGTTAATCAAATGATTGACATTCAAACCAAAATAGTTGAAGCGAATCGCTTTTTTGTCGTTCGTTCTTTTGA
The DNA here is from genome assembly GCA_016237705.1 of Aerococcaceae bacterium zg-252. Taxonomy (NCBI): domain Bacteria; kingdom Bacillati; phylum Bacillota; class Bacilli; order Lactobacillales; family Aerococcaceae; genus Tuanshanicoccus; species Tuanshanicoccus yangjingiae. The sequence continues at coordinate 605,128 of CP066204.1, forward strand.
AGTTAGTCATCAAGGACAATTATTGATACAAATCTATATGCAATTTGCTGCAATCGATTTTGAAACACGTAAAATGGCTCGATTGCAATTGTCAAGTATTGATTCGATTGTAAATGAACAAGCACCAATCGTGTTTAGTAAATTTAACATTGAATCAGAGCGGCTAAGTGATTTTGAGCAGAAATATGAGATTCAAGCAACTGATATTGATGAGAACCAACATGTAAATAATTTAGTTTATTTCCGTTGGGGATATGATGCGTTACCTGATGAATTTAAGCAAGAACATCATCTGCAAAAAATTGAATTAAAGTATGGTAGTGAGCTATTGCCAGAGCATCAAGTTGTAGTAAAAACATATATTTCGGTCAATAATGTTGTTCAAACGGAGCAAGTCATTTATAATGAAACATTAGATAAGCAAGCGTGTCATATTCGCATGACATGGATAAAAGAATAGAAAGGGCTAGAGAATGATTACATTAAAATCAGAACGAGAAATCGAAATGATGAAAGAGTCGGGTGCATTATTAGCGTCAATACATGTTAAATTAAGAGATTTGATTAAACCAGGCGTGACAACTGCACAAATTGACCAATTTGTACAAAAGGAAATTGAAAAAGGTGGGGCGATCGCAGCTCAAATTGGTTATGAGGGGTATAAATATGCGACTTGTACCAGTGTGAATGATGAAATTTGTCATGGTTTTCCGTCAAACTATGCACTAAAAGCAGGTGACATTGTAAAAGTTGATTTCTGTGTTGACTTAAATGGTGCGATTTCGGATAGTTGTTGGTGCTATGCTGTCGGTGAGATTAGTCCAGAACACCAAGCATTAATGGATGTAACAAAAGAAGCGATGTATCTTGGTATTGCACAAGCAAAAGTAGGAAATCGTATTGGCGACATCGGTCACGCTATTCAAACGTACGCAGAATCAAAAGGTTATGGTGTTGTCCGTGATTTTATCGGACATGGCATTGGGCCAAGTATTCATGAAGAGCCACAAGTACCACATTATGGACTAGCTGGTAAAGGCTTGCGTTTGAAAGAGGGTATGACGATTACCATTGAGCCGATGATTACAATGGGAACGTGGCAGATGAAAATGGATAATAATGGGTGGACAGCTCGTACTCGTGACGGTGGGTATTGTGCTCAGTTTGAACATTCGCTTGTAATTACGGCCGACGGGCCAGTTCTATTGACAGAACAACAGCCAGAAGCATAATAAAAATAAATCAGACGAGAAGATTGGTGCAATCATACTCGTCTTTTTTGTGCTGTACTTAATGAGAGAATTATGAGTGTAGGTGCGAATGAGTAAAGGTGCAAGAGCGATAAGTGTCATTATTTTAGTGGCATGAATAATGATAATGATACTAATAAATAGAAGTAATTTTAGGTAGGGAATATGAATATATTGCGTTTATTAATTTTAAGTGATAAACAGCGAAATAAAAATTAGATGTTGGTTAAAATTTGTGTTATCTACAAAAAATTAACTTGTATTAATTTTACCTGTGATGTATGATTAATTTTATAATAAAAAAACATTTTTTTGGAGGAGAACAATGAAAAAATCGCTTATAAAATTTTTCGCATTAAGTGCATCTGTATTAGCACTATCTTCTGTTGTAACACCGTCAATTGTTAATGTATCCGCACAGTCTGTAGAATTATCGACAAAAGTTACAAATAATGAAGAGTCCATTGAAGGTGGAATCTTCCGTTATGCATTAGTAGGGTCAGCATTTCCAGGGGTATTGAACCAAATGCTTTTTGATGCACAACCTGATGCAGTTATTCTTGGATTTTTACAAGATAGTTTATATGGATATGATGAGAACTTTTTAATTAATGATTCAGGCTTTGCAAAAATTGAGTTTGATCGTGAAAACAAACAAGTAACAATTAAAATTCCTGAAGGACAAAAATGGAGCGACGGAGAAGATTTGACGATAGATGATGTGATTTTCCCATATTATGTTATTGGACATAAAGATTATCCAGGTGTTCGTTATGGAGAGGCACTAGAAAATGTTGTTGGTATGGAAGAATACCATAAAGGTGAAACTGATAAGATTTCGGGTTTGGAACGTGTGGATGATTATACATTGCGTGTTACTTACAAAAACTTCCCTAACTCAATGTTACAAGCTGGTGGGGGTATTTTAAATAATATTGAGCCAGAACACTACTTAAAAGATGTTCCTGTTGCTGAATTATTAGATTCTGATAAAGTACGTGTTAACCCTATTGGTATGGGTGCATTCCGTGTAACGAAAATTGTTCCTGGAGAATCTGTAACCTTTGAACCAAATGAATACTATTGGAAAGGTAAACCAAAAGTTGATGGTGTTCAATTAGACGTTGTAAGTGATGCAACAGCGATTGCTGAAATGCAAGCAGGACGTTATGATGTAGCTTCATTGCCAGCTGACCAATATGAAGTTTATAAAGATTCTACCAATATGCAAATTTTAGGTGATGTTCAAAATGCATTCACTTATATCGGATTTAAATTAGGTAAAATGGAAGACGGTAGAGTTGTATCAGATGATTCAGTAGTGCAAGCAGATAAAGCATTACGTCAAGCAATGGCTTATGCGATTGATAATGATGCGATTGGTGAGCGTTTCTACAATGGTTTACGTTGGAGAGCAACTTCACCAATTACACCAAACTTCAAAGAATACCATGACGACTCAATTGAAGGTTATCCTTATGATGTTGAAAAAGCAAAACAAATTTTAGCAGATGCAGGATATAAAGATGCAGACGGCGACGGATTTGTTGAAGATAAAAATGGTAAACCATTCACTTTAGGTTTTGCTTCAATGTCTGGTGGTGAAACAGCACAACCAATTGCTGAATACTATATGCAACAATGGGCTGAAATCGGAATTAAAGTAGAATTAGTTGACGGACAATTAATGGAATTTAACGCATTCTATGAAGCAATCAAAAAAGATGAGCCAAAAATTCAAGTATATCAAGCTGCTTATGGTATCGGTGGTGACCCTAACCCATCTGATTTCTATAGTAAAGAAGCTGGATTTAACTTTGCTCGTTGGACAACTGAAGAAAATGAACGCTTATTAGCAGCAATTAATTCAGATGATGCTTTCAATGAAGATTTCCGTAAAAAAGCATATAATGAATGGCAAGAATACTTCATGGAAGAATTGCCAATCATTCCAACATTATATCGTTACAGTGTAACAGCTGTTAACAACCGTGTGAAAAACTACGATATTAAAGTAGGTTCAGAATTATCATTAGCTGACCTTGAATTAACAGCAGAAGAACCATACGCACAATAATTGAGATGAAAGAGGGCCATGTGGCTCTCTTTTTTTTACAATAAGAGAAGTAAAAATAAAAATTAACATAAGATACCCAAATTGCGACAAAATCATAAAATGAGTTTTTTATTAGAGAAAATAAAAATTTACTCATAAACCTATTGCATTTTAATTTAAATTAAGTTAATATAGGAACATAAATCAGTAACAACCAAACAGGAGGGTAAATATGAGAAAATCTTTAAGAAAATTATTCGTATTAGGAGCTTCGGCACTATTACTATCTTCAGTCTTTACTGGGCCAGCTGTTGCAACAGTTTCAGCACAATCTGTTCAATTGTCAACACAAGTATCGAATGAGGAAGAGTCAATTGAAGGTGGAGTATTACGTTATGCATTAGTTGGTTCACCATTTTCTGGTGTATTAAACCAAATGCTTTATGATGCAAACCCAGATGCAATTATTCTTGGCTTCATTCAAGATGGTCTATATGGCTACGATGAAAACTTTTTAATTGATGATTCAGGTTTTGCAAAAATTGAGTTTGATCGTGAAAATAAACAAGTAACGATTAAAATCCCTGAAGGACAAAAATGGAGTGACGGCGAACCAATTTCAATTGATGACGTTATCTTCCCATATTATGTTATCGGACATAAAGATTATCAAGGTGTACGTTATAGCGAGGCTGTTTCTAATGTTGTGGGTATGGAAGAATACCACAATGGTGATGCAGAAGAAATCTCTGGTTTAGAGCGTGTGGATGATTATACTTTACGTGTAACATATAAAAACTTCCCTAACTCAATGTTACAAGCTGGTGGTGGGGTATTATCTTATATCGAACCAGAACATTACTTAAAAGACATTCCAGTTGGTGAATTATTAGACCACGAAAAAGTACGTGTTAACCCAGTAGGTATGGGTGCATTCCGTATTACAAAAGTAGTTCCAGGTGAATCTGTTACTTATGAAGCAAACGAATACTACTGGAAAGGTAAACCAAAAATTGACGGTGTACAATTAGATGTTGTTAGTGATGCGACAGCGATTGCTGAAATGCAAGCAGGGCGTTATGACGTGGCTTCATTACCAGCTGACCAATACGAAGTTTACAAAGATTCTACAAATATGCAAATTTTAGGTGATGTTCAAAATGCTTTCACTTATATCGGATTTAAATTAGGTAAATTTGAAGATGATAAGAACGTTACAGACGAAACATTAGTACAATCAGATAAAGCATTACGTCAAGCAATGGCTTATGCGATTGATAATGATGCGATTGGTGAGCGTTTCTACAATGGTTTACGTTGGAGAGCAACTTCACCAATTACACCAAACTTCAAAGAATACTTTGATGCATCAAGCGAAGGGTATCCTTATGACATGGAAAAAGCAAAACAAATTTTAGCAGATGCAGGATATAAAGATGCAGACGGCGACGGATTTGTTGAAGATAAAGAAGGTAAACCATTCACTTTAGGTTTTGCTTCAATGTCTGGTGGCGAAATTGCACAACCTTTAGCTGAATACTATATGCAACAATGGGCAGAGTTAGGTGTTAAAGTTGAATTAGTTGATGGTCAATTAATGGAGTTTAACGCATTCTACGATGCAATTAAGAAAGATGAGCCAAAAATTCAAGTATTCCAAGCTGCATTTAGTATCGGTGGTGACCCTAACCCAACTGATTTATTCGGTCGTGAAGCAGCATTCAACTTCAGCCGTTGGACAACTGATGAGCACGAGAAATTATTAGCTGCGCTTAACTCAGACGAAGCGTTTGATGAAGAATTCCGTAAGAATGCTTATAAAGAATGGCAAACATACTTCATGGATGAATTACCGATCATTCCAACATTATACCGTTATAGTGTAGTAGCCGTTAACAACCGTGTGAAAAACTACGATATTAAAGTAGGTTCAGACTTATCATTAGCTGACCTTGAGTTAACAGCTGAAGAGCCATACGCACAATAATTGAACTGTAAGGGAGCCCTTTGGCTCTCTTTTTTTGCAGAAGAAGAGATTTTCTGTTGTTTCAATGGAATTTCTTGCATGATAGTGAATAATTCGGTAAAGTAAAGTTATTGAGCTAAATCGTCTTCGGTGGGTAGAAATTTATATAGTATATAGTGTGATAATAAGTAGTTTGTAATACACCACCGGAGTAAAATAAGGAGTATACCAAATGAAAACAAATAGAGAGTCGATTTTAAGTCAGCAAGATGAACGTTTAGTGTCATCGAATCAAATTTTTGACGGACATATTATGCAGCTTTATGTGAATCAATTACGTTTAGATACTGGAGTTATCGTTGAACGTGAAATTATTCATCATTTGCCTGCAGTTTGTGTGTTAGCAACTGATGAAGATAAGGTAGTCTTAGTAAAACAATATCGTCCTGCAATTGCACGTGAAATTTATGAAATTCCTGCTGGTTTACTGGATATGGAGCAAGGTGGTTTAGAGGCTTCCTTAGTTGGTGCAAAGCGTGAATTGGAAGAAGAAACAGCTTATCAAGCAGAGCAGTGGCGTGAAATTTCTACATTCTATGTTTCACCAGGGTATTTAGATGAACAGATTACACTATTTCATGCTACTGATTTAAGTAAGGTAGAAAATCCACTTGCACAAGATGAGAATGAAAATGTAACGGTTCATAAATTTACAAAGCAAGAAATTCGAATGATGATTCAATCTGGTGAAATAATCGATTTGAAGACATTATTTGCCTTACAATATTGGTTAGGTACAACGGAAAAGGGTGATGCATAATGCATTTTAAAACAAGAGAAGAATTAGAAAAGGAGCAAATCAATCGCTTACTAGAGCGAGCAGAAGATGAGTATCAACTAAATGATAATTTTGATGACGATACGATTATCTATGATAGAATGGACGAGGCATTTGAAAATGAAGAATTTGATAATGATTCACCGATAATATCAAACGAAAACAGTATCAGAGGACGACGTAGCAAGTATCATGCTCGAATTGATAAATTTTTGACTAATGGGATTATTATTGTAGGTGTTTTATTGTTAGCCGTATTGTTAATTGCATTTTTAGTATAATATTTGGAGGAATATATGAAAATCGGAATTATTGGAGCAATGGAAGAAGAAATTCGTTCGCTGAAATTAGCGATTCAAGAGAGTGCCGAACAAGTATTGTATCAACAATCTTTTATTGTAGGCAAGTTGGGTGCTCATGAGGTAGTGCTAGTTCAGTCTGGAATTGGGAAAGTGAATGCGAGTATTATCACAACCTTGTTAGTGCAACATTTTGCGGTTGATATGATTATTAATACTGGGACTGCAGGAGCATTGCATTCTGGCTTAAAGGTTGGGAGTGTAGTGATTGCTGACCGCTTGAGTCATCATGATGTTGATGTGACTGGATTTGGGTATGAAAAAGGGCAAATGGCAGGTATGCCAGCTTATTATTATTCAGACAGTGATTATTTGCGTGTGGCAAAACAAGCATGTCGATTATTGGATATTGAGCCTGCGTTAGGTTTGATTGTGTCGGGGGATACATTTGTTAACCATGCTGATAAAGTAAAAGCGATTAAAGCTGATTTCCCCAAAGCGTTAGCATGTGAAATGGAGTCGGCAGCTATTGCACAGACGGCTCACGTCTTAGGTGTACCATTCGTTATTATTCGAGCTATTAGTGATAGTGCTGATGAAGTAGCAACAATGTCATTTGATGAGTTTGTTATTGAAGCAGGTAGAGTATCGGCTCAAATGGTTCAACGTTTTGTTGAAATTTTAGTTTAAAAAATATATAGAACCCCAGCGATTGTAGAATGTTCGCTGGGGTAAATTACTATGCTTTTTCTAAATGCCAAATATCTTCGTTATAGTCATTGATTGTGCGGTCGGCAGAGAAGTATCCTGCTTTGGCGATATTGACTAATGATTTACGTAACCACAAATTGTAATCTTCGTATTCAGCATACATTTTTTCTTTGGCTTCAATAAATTCTTCTAAATCGATTAAGGTCATGAACCAATCTTTATGAATCAATTCATTGTGCAAACGATATAGGCGATCTGAATTACCTACTGCAAGCATTTCTTCACTCACAATGAAATCAACTAATGGTTTGATAGCATCTCGTTGATAGTAGTCATGTGCAACATAACCATTTGTTTCATATAAATGGATGATTTCGTCACTTTCTTTACCAAAAATTGTAATATTCTCATCACCTACTAATTGATGAATCTCCACGTTAGCACCGTCTAAGGTACCCAGTGTTAAAGCACCGTTTAACATGAATTTCATATTACCTGTACCAGATGCTTCTTTAGATGCTAATGAAATTTGCTCTGAAATGTTCGCAGCTGGAATTAAGTAAGTAGCTGCTGTTACATTGTAGTTTTCAATCATGACAACTTGTAAGTGTGGGCTTACTTCTGGGTCATTAGCAATAATTTCAGATAAATTTAAGATTAAATGAATGACATCTTGCGCAATTGTATAAGCCGGTGCTGCTTTACCACCAAAAATAATTGTGATTGGCGTTGCTGGTATTTGACCATTTTTAATAGCAAAATATTTATGAATAATATATAAAGCTAACATTTGTTGACGTTTATACTCATGCATACGTTTAATTTGAACATCAATAATTGAATGTGTATTAATACTAATGCCTTGTGTAGTTTTCAAACGTTCTTGTAAGGCTTTTTTATTATTATGCTTAATCGCACGTAATTCGTTGATGACATTTTCATCATCGATATAGTCAAGTAATGCTTCTAAATTGCTGTCTTTACGCCATTGTGTACCAATCGTGTTATCTAATAATTTAGCTAATTGTGGATTGGCATCCATTAACCAACGACGGAAAGTAATCCCGTTTGTTTTATTATTGAATTTTTCAGGATATAAATCATAAAAAGCTTTCAATTCTGATTTTTTCAAAATATCGGTATGCAATGCTGCTACACCGTTGACACTGTATCCATAATGAATTGATAAATGAGCCATGTGAACACGTGAGTATTCATCAATAATCGTTACGGCTGGATTATTAGGATATTGCTCTTTCATTTTTTCATCCAAAATATGAATAATAGGAATCAATTGAGGCACAACTTCTTCTAAATCATGTAATGGCCATTTTTCTAAAGCCTCTGCCAAAATAGTATGGTTTGTAAATGCAGTCATTGAACGGACAATTTCAATGGCTTCATCCATTTCAATACCACGTTCCGTTAATAAACGAATCATTTCAGGAATTACAAGGGCAGGGTGAGTGTCATTAATTTGAATAACAGCATAATCGGCTAAGTCATGTAAGTTACTTCCTTTTGCTACTGCTTCTTCTAAAATTAATTGAGCTCCATTTGATACCATAAAATATTGTTGATAAATACGTAATAATTCACCAGCATGGTCAGAATCATCAGGGTACAAGAATAAAGTTAAGTTCTCAAAAATATTCCCTTTATCGAATTGAATGCCATCATGGATAATATCGCTATTAATAGAATCTAAATCGAATAAACGTAAACGTGTCTTTTTATCTTGTCCATAACCTAGTACGTCTAAATTATAAAGTGTTGAAGTTAGCTCAAAGTGTTTGAACGGCACAGTATAACGTTGTTCTGCTTTTGCAACCCAATTTTTTTCAGTTAACCAAGGGTCTGGAATTGCATTTTGTTGATTTTGATTAAACACTTGGCGGAATAAACCAAAATGATAGTTCAATCCAATTCCATCACCATTTAAACCAAGTGTTGCGATTGAATCTACGAAACAGGCTGCCAAACGCCCTAAACCACCATTTCCTAAAGACGGTTCGTTTTCAGCTTGTTCAATATCCATCATATTTTTACCAGCTGCTGTTAATTCAGCTTGAACTTCATCATAAATACCTAAGTTCAATAAATTATTGCTAAGTAATTTACCAATTAAAAATTCAGCTGAGAAATAATATAATTTCTTCCTTGAATGATGCGTCGGTAATTGCTCTGAACGGTCACGAACAATTTTGAATAATATATGATATAATTCTTGCTCTGAACAATCAGCAATTGATTTTAAATATAAATTTTTTGCGTAATTTGCTACTAAAGTCATGTTTAACTCCTTTGAAATATTATATTGTCAAACGAGATTGGCAGTGAATCCCGTTTTGTTAGCGAGATAAACTGCCATAATCCTTTAACGTTTGAATATGCGATACAGTGTATCATAAAAACATTTAAAAGAATATTCTTTTTTGTCTATCTATTTGAAAAAATAAAATTTTAATCGTTTTCAGATGATTTTTTCTTTGTTAATCAATTAAATTTGGATTTGCTCGGAAATATGTAAGTGTATAATCCTTTAATTTTGCAACAACATCAGGTGTAATCGCATCTTCTTTCATACGCCATAACCAGTTAATACCAATGGTTGACGGTGTATTCATACGAGCTGTATTATCTAAATCTAATAAATCTTGCATTGTGAAGATGACTTGATTGCTGATAGACGCAGATAATGTACGGTTCATCGCTTCAGCAATAGTTTCATTATCTTTACGGTTTGTATAATGATCAGCTTGTGCTGCATTGGCTGGATTTGTGGATTGATACCAACCTGTCACCGTTTCATTATCATGTGTACCTAAATAACTAATCGTATTTTGGACATAATTATGTGGCAAATCTAATGAATCACTACCACCGAATCCAAATTGTAAAATACGCATTCCAGGGAATCCAGTACCGTCTCGCATGTCGATAACTTCTTGTGTTAAAAAGCCTAAATCTTCTGCGATAATATTTAATTCACCTAATTCTTCTTTAATTCGATTGAATAATTTTAAGCCTGGTCCTTTAACCCATTTACCATAGGCAGCTGTTGGAGAGCCGAATGGCACTTCCCAATAAGACTCAAAGCCTCTGAAATGGTCAATACGCACTTGGTCATAAATTTTGAAACTTTCTTTCAAACGTAACACCCACCAAGCGTATTGGTCTTGTTCCATGTAATCCCAATTGTAAATAGGATTACCCCAGTATTGTCCGTCATCTGAAAATTCATCTGGTGGACATCCTGCAACGACCGTCGGTTCAAGTATTTCACTAACTTTAAATAATTGAGGTGTTGTCCACATTTCAACGGAATCAGCCGCAACATAAATCGGCATATCTCCAATAATTTGAATATGATGTTCATTAGCGTATTGCTTCAAAGCTAACCATTGTTCAAAGAAGAAAAATTGTGTGACACGATGATAATTCATTTCATCACTCAATAAGTTTGTATAATGTGCTAATGCTTCTGGTTGACGTAGACGAATGTCTTCATCCCATTCATTCCATGCTCTCAAGCCGAAATGTTCTTTGATTGCCATGTATTCAACATAAGGTTGTAACCAGTGATTGTTTTCTTCTACAAAGCGTTCAAATGCTTCAGTATCATTCGAAGATAAAAAGTTTTTCACTGCCAACTCAAGAATAGGGCGACGTTGTACAAATATTTGACCATAATCTACTGTCTCGGCATTTGAGCCAAAATCAACGGTATTGTAGTCAGAATGATTTAAGTAACCTTTTTCAGCTAATAAATCAAAGTCAATAAAATGTGTATTACCAGCAAATGCAGAAAATGACTGATACGGAGAATCACCGTAGCTCGTTGTTCCTAATGGTAAAATTTGCCAATAAGTTTGTTTGCTTTCTACTAAAAAATCGACAAAATCGTATGCAGATTTTCCAAAAGTACCAATTCCAAATTGATTTGGTAATGATGAAATATGCATGAGCACACCACTTGATCGTGTCATAATTAACCCTCCTATTTTTCTCAGCATCAATTGAGAAATACTATTTTGTTTACGTCCTTATTATAATGATAAAAAATTGATGACGCAAACGATTTCGTTGATTTGTTACCGGTAAATTGAAAAAAATTTAAATTTGATATAAATCACAAAATAATAGAAGAGTTCGAAGTGATTTTTTAAGTGAAATTTTGCTGAAATCATTGATAATACAAGCAAATGGCAATGATGTTGTGATATAATGAATCGGTGAGAGGGGGGATTTTGGTGGTAACAATTAAAGATGTAGCAAAAAAAGCGGGGGTAGCACCGTCAACCGTTACACGAGTCATTCAAAATAGTGATTCGATTAGTGAACAAACAAAAGAATTAGTGCGAAATGTGATGCAAGAATTGAATTATTTTCCAAACTTAAATGCACGAAGTTTAGCGAGTAAAAAATCAAGCACATTAGGATTAATCTTACCGAATGCGACGGATGCTTTCTACCAAAATCCGTTTTTTCCAACAGTTTTACGAGGGATAAATGCCGAAGCAACAAAATTAGGTTACTCACTTTTATTGACGACAGGACAGTCAATTGAAGAAAGAAAAGAGCATGTGCAAAATATGATTTTTGGTCGCCAAGTGGCAGGGGTTATTTTTCTATATGCAGAAGACGATGACCCAGTGCTTCGATTTGTTGTAGAGCGAAATTTTCCACACGTGATTATTGGAAAAGTATTTTATACAGATGCTTGTACGGTTGATAATGATAATCAAGAATTATCATGTGATGCCACAACTCGATTAATTGAAAAAGGGTATCGTAAAATCGGATTTTTAGGTGGACAGCAAGAGCAGAATTTTATTAAAGATAGATATATGGGGTATAAAAAAGCGTTGTTGCAGCACAATCTTGATGTAAATGATGCCTATACGATTAATGGGTTTGATTTTTTAAAAGAAGATGGCGAAAAATTGGCAGAGCGACTATATCAGCATCCGGAAGTTGAAGCTTGGGTTATCGCTGATGAATTGGTAGCAGCAGGTTTTATCAATCGTTGGCATCAATTGACCGATTGTGATGTTCCGATTGCTACATTTCAATCTCATCGAACAAGTCTATTGGGGCACAGTCAAATGATTAGTATGAATATTAGGGCTCTTAATCTTGGATATGAAACAATTCGACTGCTAGACCAATGGATGTCGAGCGGGGTAGTACCGTCACCTAATCGAGTATTGATTGAACACGAAACAATTGAATTTTAATTAAAACAATTTACATCATTTTACTTTATGCGACAAATGTCGAAAAAAGTAGAATGATGTTTTGCTATTAAATAAGTAGAAATTAAAATATTTTTTGATTTATATGAACGATGCTTTCCACGTTGAACATAGAATAAGGTGGTTATTAACGATAGATTTAAAGGGTAGACTTTGAAATGCTAGAGTGATGCAAAATGAAGTTGAGATATTTATTGAGCGGTCAATATATTTTCAGATATTTTTATAAAAATATTTTTAGCGTGAAATCGCTTAGAAAGTTTGTTTTATCGGACTTAAAGTGGTAAACTATGAAATGGATTTGTGACTAGTTTTTATATTCTTTAGTCAACAAAATAATATTAGATGCTATTTTTGAATAAATTCAAAAAGGCTAAAAGAAAGGAAGGATAGATTTGGAAGAGACGGTAGTGTTTCAGGTGTTTGGTATCGCATTTGGTCTAAACACCCTATTAGCTGTGCTTGCAACGGTGATATTAATTTTAATCTTCTGTGTTTGGACAGCGCAAAATTTATCAGTTGATTCGCCAAGTAAACCCCAACTCGTAATGGAAACATTAATTGACTTTGTTCGTGGAGTGGTCGGTGGTGCGATTGATGACCATGGAGCCCAAAACTTTCAATTATTAGGATTAACATTGCTATTGTTCATCTTTATGTCGAATATGATTGGGTTGCCGCTATTATTACATGTCGGACATTTCTCATTATGGCGAAGTCCAACGGCTGATCCGATAGTGTGTTTGTCACTGGCACTACTTATGATTTTGTTATCACACTTTATCGGTGTGAATAATCTTGGGTTCAAATCGTATGTAAAAAACAGTTACATGCAGCCATCGTCATTTTTATTTCCAATTAAGATTGTCGAAGAATTTACCAATGCTTTAACTTTAGCATTGCGTCTTTACGGAAATATTTTTGCAGGTGAAGTGTTACTGGGGTTAATCGCAGGTTTAGCGAATTTGAAAGGTTCGTTAACTTGGGTAATAGGTTTACCATTACAAATGATTTGGCAAGGCTTTTCAATCTTTATCGGAGCGATTCAAGCCTATATTTTTGTAACTCTGACGATGGTCTATCTATCTCATAAAGTAGAAACTGAACATGAATAAGTTTGTTTAATTTCTATAAAATTTTAAAAGAAAAAGGAGAATATATTTTATGAATGCTATTGCTGCTGCTATTGCTGTTGCTATCGCTGCGTTGTCAGCGTCAATCGGAAACGGAATGGTTATCTCAAAAACAATTGAATCGATTGCAAGACAACCAGAATTAGAAGGTAAATTACGTATGACAATGTTCCTTGGTGTAGGGTTAATCGAGGCTGTGCCAATTATGGCTGTTGTTATTGCGTTTATTTTAGTTTTCAGATAGAAACGAAAATGTAGAAAGGTCAACTGAAATAGGAGGGATGATATGTTTGTTGCACTATTATTAACAACAACTGAGTCACCGAACACTGCATTGGGAAATACGATTGTCACAATGGTTGCTTTCGTTATTTTATTATTGATTGTCAAGCATTTTACGTGGCAACCATTTATGAAAACGTTGGGGAAACGTCATCAAATTATTCAAGATGATTTAGCTGACGCTGCTCATGCAAAAGAAGAAAGTATTAAAGCGAAACAAGAGGCACAACAATTATTAAAAGATGCTCGTCATGAAGCAACACAAATTATTATGAATGCTAAAAAACAAGCCTTACAAGTGCAAGATACGATGATTAAAGATGCTAAAGAAGACATCGCTCGTATGCGTGAAGCAGCTGAACAAGAAGCAGCTCAAGAGCGTACACGTATCTTAAATGAAGTGAAAGGCGAGTTGACAGATATTGCAATTGAAATCGCAGAGAAAATTTTACATCGTGAAATTACTAATGCTGATTATCACCGTCTTGTCGAAGAATTTATTCATGGAATGGATGATTTAACATGACAGAAAAACAAACAAAAACTGAAACTGCGCGTGTTGAACGAGTGAAGACACATGAAAATTTACTTTTGAAGAAACTTCAACAAGAACAAGTGCAAGAAACTTTAGATTCAGTAGAAAATAAAGGGATTGATAGAGAACATTATGAAGATTCATTGCTTGAAAAGTTAATGACCCAAGTAACTTCTGCTGGGAGAAAATCAGCTTTTCATTCGAATGATCGACCTGAAATATTGATGATTACGTCAGCTGTTGAATTAACTGAAGAAGAGAAAGAAATCATTGTTCGCAAATTTATTGAAAAAACAAATAAAAAATTACGACGGATTACGACGGTAGTGGATTCAAACTTAATTACAGGAATTCGTCTTCAAAGTGAAAGTTTCTTCTATGAAGTAAGTGGACAAAAAACATTGCGAGAGCTACGCCGTCATTTAGAACGAAATTGGCGTTACTAATAAAATATTAATACGCAGATATTTTGTGATAACTTAAATGAACATAGTGCGACAAGGAGCGCTCTGAAATGTATCTACTAAAGTAAATGTGAGAACATAAAGAAAGTAGAAGTCATTTCAGAAATAAGGAGGATAAAGATGAGTTTAGAACGTTTAGATGAACGATTACGCCAACAAATTCGTCTGTTCCATGCAGAAGGTTCTATCGAAGAAATCGGTACGATTACATATATTGGAGATGGAATTGCAAGAGCCAATGGTTTAGAAAATGTAATGATTGGTGAAATGGTAGAATTCGCTAATGGAACAAAAGGAATGGTACAAAACTTAGAATCCAATGATGTTGGGATTATCATTTTTGGAGACTATGTTACGATTCATGAGGGGGATTTAGTTCGCCGTATGAATCGTATTATGGAAGTACCGGTAGGAAATGGATTATTAGGTCGTGTTGTGAATCCATTGGGTGAAGCAATTGACGGATTAGGTGAAATTCAATCGTCTAAGAGCCGACCAGTTGAGGCTGATGCACCAGGAATTATGGAGCGTCAAAGTGTACATCAACCATTGCAAACCGGAATTAAAGCAATTGATTCATTAGTGCCAATTGGAAGAGGTCAACGTGAGTTGATTATTGGTGACCGTAAAACAGGGAAAACAACCCTAGCTGTTGATGCTATTTTGAATCAAAAGGGACAAGATGTTCTTTGTATCTATGTTGCGATTGGTCAAAAAGAATCAACGGTAAAAAATATTGTGAATACGTTACAAAGTTTTGGTGCAATGGAGTACACCATTGTGATGAGTGCGAGTGCATCGCAACCAGCACCATTACTTTATTTAGCACCGTATGCTGCGACTGCTATAGCAGAAGAGTTTATGTATTCTGGTAAACATGTATTGATTATTTATGATGATTTATCAAAACAGGCTGCTGCTTATCGTGAAATGAGTTTGTTATTGAAACGTCCACCGGGACGTGAAGCTTATCCAGGGGACGTGTTCTATTTACACTCTCGTTTATTAGAACGCTCAGCTAAGTTATCTGATGCACTTGGTGGTGGCTCAATTACTTCATTACCAATTGTTGAAACACAGGCGGGAGATATTTCAGCATACATTCCAACGAATATTATTTCGATTACAGACGGACAAATATTTTTAGAGAGCGATTTGTTCCATTCGGGTGTTCGACCAGCGATTAATGCCGGACTTTCTGTATCTCGTGTTGGTGGGGCAGCACAATTAAAACCAATGAAACAAGTTTCGGGTACTTTGCGGATTGATTTAGCAAGTTTCCGAGAGTTAGAAGCATTTTCTCAGTTTGGTTCAGATTTAGATGCCTATACACAAAAACGATTAAATCGTGGTCGCCGTACAGTTGAAGTATTAAAACAACCGCAACATCGACCAGTGAGTGTTGAAAAACAAATTATTCTATTCTATGCTCTGAACCATGGTTATTTAGACGGTGTTTCAATATCGGATATTCGTGACTATGAAGCGTCGTTATTTGAATTTTTAGAAAATCGATACGAAGTCATCTTGCGTGATATTCGCCGCAATGGTCGTATGCCTGAAGATGATTTGATGACTTCTATCTTAGATGAACATGTCAGTTCAATGGGTTAAGGATGAACAGAAAAGGAGCGTGAGTTATGTCGTTAAATCAAATTAGAAAAAGAATAGACTCTACGCGAAAGACTGCACAAATAACGAATGCCATGCGTATGGTATCAGCATCAAAATATAATCGAATGGTACAAGAATCTGTGAAGTATTTTGAATATGCACAAAAGGTAAAACAGATGGTTGCAGTGCTTGGAAAGCAACAATTTGACTTGCTAGATGACGGAGTCCCAATGGACGTTGATGAAGTGAAAGACATTAATTTTAACGATTTGTTAATTGAACGTCCAATCAAACGAACAGGTTATTTGATTATCACATCGGATAAAGGGTTAGCCGGTGGTTATAATACTTCAATCATAAAAGCGACGGATACCATGTTAAAAGATGATCATCAAAGTAAAGACGAAGTGGTGGTATTAGCAATTGGAGAGCCGATTGCAAAATATTGTCGGGAAGAGGGATATGAAATTGCGTATGAATTGCATCATCTAACAGACCAACCGAGCTTTATAGAAGTTTCACGTATTGTAAGAAAAGCTGTAAAATTATTTAAAAAACAAGTATTTGACGCATTGTATGTTTGTTATAACCACCATATTAATGCGATGACAACTCAATTTCGTGCTGAGCAAATTTTGCCTTTAACCGATTTAGAACTCGAAGAAGAAATTGAAACGAGTTTATTTCCAGTCGACTTTTTGATTGAGCCCAATCAAAGTGCGCTCTTAGATGTGTTATTGCCACAATATGCAGAAAGTCAAATTTATGGTGCGATTATGGACGCTAAAACAAGTGAACATGCGAGTCGAATGAATGCGATGCGAAGTGCGACAGATAATGCAGAAGAAATGATTGATGATTTGAAACAACAGTATCATCAACAAAGACAATTAAAAGTTACCAGTGAAATTTCAGAAATTATTAGTGGTGCCAATGCACAACAGTAATGCGAGTGGTAGCCGAAAAC